>NZ_VOQB01000005.1:0-533299 GCF_009377275.1 Shewanella sp. YLB-07 | reverse complement strand
GTGTGTTACTTCATAAGCACAAAAGAATACGAACTTGATTTAAGTTGGTCATAAAATGCTCCTGCATTTATGACATACAGTACATCCGTGTACTAAACCCAATTATTTATAAGCTTTCTAAATTCTTTTACCTTTAGCTTTTTTAAAAAGCTGAAAGTAATCGTCAAATTAGTCTGGAAACCATAGCATTGTGGCCCCACCTGAATCCATCTCGAACTCAGAAGTGAAACGCAATCGCGCCGATGGTAGTGTGGGGTCTCCCCATGTGAGAGTAGGTCATTTCCAGGCGCTCATTAAGTGAAAAAGCCACCTGAATAAGGTGGCTTTTTTGCGTCTGGGATTTAATAAAGTTTGGCTGAATAGCTCGAACTTACCGGTACAGATATCAGGTGACTTATCCACTTAGGAAGGCATGAATGCCTACCCCCGATGTCGCCCCGCCGCTGAGCGGGCTCTCCCGCTACGAAACGAAGTTTCTCCGCGTTCAATTAGGGCTGAATACTACGTATTCAAATCGCCGTAATTTCACCCCCATGTGTCCACTTCGTGGACTACGAGAGTAGGTCATTTCCAGGCGCCTAATACACGAAAAAAGCCCTAGCAGAAAATGCTAGGGCTTTTTTCGTATATACGCTCCGCGAAGTAGCTACTTCACATGCAGCCCAAAGCTGCTAACGCAGTGTGGCCGTTAATTGCATCCATGCATTAACGGCATTTTCGCCATCCCTGGCGGTCAGGCTCTCCAGTTCGACGACTACGTCGTCTCTCGCACAAAGTAGCTGAATGCTGCGCATCCAAAGCGCTACTTTCGGCCTTCGGCAAGTATCATGTTGGGTCATTGGCCATTGGAAGGGGTCACCGCTTTTTGTTCCAAACTATTCATGCTGCGTATCCAACGCGCTATTTCTCCGCCTCATGTGCCTACTTCGTGGGGGCTGCAATCTTTAGAAAAGGTGCTTTGTACAGAAGAGCTACGCTCGATGTGGCCACGCCGCTGAGCTTGGTCAGAAATGTCATCCATGCATTTTTGACATTCACCACATACATGTGGCTTGTCCCCGTGTTCGACGACTACGTCATCTCTCGCTACAAAGCAGCTGAATACAGCGCATGCAAAGGATTCCTTGGGCCTAGGACAAGCATCATGTGTATTCGAATATGGAGGGAAGTCTTTATTTGAAAGGAAGAAGCCACCAATTGAATTGATGGCTTCAATTCTTGCAGACTCTAGAAGCTTATATCTTGAATCTGCCTACCAGTTCGTTGAGTTGAACTGCCATTTCTCTCAGGTCGCTACAGTCTAATGATGTTTGTTGGACGACTTGGCTGCTTGTGCTGGAGATATCTGCGATTGCGGTGACATGCGGGCTAATCTCACCAACTACGTTTGATTGCTCACCCGTAGCCGTGGCGATCTGGATACTCATCTCGTTCATCACCTTGATGTTTTTTGAGATACTTTGTAGGTGTTCGCCGGAAATAGTCGCTTCTGCCTGGCTATTATTACTTAGCTCAGTGCTTCTTTCGATAGCCCCAACCGCTTCATGGGTCTTGGATTGTAGCTTCTCGATAATGCCTTTTATCTCTTCTGTAGATGCGTGGCTTCGTGAGGCCAAAGTCCTGACTTCATCAGCTACTACGGCAAAGCCTCTACCTTGCTCACCAGCTCTAGCGGCTTCGATGGCGGCATTGAGGGCGAGTAGGTTTGTTTGCTCTGATACGGCACGGATAACTTCCAGTACCGTATCGATTGAGTTAGCATCTTCGGCAAGCTGGCCGATGGTTTGGCTGGTGTTGAGTAATTGCTCACTCATGGTAGAGACGCTTGAAATTGTTTTCTGTACCGACAAGTTACCTTGTACTACAGCCTCTTCGGCTATTTGAGCATTCTCTGCCGCATTATTTGCGCTGCCAGCTATTTCCTCTGCTGTCATCCCCATTTCGTGAATGGCAGTGGCAATCTGTTCTATTTTACTAACTTGGTCTGTGATGTCTCCCTCCATGTGTTTTGCCTGGTTATCTATTCTCTCAACGGCCTCATACAAGTCATTTCCCGTAGCTGATACACTTCTTAGGGTGCTACTCAGATAGCTGACAAACTTGTTGTAACTTCTGGCCATGTTACCCACTTCATCACGTCTAGAGTCATCCAGGCGTATCGTGAGGTCTCCATCACCGTCCCCTATCGCTTCGAGCATGTTAGCTAGTTCGCCGAAGGGGGATATTAGTCGATTGATTAACCAGGCGCTGATGACCATGAATAGGATAGCGATAATTAGCCCCATTACAGCCACAGACCATGTGGCTCGATTTAGGGCGCCAAAAATCTCATCACTGGGCACTTGTGCAACAAGATACCAGCCAATTTCTGGAAGGTAACGACTGGCAACTAACATATCAGTGCCAGCATCTTGATATTCTGTGGTTGAAAACTTTTGCTTTTGTAGGATTGAACCAGTGTCAATATCTCCCAGACTCTTGATATTTTTTCCAATGTTACCTGTTTCCGGATGCAGCTTTATTACTCCTTGATCATCGGTGAGGAAGACGATGCCATTAGTCCCTATCTGGTACTGTTTAATGCTGGTTGCTAAGCTCGACAAAGATAAGCCTACTCCTGCTACTGCGCTGGGTCTACCGTCGACTTTCATTAGGTAATTAATGAAGAGGGTTGGTGTTTGATTGCTTTCATCGATATCTAAACTTAGTTCGTAATCTTTGCCACTGGCGATAAAATTATAAAACCACTGATCCTTAGGATCTGATTGAGAGATGGTCTTAAATAATCCACTTTGGGTGAAGTAACGTCCACTCTCAGATGAAACCAGAAAGGCTGCGATGGTGTCGAATTCTTGCTGGATATTGTTAAGATAACTTATGATTTTTTGATGGCTATCAGCCCTGTCTCCTGAGCGAATAACCTGTTGATAATCGACGTTGTTGGCCATGACTTTTGCAATCGTAATAGGCATAAGCAACTGAGCATCTATGTCGTTAGCGACCTCTCCAAGCACTGCAGGAAGTTCTCTGTCTAAGGTACTCTCTAAGATTATCGATCGACTAGTACTGAGTGAATAGACACTAATGATCAATATAGACAAAACGACTGAGGCCAAGGTAGTGAGTACTACCTTGCGCTGGATATTCAGTTTCAACATTCTAAGCTCTCCTATGTAGCCATAAGTATAGGAGGTTGATGTTATTTTGTGTTGAAAATGTATATCGCATTGTGAAAAACTTCTGAGTTATGATACAAGGATCACAAATATGTAGTGTCGTTTTGCCGTGGATTAATCGCAGAAGCCTTCATGTAGAAATAGATGCCTGGTTTGGTTAAATTTAGATTCATCTGCGCTAATAAAGTTAATAGCTAGCTGATACTTGGCTAGGAGAAATTTTTCTTGTTTAGCGATTTCGTATTCATTCATTACTATGTTCATTGCTTCTTGAGTCCACTCCGGCTCACCAAGACCTATATCATTGTCATCAGGGTCGTAGTTCGTTACCATCCAACCCTGAAGCTGATCAGAGCTTATCTTTTGTTCCCCCCAAGACTTAAGTATATCGAGAAGCTGCTGTTTAGTTATATTAGGTTTTGTCATAGGTATGCCATTAAAAGGAAGCTAATTGGAGGAATGGCAGAGAGTACCTGTAATTGCTTGTAGAATCGAGTGTTGCCGGAGTCGATTATAAAGCTAACCACCACGTCTAATCCTCACCTTTAGCTTAACTGTATCTTAATTGCGTGCGTTTCACTTGCCTATGCCTATTGGTATCAGCTGCTAACTTCACCAGGCTAGCAATAGCTAGTTTGCGGTTTAAGTTATTGATCAAGGGTGCTTAAGTAAAATAGATAAATAATCGATATAGAAAAGATGTTGTCGCAATTGCACTTGGTATATCTAGCCATTAACTTATAACACTTACTCAAGCTCTGGATAACAATAATATGAATGATAGAGTCTCATCGAAACCTCAATTTCATTAAATATCTCTAAGTAGATCCATATCTCCCTCTATACCTAAGCCTTCTCATGAAGTACTCTACGCTACAATGTGACTACTCATATGTGTAGTTCTCTTGTTTTTATTTGGATGGATATGAAACATTATCGAGTTGTAGTGGCTGTGCTTGTATTGCTATTAAGTGGATGCGGCGTCATTCAAGATTATCGTCAATCACAAATGTTTAGCAGCTTTGATGATTTTAGAGCTGGGCCTGAAGGTGGCAGCGATCTTATTTGGTCCAAGCCGGGTATCAAGAGCATCAAAGATCTTAATGAAATACTTCAGCAGTACGATAGCGTGATTCTTGACCGGGTCTGGTTAGTCTTGAGTGATAAGACTCGTTACGATAATTTATCTGAAAAGGAGATTATCGAAGTATCTGATTATCTACTCGAAAGAATAAAACAAAAAGCATCGGCCCGTTTTGAGATTGTGGAAATACCGAGGGAGAAGACATTAAGGATCAGTGTCGCGTTGACGAATATAGAGACACCCAACCCTATTCTGGCGGTTACGAGCAGCATATTGCCAATTGGACTCGGGATCTCGAGCATAGCTAAAGTGGTGACAGGGGAGCACACCAATGTTGGCAGTGCCACCATAGAAATGATGTTTAGTGACGCCAATAGCGGCGATCCTATTGTTGCGGTTATCGACAGAAAAGCTGGATCTAAGGATTTTAGTACCATGATTGATTCCACTGATGATGCCAGAGACGCGATCGATTGGTGGGTTGAGAGAATAGCCTTGACTCTCAGAGGTGAGCGGATTGAATAAACTTGCTTGATAATCCTGTTTAATATAGATAGAGCGCTATAGGTAGTTATAGATGATGCCAGGGATGTAACCAATGGTGGGTTGAGAGAATGGCCTTGACGCTCAGAGGAGAGAGGATTGAATAAATCTGCTTGGATAACTCAGTACCTTGATCGATACAGATAGATTGAGTCTAGGTATGGTGCCAGTGATACGAGCAAGTCATTTCAATACTTGCTATACTCCGCCCATTATTATTAAGCCAGATTTTCATCGATTTCACGGGGTGATATTTAGCTTAATAAACTCGATTTATCTCAGCGGCATATCAGTGGTTTATTATTGGTAGTCGCTTTCATGACGAGCTTGTCGTTGTGATAAAAATAGGAATAGACCTTGAGCCAAGTTACCCCCAAAGCAGACACAAATATGTCATTTTCG
Organism: Shewanella sp. YLB-07; assembly: GCF_009377275.1. Lineage (NCBI taxonomy): Bacteria > Pseudomonadati > Pseudomonadota > Gammaproteobacteria > Alteromonadales > Shewanellaceae > Shewanella > Shewanella sp. YLB-07. The sequence continues at coordinate 528,094 of NZ_VOQB01000005.1, read as the reverse complement.
ACATTGACCTTGAAACCTGAGTTAATTGATAACCTTAAGACCATGGGTTATGACTCGATGACAGCCATTCAGGCGCAAAGTTTACCGGCTATATTGAACGGTGAAGATGTGATTGGCCAAGGAAAAACTGGCTCGGGTAAAACCGCAGCATTCGGCTTAGGTTTATTGAATAAGTTAGATGTGAAGCGTTTTCGCATTCAGTCACTGGTCTTGTGTCCGACCCGAGAACTAGCCGATCAGGTAGCGAAAGAGATCCGTACTCTGGCTCGCGGTATTCATAACATCAAGGTATTGACCTTATGTGGTGGCGTTCCTATGGGGCCGCAGATTGGCTCGCTCGAGCATGGTGCCCATATCATAGTGGGCACGCCGGGTCGTATTATCGATCATCTGTCACGCGAGCTGTTAAACCTGGAAAACGTCAATACCTTAGTGCTCGATGAAGCCGATCGTATGTTGGAGATGGGCTTCTTGCCTGATCTGGACTACATCATGGCCGAGATGCCACGTGAACGTCAGACCTTGTTGTTTAGCGCCACATTCCCTAAGCAGATCCAAAAGGTCGCAGAACAGATCATGTTCGAGCCTGTGATGGTCAAGGTAGCATCAACCCACGACAGCAGCAGTATCGTTCAGCACTTCTATCAGATCGACAGCAATAAGGATCGCCAAAAAGCGCTGCGCTTACTATTGTTGCAGCACCGGCCAGACAGCGCCGTGGTTTTCTGTAATACCAAGCGTGAGACTAAAGATGTGGCCGCCACGTTAGCCAATGATGGCTTCAGCGTAGTGGCACTTCATGGTGATCTGGAGCAGAGAGACAGAGACCTCACCCTGATGCAGTTCGCCAACAAGAGTGCTTCCATCATGGTGGCAACCGATGTCGCCGCTCGCGGCCTGGATATCGAAGCATTGGATATGGTGATCAACTACGAATTTGCCTTCGATACCGAAGTGCATATTCACCGCATAGGTCGTACCGGCCGCGCAGGCAGCAAGGGTACCGCCTTTACCTTCTATACCTGTGACGATGACTACAAGATCAAGTTGTTAGAAGAGTATCTGGACCGTGATATTGTCAGCGAAGGTTTGCCACCTGAGAACCTATTAGATACCTTCCCGACTCAGCCTAGGATGGTTACTCTGCAGATCGAAGGTGGCAAGAAGAACAAGGTTCGCCCTGGCGATATTCTCGGAGCACTAACGGGTGAAGATGGGATTCAGGGTTCAGAAGTCGGCAAGATAAAGATCACCGAATTTCGTTCATATGTAGCCGTTGACCGCAAAGTCGCTAAGCGTGCGCTACATAAGATAGTTAACGGCAAGCTCAAAGGACGCGCGTATCGTGCCTGGGAAATGAGATAGCTTTCTGTTCAAAGCCTTCTTTTTAAATAAAGAGTTAACTTATTTCTAGCGGGGGAGGTTATTTATCCCTCAATAGTAAAAGGGAGTGAACTTAAGTTCATTCCCTTTTTGTTGTTTGTAGCTTTGGTCGGAAGGGCTTTCCACACGAAGTTTGGAAACCGTTCAATCAATAAGCCTAATGAAATTTTAAGCTTGCCTCGGAACCTTAGCCGTAAGTTTTGGGGGGACCAATATCAAATTAATAAAGTGTAATAACCCCATTCAAACGGGCTTACCGATTAACTCATTTAGTCGAATACCTTATTGCATGCAGAATATGTATTGAAGGCATCGTCCCAGCGGCGAACATCGTTGGCGCGTCTCCATCGTGAGTGCCAGAACTCCATCATGCAAGTGCCATTGTCGAGTTCTATCAATAGCGTATCTTGCTCTTTGACTTGTTCATAAGCTGGGTATTCTTTACCGCGCCCCCAAGTAATACCACCGCGACTGTCTGCCCAGTTTTGCCAGAAGCTATCCAGACTAATCCATTGCTGACTTGACGCTTCCCATGCCTTAGATTGACCATTAGTTACTAAGACCTGGCCGTCATGTTCACCTTTTACTTGGGTCTCGGCCGCTTGGGCTGTGGAAGATATTAACATTGTCAGTAATACCAGAGCCGCTATCGCCATAGCGTTTAGTGCATGAGTTGACCTTAAATGGTGTACTTGAGCCATAAAATTATTCCTATTCTTTTCGTTCTGTTTCTATTTTTTTGCTTTGTTAGGCAGTCGCTGTAATAAGACCCGACAATTGACAATTTAATTCGAGGAATTGAGATTAATTATAGAGCAGGATAATAGCTATCGAGATGATGACTGAAATTGGGAGCTGGCGTGGTGTCAGAACGTATGTGGACTTATCATGACCCAAAGGAGAACATTGATCTCCTTTGGGTCGATAAAAGCCTAGTTATAGATTGTTTGTTGGTTTTGATGCTATATCAAAGACCTTAATTCCATTAATCCAGGTCTCTAACACTTGGGTCTGCCATATCGTCTGTGGATTGCCTTTAACCAGGTCTTGGTCGATAAGTATAAAGTCGGCTTTCATTCCGGGATTCAGCTGGCCGATACTCTTTTCCTGATGCGCCGAATAAGCTGCTGCAACTGTGAAGCTATTGAGCGCTTGTGTCACGGTCATTTTCTCATTGGGGTACCAACCTTTAGCGGGCTGGTTGTTGTGATCTTGGCGAGTCACAGATGCATGTAAGCCAAAGAATGGGTTAGCAGATTCCACCGGGGAGTCGGAACCGGCGGCTATAACTGCATTGGCTTTTAGTAGCTTGTGCCAGGCATAAGCGCCCTCGATACGGTCGGGACCGACTCTATCTTCTGCCATATTTTTATCACTGGTGGCATGAGTGGCTTGCATAGATGCCACAACCCCTAGTTCGGCAAAACGAGGAATATCTGCAAGACGCAATATTTGAGCGTGCTCGACTCTATGTCTGAGGGCCTTAGTATTTGTCTGTTGTATCAAGTCTTCATAGGCGTCTAATACTAACTTGTTAGCATGATCGCCAATGACTTGAGTATTGACCTGAAATCCGGCTTGCATGGCCGTTAGCATGTAATTTTTAAGTTGCTTATCAGCTATGTAGCAGCAAGCCTTTGTGGCCGTGAAGATCCGAATAGTCCTCTATGAGTTCTGCGCCGCGACTGCCTAATGCGCCGTCAGATGATATTTTGACACTGCTGAAATCCAGCATACCCGAGGTGTGGTGGTAGGGGCCTTTGGCCATTATGGCGGAGAAATGTGGGTCACCCGCGGCAACCATAGCGTAGACTCGCACTGGTATTTCATTTTTATTAGCTAAGTTCTTGTAGGCGGTAATGGTATCGCTGCCCACACCGGCGTCGTGTACGCTGGTCAGGCCGAGCCAAATCTGTCATAGCCGTCTTGAGTACGGTTTCTTGAACAGTCACACTAAGATCTGGAATCGACTTACTAATCAATGACGTGGCGTTATCGATAAATACCCCGCTTGGCTCACCTGTTTTAGTACGAATTATTTCACCGCCCTCGGGTGCTTGAGTATCATTATTAATTCCTGCGAGTTTTATTGCCGCAGTATTGGCCCAGCCAGCATGCCCATCGACGCGTCTAAGCCATACGGGGGTATTAGGGAAATGCTTGTCTAATGCCGCAGCCGTCGGGAAGGCTTTACTTGGCCATAGTACTTGATTCCATCCACGGCCCTGTATCCAGCTAAGTTCCGGGTTGAGTTTGCGAAACTCAATAGTGCGGGTTATTGCTTCATCTTCAGATTGACTGCCATGAAGATTAGTCCGCATCAAGTTCAAGCCCCAACCTAAAACATGACCATGAGCATCGATGAGTCCAGGCAGCATAGTTTTGCCAGCTGCATCGATAACACGTATATCTTTCGCTAGCTGCTCTGGGACCTTGGTGGTGAAGAGTTTATCTATTTTGTTATCGGTAAATTGAATGGCACTAAACGTTACTAATTCACCTTGACTGAACGTATAGCCATTCAGGTTCTTAATCATTGTCGTATGCCTAACTTCTCCAGTCTCTGCAGCGCTTAAAGGAGCCGATAAGCTCAATAGAATAGTCGAGATAAGCAGCCATGATGTTTAGTAAGCTTCATATAATCAGTATCTTATTTTAACTTTTTACCGAGTTTCATACTAACAGCTAGCTAACAATAAGCAATGTTGGTAACAGGAGTGAGTTAGGGGCTATAAGATAGGATTAGAACAGGGGGAGAAAGCGCTATATCTGCTTTTCAGCCAAGCTCTTCAATCGAAGATGTTCTTTCATCCACCGCCAGTGATAGGTGAACATGAAAGCACAACTTTTAAATATCAATGAGCTAAATACAAAGTAAAATGACTCTAACTACGGGATCCACTATACCTTGGTATAGGGTCCTCAATAGTCAGCCACTTCACTTGATTGTCAGTATGGATGTGATATTTAACTGCTACTAGGTTAGGATTATCCAGTGACGCAATACTCAATGTATAGTATGTCGGATGTCCGGTATCACGAAAGCTGATACTGGTGCCACAAGTAGAGCAAAAGCCACGTCTGGTGGTGTCTGATGAGGCATATTCGCTTGGTTTACCACAAAGCCAGGTGACTTGCTCGATAAGAAAATCCATCCAACTGCCTATCACGGCTCCCGTGCTTTTCTGACACATGCGACAGTGACAATGGTCTGCATCGAAGGGCATTGCCGATACACTATATCTGAGTGCGCCGCACAAACAGCCACCTTGCATTTCTGTTTCCATGGTCATTTTTAGTCTCCTCAATTAGAGCAATGCTCACTATTACCAATATTAATCCAAGCAGGGAATTAACGGTATAACATGAAGGCAAAAAAAAGCAGAGCGGCTGCTCTGCTTATTGTTCGGGACGAGTATCTGTAGACTCTTTATCACAACCTTTATCACAACCTTTAATTCAAGCTGTATCTAGGAAGCCAGTATAAATTACTTTCCCCAGATACCGGTATTTGAACTTGGTTTAGATGCTGCTGAACTTGCGCTATTGCTAGAGCGGGTTTGAGAGCCAGCTCTGCGGCGACTGTGACTGGCATTGCTATCATTTGGCTGATGACCGCGAGCGGCTTCACCACTGCGTTGGCCGTCTTTATGCTCGGCCTTGCCTTGGCTGCTGCGTGAGTCGCGAGAACCTGAGCCATTACTACGTGAACTCGAATTGCCGTTACGACCATTACCGCGGCCATTGGCATTGCGTGGACCACGGTTTTGACCGTGTTTTCTGTCATTGAGATCGGTTTCGGCTACAACTTGAGTCGGCACAAAACCTTCCACTTCTTTGCGTGGAATATTTTGCTTAATTAAACGTTCTATGTCCCTGAGAAGCTTGCTCTCGTCAGCACTGACTAGTGAGACAGCTTGACCACTGGCACCGGCGCGGCCAGTACGGCCGATACGATGAACATAATCCTCAGGCACATTCGGTAGGTCGAAGTTAACCACGTTAGGCAGTTGGTCGATATCTATACCACGAGCTGCGATGTCGGTTGCGACTAATACGCGAACCGCACCACTCTTGAAGTTCGCCAGCGCCTTTGTGCGTGCGCCTTGGCTCTTGTTACCATGGATAGCGGCAGCAGTAAGATCTTTAGCTTCGAGATTCTTGGCGATGCGGTTTGCGCCATGCTTAGTGCGGCTAAAAACTAATACCTGTTGCCAGTCATTTTGCTTGATCAGATGGATCAGTGCCGCAGTCTTCTGCTTCTGATCGACCTGATAGATATATTGCTCAACGGATTTCGCCGTGGCGTTACGTGGGGTAACAGATATCTCGACTGGATTGTTCACCAGGCCTTTAGCTAGCTTACGAATATCGTCGGAGAAGGTCGCCGAGAACATCAAGTTCTGACGTTTAGCCGGCAATACTCTAAGAATTTTTTTGATGTCATGAATGAAACCCATATCTAACATGCGATCGGCTTCATCGAGGATCAGGACTTCAAGTTGGTTGAAGTTCACCGCGCCTTGGTTATATAGGTCTAGTAAACGACCGGGTGTGGCGACTAAGATATCGACGCCTTTACCTAGCTTAGAAATTTGCGGACCTATGCCTACACCACCGAAGATTACTGCGGACTTAAGTGGTAGGTACTTACCATAAGTCTCGACACTCTCGGCTACTTGAGCTGCAAGCTCACGAGTCGGTGTTAATACCAAGGCGCGTACTTTCTTAGCTTGAGCACGATTGCCTCTGCTTAACAGCTCTAATAGAGGCAGAGTGAAGCCTGCGGTTTTACCTGTGCCTGTCTGGGCTGCTGCCATTACATCCTTGCCTTCGAGCACTGCGGGGATCGCTTGAGCTTGAATTGGCGAAGGTGTCTCATAGCCTTTATTGGCTACGGCTTTTAAAATCGGAGCGGATAAACCCAGGGAGGTAAAACTCATAGATTGGTCTCTTGACGCGGCTAAAACAGCGGCTTTCATGGAGCCAGATGGTCTGGCGGGCGTGCAGCTTACAGGATCCCCACTGAAAGCGCTAATTTATAACCGATATCAGTTCACAGCATAGTCGATTAAATGATGTTGTTTAAACTCTGTACGTGTTAGTCTCGCGCCCTAAACGCTCATCTTGGTTCAGCCACTTGGGCAATTGGTCTTTAGGCTCTATGAAACAGTCGATAGTCGGTTATCTTAAAGATGATGAAAATCATTGGGTTGCTAAGCTTGCATGCGGTCATAATCAGCATGTGAGACATATGCCACCTTGGGTTGTTCGTCCTTGGGTCATCACTGCCGAAGGCAGAGCGTCTATGCTTGGTCATAGGTTAGATTGCAAAAAATGTGATCTGGGTTTGCCTGAAGACGTGAATAAGTAAGTGAACCGAAAACAAATTTTGTACTTAACGCCCGAGCCATTGGCCGGCGATAAGATTTTATCTGTAGGAAATAAGTAATATGACACAAACCAAAAAGTTCGATTTTCGCATCGTTCAAGACAAGCAAGTTTGGGCGGCCGAGATCACTCGTCGTATGACTGCGCGAAAAACCATCGTTTCAAAACGTAAAACGGGTTTTGCGACCGAAGCCGAAGCAACTGTCTGGGGTGAGAAGGAGCTTAAATCTTTCCTCGATAAGCTGATGCTGCGTAACGAGCGTAAGGCTAAGCAACGTGAAGAGCGTACCGAAGCCGCTGCGTCTAAAGAGCAAGCGGCTGATGCGTGGCGTGATGCGCGTGATGTTGCCGACGGCGAGTCTTCTGGCTCTTTCGATGAAGACAGTGACGACTACGCGTCTGACGAGTCGAAGTAACGGGTTTTAAACTTGTTCATTATCATTATTGATTAAAGAAAGGTCGGTGAAGCAGATGCTCACCGACCTTTTTTGTGTATTCAAGTTTATCTCACTCATTTTAATAAATTCATCGCCATTCAAATTTTCCTATTGGGTTTGTCAGCTAAATTTGGGCCTTATCTTGAGACACATTAGCTAAGCACAGGTTCCATCTTTTTTGATCTAGCGCAATTTTTGTGAAGCTCTTAACATTTCTAGGCCTGCCAGTTTATTCCGCGAGCGATGCCTGCGATACTGCGTGAACTCTCACTTCCCACTATTTCATCATGAAATACTAATTTGCAGGAGCGGCATGGACAAATCGTTAGAGAAACAACTCACTTCTTGGTTGAGACAGCAGAAAAAATCCTGTGGCTTCTATCTCAATTTGACTGTGTTGTTTGGCTTATTAACCGGATTTTCATTAATCGTTCAAGCATATCTTCTGTCGACGATATTGCATGGCATTATCATTCTCGAGCTAGACAAGTCTCACTATACCAATGAGTTTTTACTCTTACTGGCGCTCATTCCCGTGCGGGCCTTGCTGGCGTTTGCCCGTGAGCGTGCGAGCTTCGAGTCGGGAAAACGACTCAGGTTACAGATCCGCAGTGCGGTTCTGGATAAACTAATCGAACTTGGCCCGGCCTTTATCAAGGGAAAGCCTGTCGGAAGTTGGGCGAGTATCGTGCTGGAGCAAGTAGAAGATCTGCACGACTTTTACGCCCGTTATCTGCCGCAAATTATCTTGGCTGGTTTCATTCCTCTGACCATACTGATAGTGGTATTTCCGTTAAATTGGGCTGCCGGACTAATCCTGTTGACCACGGCCCCCCTTATTCCCATGTTTATGATCTTAGTCGGTATGGGCGCTGCTGATGCCAACCGCAAGAATTTCAGCGCCTTGGCCAAGTTGAGTGGTCATTTTATGGACCGATTAAAGGGCTTGCCGACCCTAAAGATTTTTAATCGAGGCGACGCCGAGGTCAAGGAGATAGAAACCGCATCGGAAGAGTTCCGTGAAAGAACCATGTCCGTGCTCAGGATGGCCTTCTTAAGCTCCGCCGTGTTGGAGTTTTTTGCCGCCGTGTCTATCGCGGTTCTGGCGGTCTATTTTGGTTTTAATTATTTGGGGCACCTTAACTTCGGTGATTACGGCGGGGGGATCAGCCTGTTTGTCGGTTTGTTTGTACTCATGCTGGCACCTGAGTTTTACCAGCCACTGCGCGACATGGGCACTCACTATCATGCTAAGGCCCAAGCCATAGGCGCGGCCGAAGAGTTGATGGCATTGTTAGAATATAAGCCTGAGGCAGATGCCATTGAAAGAAAGGCTGGTGGTATTGAATTAGACTGGCGTACTGGAGTCGAGATTATTGCCACAGATTTAGCCGTGATGAGTCACGATGGGGGCCAATTAGTGGGTCCATTGAGCTTTCACCTTAAACAGGGCCAGCATGTGGCCCTGGTAGGGCCAAGTGGCTCGGGTAAAACCAGCCTGCTCAACGCTTTACTTGGCTTTCTGCCTTATCATGGATCACTCAAGGTCAACGGATTTGAGTTAAGAGAGCTGGACAAAGCTCATTACCGCAGACACCTTGCCTGGCTTGGACAAGATCCTCAGCTATTTCATGGCACAGTGCGTGACAATGTGGCAATGGCCAATCCCGATATGAGGGACGCTGAGGTGGAAGCATTATTGGCTAAAGCCAAGGTATTGGATTTCGTCCAGGAGCAGGCCTTAGGCCTACAGCACCCTATCGGTGAGCAGATGACAGGCGTCTCTGTCGGTCAGGCCCAGCGCATCGCGCTAGCCAGAGCCTTAGGACAAGAGGCGAAGCTGTTTCTGTTAGATGAACCTACAGCAAGCTTAGACAGTCATAGCGAGCAGGCGGTATTAAGTGCACTGCGTGACGCTATGTCACAATCCTCATGCTTGATGGTGACCCATAGACTTGAGCAGCTCGATGGGATGGATACTATTCTAGTGCTGGATAAAGGTGAGATCGTTCAGCGAGGAAGTTTTGATGAACTGAATCGAGAAAAAGGGCTATTTAGACAGATGCAAGATGATGTGTGTGAAGTAGAGACTTGTATCGATAAGGAGTCAAACTCATGAGAGCCCTATTACCTTTTATCAAGTTGTTTAAGCATCAGTGGCTGATGATGTTCACAGGTCTAATATTGAGTATCACGACCTTGATGGCTGGTATCGGTTTACTCTCGCTATCAGGCTGGTTTCTATCGGCTGCAGGAGTAGCCGGATTAACTGCCGCAACGGCTATGATGTTCAACTACTTTACCCCAGCGGGCGGAGTGAGGTTTCTGTCGATTGTCAGGACTGCCAGCCGTTACGGTGAGCGCTTAGCCACCCATGAAGCGACCTTTAAACTACTGACTCAGTTGCGAACTTGGGCTTGGCGGAAGTTAATGCCCCTCAGTGCCAGTAACATGCAAGGGATAAGACAGGGGGATCTGCTTAACAGACTCGTCGCCGATATCGATACCTTAGATCATCTCTATCTCAGGCTTATCACTCCCATGGCCGCCTCATTCCTGATGTTAGGGGCACTCTATCTATTCCTCTCTTGGTTCGATGCCGAACTGGCGTTGATCTTATGCGGAAGTTTACTCTTGGTGTGGCTGGTATTGCCTTGGATCTTCTATCACCTGGGGCGGAAACCGGGTGTCGAATTATTAGAGAGCAAACGAATCTACCGGGTACAAGTGCTGGAGTTTGTACAGGGACTGGCAGAGATCTCCCTCTTCGGTGCCAATGAACGCTTTCGGGCCCAGCTTGCCGAGTCTGAAGCTAGACTATTAGCTAGCCAGAGGGCGATGGCGAATGTCACGGCCCTGAGCCAAGGCGCTCTTATTTTGTGTCATGGTCTAGTCGTTATGGCGATCCTTTATATGGCATCATCTGGGGTCGGTGAGCATCTGCCACCTGGGCCTATGCTTGCCATGGTCGTGTTTATGACTTTGGCCTGCATCGAGATGTTGATGCCAATAGCCGGCGCCTTTCAGCATCTATCTTCTTGTGTCACTGCAGCCGAGCGAGTCAATGAGCTGGTGGATCAGGAACCGAGTATAGTATTCAATAACGCCAGCGACATTAGCGTCCATCATGGTGAGCTGACACTTAAAGGGATCTGTTTCTCCTATGATCAAGACGCTCAAGTTGAGACTAAAAAAGTGGTGCTTAGAGACATTAACCTGAGTATTAAGCCTGGTGAAAAAGTGGCCTTACTGGGGCAGACTGGCTGCGGAAAGTCGAGCTTGCTGTCTTTGATCACCCGAGAGTGGCAAGCTAGCTCAGGGTGTATCAGGCTCGATGGTGTCGAGATTGATCAATATAGTCAGCAAGCTTTGACCGCTGGCATCACCCTTATGAGTCAACGTATCTACCTATTTAGCGGAACATTAAGAAGTAATTTGGCCTTAGCACAGAGGACTGTTGCTGATTTACCGACACGGGCCGAGCGCAGAGTCGTACAAGCCGCTAATGATGAGATTCTGATAGGGGTATTAAATAGAGTTGGATTATCCAACCTGACCCAAGGTGATAAGCCACTGGATATTTGGATTGGTGAGGGGGGCAGGCAGCTCTCTGGCGGCGAGCAGCGTCGTATCGGAGTAGCCAGAGCCTTGCTGCGCGATGCGCCTGTATTATTACTCGATGAGCCCACCGAAGGATTGGATAAGCGCACCGAGAGAGAGATATTGGCCCTGCTGTTTGAATTTGCTAAGGACAAGACCTTGCTGATGATCAGCCACAGGCTGACAGCTATGACCCAGATGGACACTATCCATTTGATGGAGAATGGGAAGTTAAGAGTCTCTGGCTGCCATGATGATTTATTAGTGGCTGATGAATACTACGCAAGTCTCAATCATAAACTGAATTAGTGAGGTATTAGTCTTTTGGGAATGAAGGGGAGGGAGGACTAGAATGTGTTCTCCCTAATTGCACTGGAACTTGTTTAACCTAAGCGTTTTGCAAATTCAAGATAACGGTTTACTTCATCTTCTTTGAATTTGAACTCATCATCTTCGCCAATGTTGGTAAGTAAGTTCTCTCTTGCGTAACGTTTTATGGTGGCCTCTGATTTTCCTAAGATCTTACTGACCTCATCGAGATCTAGCACTTTGTCACTCATCACTGTCTCCTTTAATTGAATGGGAATGACTCAAGTATAGTCAAATACCACATCAGTGTGCTCGATAAGGACAGCCAAATAATACTATCTCACATCAAAGTGGCGTTATAGCTCAACACTCAAAAACAAAGAGCCAGACACTAAGGTCTGGCTCTTTTATTCGTTAACCTTTAGCTTACGATTAGCTAAAGAGTCATTGAAGGATTCAATTAATCGTCACTATCACCCAAGGAGAGAAGCGTGGCATTACCCCCTATGGCGGTGATGTTATTGGTACGGGTTTTCTCTGTGATGAAGCGAGTCAGATAGAGTGGTCCACCGGCCTTTGGTCCTGTGCCCGATAGGCCTTGTCCACCGAAAGGTTGTACGCCGACAACTGCGCCAATCTGGTTACGATTGATATAGACGTTGCCTACCTTGACCTTGTTGGCGACTTCAAGGGCATGGCCCTCGTTACGACTATGGATACCTAAAGTCAGACCGAAGCCCGTGCTGTTGATCTCATCGATCACCTTGTTTAGTTCGTTAGCCTTGTAGCGAATCACATGCAAGATAGGACCGAAATGTTCCTTCTTGAGCACCTTGATAGAATCAATTTCTACAGCCGTCGGTGCGACGAAGTAACCCTTCTCCGTACCAGCCGGCAGATTGAGTTGCTTAAGCAGAGTTCCTACCTGCTTGATATGGTCGATATGGGCATTAAGGTTAGCCTGAGCCGTTGCATCTATCACAGGGCCTACATCAGTCTTGATTGAGCTAGGATCACCTATGGTTAGCTCATCCATGGCACCTTTCATCACCTCAAGCACTCTGTCTGCGATATCTTCCTGAAGGAAGAGTACCCGTAGCGCCGAACAACGTTGTCCTGCACTGGTAAAAGATGAATCAATAACATCATGGACGACTTGCTCAGGCTGTGATGTCGAGTCGACAACCATGGCATTCTGACCGCCGGTTTCGGCGATAAGTGGGATAATTGCACCTTCACGGTTTGCTAGGGTGCGGTTAATCAGTTTGGCTGTTCCCGTAGAACCTGTGAAACAAACACCACCAATACGCTCATCTGAGGTGATTGCCGCACCGACTGCTGCGCCAGTTCCTGGTAGGAATTGAAGTACATCTTTAGGAATACCAGCTTCATGTGCCAGCTGAACTGCACGGAAGCCAACGATAGACGTCTGCTCTGCAGGCTTAGCGATAACTGTATTCCCCGCAGCTAGGGCAGCGGCTACTTGACCAATAAAGATAGCCAGTGGGAAGTTCCATGGACTGATACAGACGAAGATACCGCGACCTTGAAGGAACAGCTCATTGAGCTCTCCCGTTGGGCCTGGAAGCAATTCAGGCTGAGCCATCATCTTCTTGGCCTGCACGGCGTAATAGCGACAGAAATCTACGGCTTCACGAACTTCGTCGATTCCATCCTGAATGCTCTTGCCTGCTTCACGGGTACAAAGGACGATGAGTTCTTCACGGTTTTCTTCGAGTAGATCGGCAAGCTTCTGTAGCGCATTAGCACGTATTTCGACAGGTGTATTACACCAGTCGTTAAAGGCCAAATCTGCGCCGGAAAGGGCCTGCTCTATGGCCTGGTCATTAGCGAAAGCTAACTTACCCACGACTTTAGTGGTGTCGAAGGGACTGACGACGTCATTCGTTTCGCCGCTTAATAGCTCGCCATTGACTAGAGGACCCGCGTTCCAGCTTGTGTCTTTAAATTTCTCGAGAGCCGCGAAAAATGGCTCAGATTCAGAGATGATGTTCATATTGAGTCCCTTGGAATTTTTACGCTCTGCGCCAAAAATATCGGCGGGTTTAACGATCTTATTATTAGACAGGGTTCTATATTTCTGCAGTGTCTTTATCGGGTGAACGACAAGTGACTCGATGGCGACCTTAGGATCGACCAGCTTATGGACAAATGAGGTGTTGGCGCCATTTTCGAGTAAGCGACGTACCAGATAGGGTAGTAGCTCTTTATGTTCACCAATAGGTGCATAGATGCGAATACGCGTTGTTGGGCTTTCGGAAATTAACGTATCGTAGAGTTCCTGTCCCATGCCGTGAAGACGTTGGAATTCATACAGGCGGTCGCCTGCCATATCCATAATAACGGCAACAGATTGGGCGTTGTGTGTTGCAAACTGAGGATAGATGGCGCCTCTAGTCGCGTCTGAAAGAAGGTAACGTGCAGATGCAAGATAAGAAACATCTGTGCCTGCTTTACGAGTAAAGAGGGAGTATCCACCTTCGCCAGCTTGCTGAGCCCACTTTAATTCACTATCCCAGTATGCGCCTTTAACGAGACGTACAGGGATTTCATCTCCTTGATCTTTCGCCAGGCGAGTTAACCAGCAAAGTACTGGGAGGCCGCGTTTGGCGTAGCTCTGTACTACTATACCTAACAAGCCCCAGCCCTTAGCTGCATCTGAGTTATAGAGTTTCTGGAACAGTTTTAGGTGAAGCTCGAGTCTGTCCATCTCTTCAGCATCAATTGAGATGCCGACATTTAACTCACGACCTTGCTTAATTAGCTTGATGAGTGTGTCATAAAGCTCGGAGAGGACACGATCTTCATTGGCTACTTCATATCTTGGGTGAAGGGCTGATAACTTGATCGAGATAGTGGGTCGGGGCGCTTGGCTCTCATCATAGATTTGCGCGCCAAGTGCAGAGATCGCGGATGAATATTCATCAAAATACTTATCGGCGTCAGTTTTAGTGAGAGCTGCTTCGCCGAGCATGTCGTAACTATGTGTATAGCCAATCTTGCGGTTAGCTTCACTGTTCTTGAGACCATCTTTGATACTGGTACCCAGAACGAACTGCTTGCCCATGATTTTCATTGCTGCAAGCATAGCTTGGCGGATTACGGGTTCACCGACTCGATTGATCAGACGGTTTAGCAGGCTGCTGGGTTTGCCGTCGATATTCTTATCGAGTGTGACAATTTTTCCCGTTATCATTAAGCCCCAGGTGGAAGCATTGACTAACGTAGAGTCGCTTTGACTCATATGCTTATCCCATTTCGCACCCGATAGCTTATCCTGGATTAGGGCATCGGCAGTCGCTCCATCAGGGATGCGCAGTAGCGCTTCGGCAAGACACATCAGGATAATACCTTCTTGTGTCTCTAGACTGTATTGTTGCAGAAATGCATCAATACCAACCATTAAACCTTTCTTGTCATATTGACGAACTTTGGCTACCAAATCGTGAGCTCTTTTAGTAACACGCTCAATCTCTTCGTCACTAGAGGGCACGAGTTTGATCAGTTCAGATAGATATTCATCTTCATCGACAATGTAGTTATTGGTGATGGCTGTAAACAGCTCATCGAGGTTGGCTGAGTCATAAAGACCAGTCAGAACTTCACTTGCTTTGAACATAGTAATCACTTCCATCTGGGCCGGTTAAGGACAGTTTGCTTGAACAAAATCTTCTCTAATTACAGCTTTGAAGAGCCTTTTAGATAAGAGTAGTAAGATGCATCTTATTTTTTGTATACAATCTGGCATCTTTCCGCGGGATAGTATCATCAAAATGTGACGAGGAACACTATAGCGGTCGTGAATGTGAGTTTTGTTTGATCTTGTCCGGCCAGATGGTGTGCAAGGTCACTGTCTATGCGGGTTGGTCAATGTAGAAATTAAAAAGCCAGCATTTGAATGCTGGCTTTTGGGGGACGATTTTGTGGGGAATGGACTGTTTACCAGCGATTCTTCTGCTTACGTCTGGGTCTCGGCAGATAGACTAAGATGACACCTATGAGTAAACCGATAGCTGCAATGATGCCGCCCTCTTGCCACATCTGGAAGCGTTCGTTCTTCTCGATATTAGCTAGCTTGCTAGTAGCGTGATCACGCTCACTGCTTGCCTTAGCCAGGTCTCGTTGTGCACGGCTGAGATCTGACTTGAGTTGACTGAGTTGCTCAGCATTGTTATCGCTGGAACTAAGGGCTTGTTCTAACTCAGACTTGGTCTTATCTAGCTCAGTCTGCACTTCGGGTAACTGTTCACGGAAACTCTTTTTGCGAGTCACCATTTTCGTTTCTACCCAGCCTTCACGGCCCTTATGGTCGATGATCTTAGTGTAGTCACCTTGGGTCTCGCCCAACAGTGAGATTGCCTGGCCCGCCTCTACACTACCCAAGATACGAAATTGGGTACCCGGTCCACCATGAAGATAGAGATAAACTTTATCGGATATGTATCCAGGTTGACCTGCGGCCAAAAGGCTTGGAGAGAGTAATAACAGTCCCACTAAAGCAAAGAATCTTAACACTTTGAATTCTCATCAACGAAATATAGCCACATGCTAGGGATTTGCAGGACGTTTTGCAAGGGCTAGATGCAAGAGATATGTCTGTGAGTGGATGAAGCTTAATTAATGTCAAAACTTAGACGAGACTAGGGGGTACTGTCATGAAAATGACGGGCAAAATGAAACGTCACTTCAGTTTGGTGGTTGAGAGCTGAGGTATAAAAAAGGGAAGCATTAGCTTCCCTTAATCATTTGTGTCTACAGGCTAAGTCTAATGGCTTAGCTGAAGATGCCTTTTATGGTGAAGAAGAACAGAATCGACAGTGCAGCACCAGCTGGCAAGGTGATGACCCAGGAAACAACAATGTTTCTGACCACACCCATGTTAATCGCTGCGATACCGCGGGCCATACCTACACCTAAAACCGCACCGACTAAGGTTTGTGTCGTAGATATTGGGAGGCCGGTACCCGATGCAATCACTACAGTTGAAGCTGCAGCAAGCTCTGCGGCAAAACCACGGCTCGGGGTTAGGTGAGTAATGTTCTTACCTATGGTCTGCATCACGCGCTTACCAAAGATGGCCAGACCCATAACAATACCTACGGCACCTAGTGGAAGGATCCACCATACGATAGCGGCCTCGCTACCGATCTCACCACCACTGTTGACCACTGAAACGACAGCCGCTAGTGGACCAATTGCGTTTGCTACATCGTTAGAGCCGTGAGCAAATGCCATGCAACAAGCTGTGACGACCATCAAGATGGCGAATACCTTCTCGACGTTGCCGAACTGAGTCTGGCGATCGGCCTGAGTGTCCATCTTCAGGCGTTTAATCGCTAACATACCGCCGATACCTACAATAACGGCAATACCCAAGGCTAATGCATAGGCCTCGGCAGTGCTGAAGTGTAGGCCGATATGCTTGAGGCCTTTCTGAATGGTCACCAGAGACATCATAAAGCCTGCCAGCGCCATATAGAAAGGTACGTAACGCTTAGCATTATCCAGTGGATTATCTGTATCGAAGATAAGTTTCTGCACGCTCTGGAATATCATGAAGGCGATAAAGCCGGATATTGCCGGAGTGACTACCCAGGAGCCCACGATACCAGCAACCTTGGCCCATTCTACAGCTTCTGTGCCCACACCTACCGCGGCAAAGCCAACGATGGCACCTATGATAGAGTGAGTGGTAGAGACAGGCCAACCGAGAGCGGATGCTGCTATTAACCAGATACCAGCGGCTAACAGCGCCGAGATCATACCGTAGACCAGTAGCTCTGGTGAGTCGACGAAGTAGGCCGAATCGATGATCCCTTTACGGATCGTACTCGTTACTTCACCACCCGCTAGATAAGCACCGGCAAATTCAAAAATCATCGCTATGATGATCGCTTGTTTAATCGTAATAGCGTTAGAACCAACCGAGGTTCCCATCGCATTGGCTACATCATTTGCGCCAATACCCCATGCCATTAAAAAACCAAAAGTAGCCGCAATTGCAATCAGCAATGGGCCATTGGTGACTAATACATCAACCATGTTGTTACCTTGATAACTTTGTTGTTAGACGCGAGCTAGCATAAGCTCTAAGCGGGAACCGACACGTTCGGCAAGATCTGCCAGGTCGCCGACCCATTCAATTATCTTATAGAGGAACATCACATCGATAGGGTTCATATCATTTTCGATAGCGAACAACTGACGACGGATCTTAATTTGAAGATCATCGGTATCCTCCTCGATTTTATCGAGTTTGGCGATCATCTTTGCGACTAAGTCAAC
Source organism: Shewanella sp. YLB-07 (assembly GCF_009377275.1). NCBI lineage: Bacteria > Pseudomonadati > Pseudomonadota > Gammaproteobacteria > Alteromonadales > Shewanellaceae > Shewanella > Shewanella sp. YLB-07. The sequence goes on along the minus strand of NZ_VOQB01000005.1, from coordinate 510,668 downwards.
TTCACGACCACGGAAACCGGTTTCTAACAGGTCGTCGAGTTCGTTGATTGCTTGTTTGGCCAGAACGACTGCATCGAGGCAGCGGGACAAATAAGCTTTGAAGGGGACTTGAATCTCTTGAGGGACAACTAACTGACGGCCTATGATACGACCTGAGATATCTTTTGCTTTGTTGGCGATCTTATCTTGCTGGGTCAGAAGTTCCAGAAGATCGGTTCGCTCAACGGGCATAAATAGACCACCGGGAAGTGTTAGGCGGATCTCACGTTTAAGAGAATCAGCTTCACGCTCCGTAGCACTGATCTGCTTACGTAGTACTATTGCCTCATCCCAATCTCCTGCAGCTGTTGCGTCGAAAAATGGGATAAGTATCGATGCACATTGGTGCACTTTGTCTATATGCTCTTGTAGAGGCTTAATTGGCGATTTTGCAAACACGCCCAAAATAGAGTTTACTGGCATTGCCGTGTACCTATTTAGGTTATTCCACTGTTGGAAAAAGCGGGCGCATGTTAACCCAAGCGACCGCGTATTGAAACTGTGATTTACATTAAAACTATCAGTTTTTATTCTAACGAGTTATATCTGAACTGGAAAGCGCAATCCTACGGATTGTTTGTGACAGTAATATTACATTTCACCTAGCAGATGAAATATTGATTAAATATTAATGAAATTTTGATGACAGCTTTTCCAGCGTCAAAAAAATACAGATCTAAACCTGACTACAGAGCGAGCAATTGGCGAATGAATGCCGAGATAGAACTAAAATTATTTTTCCAGTTAGAACAACAACAAACCCTGATTGTTCTGCTAGATAGTCTACCAGATAGTGAGCAGAAAGCCTGCCGATTTCTGTCTAATGGCTATTTCGATACCCCAGATCTACAGCTGCGACGTTGGGACATGGGTCTCAGGATTCGTGGCTGCGATGGTAAGCGTGAACAGACGATAAAAACAGCAGGAACAGTGGTAGGCGGGATTCATTCTCGACCGGAATACAATATTGATATAGATCAAGCCGAGCCCGATTTAAATTTATTTCCTGAAAATATATGGCCAGATGCGGCGAATATTACAGCAGTGCAATCTCAACTGACCTGTTTGTTCGATACGAATTTTGAGAGGCGAACTTGGCATATCTATGTGGATGAGAGCCTGGTGGAAGTCGCCTTAGATATTGGCGAAGTGAGCGTCACAAGAGAGGGTGAAACAAAATCTGAGCCGATTTGTGAGTTAGAATTCGAGTTAATGACAGGCAAGACCGGGGCGTTAATTGACTTAGGTATTAAGGTCGCCGAAACCATTCCCGTACGTTTAGGCAAGGCGAGTAAGGCTCAACGAGGTTACCGGTTAGCGGCTCAATCGAGTCCTTTGAGTCTGGAGGTGCTGGAGTTTATCGCCTTAGAACCAAACCAAGACCTCAAGCAGACACTTATTTCTCTTTTAAGCACTGGCCTGGAACGCTGGCAGCAACTAGAAGCCATGATATTAGAAACAGATGCCTATAGCCTGAAGCAAGTACCTATGCTTTGCTATCGTCTGCGCGCTTGTGTACGACTGCTTAGATGTACCTTAGAGCAGTTTAACTTGCTTAGCGATAGTCTTATCGCTAAGTTTGAATGTATAGAGGCTCACTTGGGCTTCGTCGAGACCGGACTAAGCCTGGCCGAAATATTGAGTCAGAATTGTCAGCTTATTGCCAGACAGCCAAAGAAGGCTAAATTAGCTGAGCAGGCCTTAAGATCACTGCAGCAGTTATCTATTTCGGGTCTTATACAGACGATGCTAACCGATACTTGTTATGGCAGCTTGCAACTTAGCTTAGTCGATCTCTTGTTCGCAATACGAGCAGGAGAGAGTCGTGTCAATTTTAACATTAATGTTAAAACGGGTCTTAAGACCTTTGCCGATCAGATGCAGGAAGCCTCCTGGCAGAAGATTTTAGCCTTGATGCCATCGGAAGCCGACTTGACCAGTCGAGAGTACCAGTCCTTCGCTCGTGCCTTGGATGACAGTATTTTCGTCGGCGTGGCTTATGGTGAGCTTTATACTAAGCAGAGCCGAGATGCATTCAGAGCCCCTTGGCAAGATTTGGTTTTAGGGATCAGAACCTTGGCCGCCTATCGACAGCTGGCTCAGATTAGTGAATCGCTGGATTTAGATATCTCGGATTGGCTGCAGAATAAAGAGGAGAGTCTGGTGTTTGCCATGGAGCACTCGAGGCGATCGGCACTGAGCAATCAGCCGTATTGGAGGTAAAAAGCTAAGATGACGCTGCGCTGGTGGATCTACGTCGGTTATTGTTCCCTACATAACCGACATTCCCACCATCCATGGCGGTCAGATTACAGCTTCGCTGTAGTGTAGGACCGGCTTTAGCCGGGAACGGAATAATCGTAAACCTCGGGCTAAACCCCCATCCAGCAACAAGATCTGCTGCTTCACCTTTTCAAACAGGGTCTAGCCCGTCGAATAGGCGTAGCGATAGGTCAAAGGTCGTCATCTCAGCTTTTCAACCTAGCGCCTAGGGTCTATCCTTATCTTCCTTAATATCTTTTATCTCCTTATGCAGCAGAGTGATCTCTTGCATGAGTTGATCCTGGTTTTTTTCCATTCTATCTAAAGCCATCTTGAGCTCACACTTTATCTCTTCACTTTGAGTTTCAAGCTTCTCGGTTTCATCGGGAGCAATAAATATTGATGCCATATAACCGGAGATCACACCAAAAAAACTGACTCCACAGATAATGACAATGGCGCCAATAACATGTCCTACAGTCGTTACGGGGTAGAAGTCACCATAACCAACGGTTGAAATAGTCACTAATGCCCACCAAATTGCATTCTCAGCGGTGTGAATATTGGCATCGGGTGCGCCACTTTCTACAATCAGCATTAATACCGAAGAGATGGTTAAGATAGTGACCATAGCCACGAGTAAGCTGGCTAACGTTGCTTGCCTTCGTTGTTTTACTAAAGGAGCGATTAACGAGTGGGTCATTCGAATAAGTCGGATTACTCTTAGGATCTGAAATAAACGCGCTAGTCTTAGTGGTTCTATGGCAGGAATACTGGCGACTAAGTCTATCCAGTTGTGTTGCAGGTAAAGAAGTTTGTTGTCGGATTTGAAAAGGTTAACAAAGAAGTAACTCAGAAAAATCATGCAGATACTAAAGTCGATCATCAAGAGTAAGCGACGAGTTTCAGGTTCGGTCTTGGCGAAAGTGAGTACGAGTACTACGATGACCGATAAAAAAGACAGTACCATCATGGCTAACTGAAAGGGGGTTGGGTGAGTCTCTGTTTCGGGGAACCATCGACTTAAATTTGCCATTTCACATACATCCGTTTTTCATCTCATCGCTAGGTTAGCGATGAGACACTCCATAGGTATCTGACTGAGTGTACTAGTTTTTATCGCTAAAGTGGATGAGATCGTCGAGTACCCGTTTTTTTATTTCCAACTGGGACTCTGGAGAGAGGTTATATTTCTCGGCTAGCAGCACATAATCTTCAGGACTGAGAGACACGGTCAGGCGTGGACGTTTAGGTCGCTTAGTGACTGAGAGTCCTAAGATGGTGCGGATCTGATCCGAGGGGCTGAAGCCCGAGTCTAGTGCGGCTTTACGTATGGAGTACTGAAATTTTTCATCTAAGTCGAACGCCACCTGAGTCGCTTTCGCGGCTTTCTGGTTTTGTAACCATTGATCCGGGAGCGAGCTCTTTTTCTTAGTCATTCAGTATTACCTTAAAAATTAACCTTAACAATAAAATTGTTCTTAAAACTCAGTTCCTAGGTTCTAGAACCTAGGAACTGTAGAGCTTATTTCCCGGGCCAATAATCTCGAATATCGGCAAGCGGACGGTACAAGGTTAACATGACATCGGTATCGCCATCTGCATAGACTTCCACATTGACGGCATATTTCTCATCTTCGTCAAGTAGATGATAGGACTCGAATTCATCGCCTGTGGCACCATCGGCATCCTGTGGCGGCTTCTTACCTCGGTAATCTTCTCGGTGGAAGTAACCAAATTGAGCGAAATTGACCTGGTGGTATTCTTTGCCTAGCCACTGAGAAAACTCTGAAACTAACTCACTCGGTAACTTTAATGTGCTTAATTGTGCCTGCTCATCTTCTTCGAATATGGTCCCAAACTGGTCGAGATCGAAAATATGCTCAACTATAGAACGGTTGATCTTAATGGAAAAGGCCAGATAAGTTTCATCGTCTTCATCGAGAGACAAGAAAATTGTGTCATTTCCATGACCCTTGAGTGCCCATTCAGTCAGTTGTTTACGTTGGTATTCATAGGTACTGATGGATTCGACTCTTAGCTGCTGACCTCTGAGTTGTGGCGGCAGTGCGAAGCTATCATCCAGAGAGATCATATCTCCCTTGAGGAGCTTAGAGGGATGATCTAGCTGACGCTGGGGTGTCTCTTTTTTACCAAAAAGACCTTTTAAAAAACTCATCATCACTCCTGATTTTTAATATATTTTAAGCGGCTATTTCCCTAGTAAAATTCACTGGAAAAACTGCTTTGATAGTTAGCCTGCTAAATACTATTTGCGGCTTAAGACAAAAGAGCGCCTTTCTTTATGAAAAGAAAAGCGCTGTACTTTTAGTCAAGGCATGAGAGGCTAGTATCTAGCTTCATGTGAAATCTAATCGCGATTACTTACGAGCCTTGAGGCGGTCCAATACGGCATTCGCGTTGGACTTCTGCTCGCCGATACCGGCTTCAGCTAACTTGGCATGCAGTGACTTATCGCTGTTTTCATCTTCTAAAGCTTCGGATGCTTTCAGGCGATCATCGAACTGCAGTTGACGAGCCTTGATACGCTCCAGCGAATCTTTAGCATTTAACAGCTTAGAGTTGCTGCCGGCGAAAGAGTTAGTTATCGACGCCGTGGCTTTCTGTACGCTCTCAGTGGTCTTTACCATAGTGAGTTGACGCTGGTAGTCGGTTAACTGACGTTCAGTCTTACGCACCAGGTCTTTAAGACGCGCGGCGTGAGAACTGAAGCTGTCGTTAGCAGACTGTTGCTCGGCTAGCTCTTGATCGAGTTGAGCTATCTTCTCGGCAACTTCTAATGCAAGTGTTTCATTTTCCTGCTGTAGAGCTTGAGTCGCAAAACCTTCATGCTCTGTGACTGAACGCTTTAAGCGGTCGATTTCACGGCTGGCTTGCATCTCTTTTGCCATAACATCAGTCAATTCACGCTTAGCTTTGGTTAGGTGCTTCTCTGCATCACGGATCTCCTGTTCGAAGATACGGGTTGAGTTTGCGTCGACTATGGTCTGACCAACTTCGGTGGCGCCGCCACGGAAAGCGGTTAAAATCTTGTTTAGTATGCCCATGATGTGGCTCCTTTAAATTTAGTTGTAAATATATAAAAATTACTTGAGGAAATCGCTCATCTCATCGATGACTTCCAGGCAGTTATCTGACAGAACTGAAAGTTCCTGTTCGATCTCCTGCATATCCGAGTGCACCGATAGCGCACCATAAACTACATACTTATCATCCACTTTTGCGAAAGATGATAATGGCATCGGGATGTTAAGTTCCAACATGGTCTCAAACATCGCCATGCGACTTTCCTGCTTGACTTCGTCTTCACCCCAAAGGTAACTAATACAGAGAACTTGGTTTTCTGTTACCGATACGAATACGGGTATCTCTTCACGACCAACGACATTGACCTGTAATACTTCGACTTCACCATCGATTGGGTAACAATCGAACTGGAGGCCAGTGTGACTCTTGTCACCAAGATCATTGAGGTGGTTAGCAATATTGTGGATATTCATATTTGTCCTCTTTGACATATTATGTCTGGGTTAAAGATAGCATTACGACATAATATGTCAAGTGCTATTTTTTAGAAAAATTATAAGTAAAAACTGAGCTGTCTTATTTATCATTCCATAATATTGAGACAGCTCGATGTTGATCTAGATTCTTGTTTCTGTAGCTGCTTGCCTGTGATAGCTATAGCGAGTCACTGGTCATCAGAATAGTGTCACTCCCTGATTTTCTCTCCAGGCCTGCTGATGGTACTGGTATAACTGCATCGAGCCAATTCTGTTGGCTTGAATCTTGTCTATATCTTGATAGAAGTTCCCTGGAAACTCGAAAGCGCCCTTGATAAGCCCAGGCGTCAGCCAGTCATCTGTTATCGACAGCTGTTCGATGTCACTCAGTCTTGCCTTGGCATTCTTGCCCGATGCAGTGGCTATACTCCAGCCCCATTCACCGAAACTCGGCACATTGTGGTGGTACTGGCTAACATCGAAGCCTGCAAGTGCTAAGGTTTTTCCGACAGAAATAAAGGCCTTAGGCGCATGGTAGGGGGATGTTGATTGTACTGTTAGAGCACCATCTGCACTCAAGAGTTCCTTTAGTTTCTTATAAAAAAGATCTGAGTATAGCTTATTGAGATCTGGATGGCTGGGGTCTGGTAGGTCGACTATGATGACATCATATTTCTCACCTTTCCTCAGTAGTTTATCTACGCCATTAAAGGCATCGTCTACCAAGACTTCGACCCTAGGATCGTTGAGGGCATCACCATTGAGCTTAAGCAAAGTTTGGCTTAATCGCTTTGGCATATCGGCGTCGTGAGAGGTGAACAGGGCCAGCAGATCTTTATCGAGATCCATCAGGGTGACGTGTTTAGGTTGCCACTTTAATACTTGTTTTAATCCTAACCCATCGCCGCCGCCTATGATCAAGACTCTATCGTGGCGAGCCGCCGCTTCCATGGTCGGATGGACCAGAAATGCATGATAAATATGCTCATCGATACTGGAGAACTGCAATCGTCCATTGATATACAAAGAATAAACAGGAGCTATGCCACTGCCTCTCAATCTCTCGGTAAAGGTGAGCTGCTGAAAACGGGTCGACTTAGCATAGATAACATTATCTTTATAGAGCAAGTTATTGAAGTTTTGCTCCCAGCCGGGACCGTGCCAAGCCAACAAGAGTAAGATACCCGATGCGATAAAATGGCCAACCAACAAAATCTTTACGAACTTGATTCGATCCCAGAAGCGCCAGATAAAGATAAAACCTGCCAATAAATTAAAGCTGGCTGTCAATGCCGCCGCAAGCTGAATATCTATGGCTAGCATAAAGGTCACCCAGATGGCGGCTCCTATACCCGCACCTACGTAGTCGGCGCCATAGATGGTGCCGGCATTGTGCATCAGGTGCTCATCACACAGAGATTGGCGCACGCGAGCGATGAGGGGGATCTCCATGCCGATCATCAAGCCGAGCACTACGCCCCAGAAGTAGGGGAGGTATTCACTCAGGTGCTGTAACAGGCCGATGAAGCCGCCTTCGGGGAGTTGATCCGGCGGTAAGCCTAATGTGCTGGCTATGATCAGGGGCAGTTGTTGTCCGAAGCCGATAACGGCGGCAGTGACCAATATGGCTAGTGAGCCACACAGGGCTACGCTGAGTTCGAGTACGGCAAAACCTGTGTAGGCACAGCGTATCTTTCTGGCGGCGAATGCACCTATGCCCATGGAGACGATCATCAGGCCAATCATGGTATAGATGGCGGCTTCTAATGCTCCAAGGATGCGACCTGCATAATGGGAGAGTAGATATTCGTAGATTAAACCACAGCCGGCGAGTACGGCCATGATGCCTAGCAGTAAGGTATCGTCAAACCAGCTGAGTTTTCTTTCTTGGTTTGACGAGCCGGTATTAAGCGCTTTTTCAGTCACTTGTATCTCTTGGATTAAGGAAAATAAAACGGCTAATCAGATGATTAACCGTATTTGTGGAGCAGATAACTAATTTAATACATCAAGCTGGTGAGAATGAGGGCCACGGCGACACTGATGGCCAACTCTACGGTAGCGATACCGACATTGTGTTGCTGTTCCACTTCTTGGGCTAAGTTGATGTTAGAAAGTACTAACTTCTTCACTATCTTAATCAAGACAGTGAGTGCCACTAACATGATCACCGAGAAGACTAGCCAACCTATGAGATTGGCTATGTAAGCCTGCGGGTTATAGATAATGAAGTGACTCGCGGCGTTGAAGCTCAGTGCCATGGCCAGCATATAACCGCTATGACGAATCGCCACGGCTTTATGGCCTTGAACTAAGGCATCTTGCATGGAAGAGTCTTGATTACGCTTGGCATATCTGTACTCACGAAAACGGGTCAGTAGCACCAGCATTAGCTGAGAGATAGCGAAGGCACTGAATATGGCGATAAAGGTATCGACAGTCAGATCTTCGGCCCAGATGAGTACCGAGCGGATGATAATCGCCGTGGCGATCGCGGCGCTGGCATCGACAATGGCAACTGAAATATTGCCTTTAAGGATTTGCTCACCCTTGTTGAACTCATTGAGTGCAATCTTATCGTGCAGATATCGACCTAGCTTAATCAGTACCAGACCAAATAGGCCGTAGGCACTCATGCCAATAGCTTCGGCAGCATAAGAGCTGGCAGCCTCTCCCGAGATGGCTCCTGTGAGTACGATACCCAAGCCCGCTATAGCGCCAGCAGTGCTGATACCGAAGGCAAAGTTATCTCTCTCTGCCAGTTCGACACGGCTATCGACCTTAGCAGTCCAGCCTTGTAGGTAACGCATCAAGGTGAGCAGAATAATGGCGATAGTCAGATCGATTACTAAGATGATCGCGAGATCTGTAGTTATGCCGAAGTTTTGAAATAATGTCATGTGAATTCCTTACCTATTTGCCTCGGCGTACACCGCGAGTCGTGCGACTGTTAGAATTGCGGAAGTTACTGTTCTTGGAGTAATTAGAACGAAACTTACTGCTACTTTTACTGCGAGTGCCTGTGGTGCTCGCCTTAGGTGTACTTGTGCTTTGCCTCGACAGGCTGGTTGAGCCTGAGCGTGACTTGGCATAGGGGCTATCGAACTTCTTCCCTTGTGAGTTGAATTGTTTCTTGGTGCGCTCGAAGGTCTTATTTTGTGCGCTGGCCTGTTTAGGTGAGGTGTATCGATATCGACCAACATCATTGTAATAGCTGTAGTTTCTTCTGCCAGACCAACGATCGAAACCGATAGGTCCACGCATCACATTGGAGAACATGGAATACATACCGTACCAAGCCCAGAAGGACGTGCCACTAGAACCTGTCTGCCAGCTGCCATAACCTGGGTTACCCACAAGTTGACTTCCGGCACCGAAATCATCGGCTCCGTTGGCCAAGGCTGAGGCCTCGCGGCTGATGGAGTTCACTCTGGCGAGTGCGCCATTAGACATGTCGGCGACCACATTGAGTGGGTCCGAGATCATATCGTTATATAGGCTAGAGTCGGCGGCATAATAGATATTCTCGGCTTCGGCTAACTGCTGATCGAGATCAACATAGTTACTGGCACTGCTGAGATCTTGATATCGACTCACCAGAGAGGTGTACATGGGGCCCTTGGTGGTCGCATCTTTGGCGAGCTCACCAAATAGTGGTGCCATGTCCGGATTCTGCCTTCCCATAATACTCGTGTACTGCTTGAGTAACATTGCATTACGGATCTGGCCGTCATTGAGCATCTGGCCCAAGGTATCGATTCTCTTGCCGGCTAATTGCTGAAATTGAGCAATCTTGTCGGGCCTGTCATCACCACAACCGACTAAGGTTAATAGCAATGTCAGGGTGAGAATACGCATAAGCATCGCTGCCATGTTCTCTCCATTATTATGTGGTGGTACTGAATTATATATTCTCAGAGCAAGATTTCACTACCCAAGATAGTGCTTGCTTAGGTTATAGTAACCTCTCAACTGAGATAATAAATAGTCGTTTTATCTAAGATATCAGTTAGCTGTTCATCTTAATGCAAGATGATGACTAATATATATCATTCGGGACATAAGCAGATCATTTAAGACATATCTATATCACCAAAGACATAATATGTCGACAGCCAAAATTGTTAAGGATTATTATTGCAATGGAAAATATCAGTAACAAGCCCTTGTCTGCCATTATTGTTAAAGTCGCAGATCGTTACTGGCAAAGGCTGAATGAAGTCTGGCCTCAGCTCCCTAGCGAACTTAACCAGCAGCAGAGCGACGAGCTTTATCGCATCATGGGGCTCAGTGATTTTATTGCAGAGCAATTATGTCGTCATCCGGATTGGATCTCTCCTCTTTTTAATGGGCAGCTCGACAGCCTGGAGCGTCAGGTCTTCGATAGAGAATTGCATGAACTGTTAGAGACCTGCGTCAATGAAGATGGAGTTAAAACTCATCTGCGACGTTATCGTAATCGACAGATGGTGCGTTTAGCTTGGCGTGATTTCTTCGGTTATGTCAGCCTCGAAGACTCATTATTAGATCTGTCGGCCCTGTCTGAAGCCTTGGTCATTGCCGGTCGAGACTGGCTATATAAAGATATGTGCAAGCAACTCGGCACCCCCTGTGATAGTGAAGGAAATCCTCAGCCTTTAATCGTGTTAGGCATGGGTAAGTTGGGGGGGCGTGAACTTAATTTCTCTTCCGATATCGATCTTATTTTTACCTTTCCTGAGCATGGTGAGACTCAGGGAGGACGTAGAAGCTTAGCTAATCAGCAGTTCTTCATTCGCATGGGCCAACGCCTGGTCAATCTGCTACACCAGGTTACCGTCGATGGTTTCGTCTATCGCGTCGATATGCGCCTGCGCCCCTATGGCGAGAGCGGTCCGCTAGTGGTGAGTTTCAGTGGTCTTGAGGATTATTACCAGGAGCAGGGGCGGGATTGGGAAAGATATGCCATGGTCAAGGCTAGGGCACTTGGTCCCTGGACGGCATATTCAGATGAGCTCCACTCCATGTTAAGGCCTTTCGTCTACCGTCGTTATATCGATTTCTCAGCTATCGAATCCCTGCGTAAGATGAAGCAACTTATTACTCAGGAAGTGAGACGCAGACAGCTCACCGACAATATCAAGTTAGGCGCAGGTGGCATTCGAGAGGTTGAGTTTGTTATTCAGAGTTTTCAACTGATCCGTGGAGGTCGTGAGCCTTCATTGCGTCAGCAGAGTTTGTTTGCGGCGATAGATACCCTATACAGCTTAGGTCAACTCGAGTATTTGGTGGTGGATGAGCTCAAGCAGAGTTATCTGTTGTTAAGGCGTGTCGAGAACCTGCTCCAGGCTATAGGGGATAAGCAGACTCAAACCTTGCCGGATAATGGCTTGGATTGGTATCGGTTATGTCATGCTATGGGTATGGCTTCGGAAGCCGAGCTCAGGACTCATATCGAGTCGGCCATGAGTAAGATCCATCGTCATTTTAATGATACCGTTGGCGGGAATGAGCAAGATGAGATCACCGATCTTTGGACTCAAGATCTTTGGAATGTCCAGGAAGACGATCATGCTCAAAGTTTGATCAGTGAACAAGCCATAGATGATCCCGACCTCTGGCCATTGCTTAAGCAATGGCGTGAAACCATAGCAAAGCGTAGCATAGGACCCCGTGGACGAGATACCTTAGACAAGCTTATGCCTTGGCTATTGCGTGAATTTACTCATTTAGCCTCTCCATCCAAGGCCTTTGAGTCAGTGTCTAAGGTGCTGGATCAGATTTTAACTCGCACAACCTATCTCGAACTCCTCTATGAGAATCCTGGGGCCAGACAACAATTGGTGAGTCTCTGTCAGGCGAGTCCCTGGATTGCTCAGCAGTTGTCTAAGTTTCCCATGTTGCTCGATGAGCTTATCGATCCGACTCAGCTATATGACACCACTTCTCTCGATGATTATGGCAGTGAATTGAGGCAATATTTACTGCGTGTCCCTGAGGAGGATATGGAGCAGCAGATGGAGGTTCTGAGGCAATTTAAGCTATCACAGCAGTTAAAAATAGCTGCGGCTGATGTCACTGGAGTCTTACCTGTGAGCGAGGTGAGCGATCATTTGACCTTACTTGCCGAGGCTGTTATCGATCAGGTCGTTACTCAAGCCTGGCTGCAAGTAACGAGCCGTCACGGCGTTCCTAGTCACCTGGAAGGCGGCGATATGGGGTTTGCCGTCATTGGTTATGGAAAAGCGGGTGGGCTAGAGCTTGGGTATGGATCGGATCTCGATCTGGTGTTTCTACATAACTACTCCCGTGAGCGATATCCAGAGCATAGCGAGACTGATGGCGATAGACCCATAGACATTGGACATTTCTATCTCAAGCTCGCTCAGCGGATCTTGCACCTGTTCTCCACCCGCACTACATCCGGCGAACTCTATGAAGTGGACATGCGTCTACGTCCATCTGGTGCTTCTGGTTTGCTAGTAAGTGAAATTGAGAACTTTGGTCAGTATCAGAAAGAGGAAGCCTGGACCTGGGAGCATCAAGCCTTGGTTAGAGCGAGATTTATGTTCGGTGAAAATGAGTTGTCGAGTCGTTTTAGTCAGATAAGATCTCAGGTTATCGAACAGAATCGAGATAAACATGCCTTAGCCACAGATGTGAGGGAGATGCGACTCAAGATGCGTGAACACCTTTTAAAAGTCGATACCGGGATGTTCGATCTTAAGCAGAGTGAAGGGGGGATCGCCGATATAGAATTTCTCGCTCAATACCTGGTGCTTGCCTATGCACATGAACACGATGAGCTGTCTACCTGGTCTGATAATGTGAGGATTTTTGAAACCTTAGGTGAGCTCGAACTCTTGCCTCTCATCGATGTTCAGTTACTCATTCAAGCCTACTTCTTTCTTCGTGATGAGAGTCATAGGCTGGCCTTACAGCATCTTCCTGCGCAGATACTCGACACTAAAGCTGATGAACATGCCCAAAGGGTGATGGATATCTATCGAAGGGTATTGCAATAATGCTCATTCATTTAAATTGGCTGAAATTTATCATGTTTCGACTTCGCATTTTGCCATGCAGCTTGTCTAAATTAACGTGAATTTTAATAGTCACGTGTGCTAATAGTCTGAAAAATAGGTAGTAAATAACTGGCCTGCTCTATGCATCCAAGTTGAATTGTATACTCTTCAACTTGAGGTGAACGATGAAACTTGATCTCATATATCCATGGATTCTCCTGCTAACTCGATGGGTTAGCAGATTCTTCTCACCGTTATTCTCTGACAGACATCATTTCTCTAAACTCATTTCGAAACTCTTTTTCCGAGAAGGTGACAAGGTCACTCATTTGAGTGGTTTTCTGGTGCTTATTACTTGTCTGCTGGTAGTGCAGCAGGCGAAAGCGGCGCAGCAAGAGACTGAGGATTTGTTCGCAGGTTTCCCTGAAACTGAGTTGATCATCATAGATTCAGCGGTTCATGAGCCTTACATGCTTTATCAAGCGCTAAACGCCAAATTTAAGCAGCATCTAGGTCAGAACAATAAAACTAAAATTGTCTTCCTCAAGCCAGAACTGGAGCCATTGCAACAGATAAGAAACGCGATTAAAGACACCTCTGATTTATCTCAGCTGTCTATTATCTCCCATGCATCTAATGGTGCGATTTTCCTTGCGGGTAAATGGATAGATAAGGGTTATATTAATCAGCATGAAGCTATGATGAGTGAGATAGGATCTAGCCTGAAAAAGGGAGCGGATCTTAAGTTATATGGTTGTAATCTAGCGTCGGGTGTATCGGGTAAAAGTTTCGTTAACAGGGTGGCCGAGTTAACTCAATTGGATGTGGCCGCCTCTACCGATACCACTGGTGGAGTTAAACAGGGCCATAACTGGGAGCTTGAGTATCGGGTGGGAGACATAGATTCTCGGTCGGTTTTTTTTGAAGCGCTGCCAACTTCTTACTCATCCACACTGAATCACTTTCGTTACGGCACCATGGCGGTCGAGCCTATAGCGGGGGAGAGTGGCAAGGTTCGCCTCAAGGTGCAGATTGGCTACACTTTAGATCACTACATTATGACTAAGTTGGTTAACTCCTCAGTGGGTACGGTAAATTGTCAGATGAATTATCTGGCTGGTTTTTCATGGGGAGACGGTCAAGGTCAAGCTAACATTTGTGTGCAACTGCTTTCGAAAGACAGTGCAACCAATGACGCGCTTGTCGAGGTGGTGAGTATAGGCTCGAATGGCTATGAGCCGGGTTTAGTACATAAATATCAAGCCGATGGTGATTATATTCTTTCTTGGAATTCCTACGCCAGAAGCCCTGCCATGAGCCAGAACAATTCATACTGGCGCGCAGAAGCGACGACCTCTGTCGTAAATGGTGAAATTACCAATGCCTCACCGGTAACCGCCGTATCGGCTCTGGTGTATGTCAGAGACGATCACCCATTTACCATGCAAATATCTGGGGTGGATCAAAATGGCGATAAAATTCGATATCGTTGGGGTAAGAAAAAAGAGTTTTACTCGGGTAATAGTAATGTAGAGGTTGAAAAACCTACTGGGATGCAGCTTTCTCCCGAAGGACTCATTACCTGGGATCTGGCTGGGGATCTAGCTAATGGGGATTTGATTACCTATACCGACAATGCTAATCCCAGCACTGTAACGAGTAATCGTTGGCAAGCTGCCATTGTCCTGGAAGATCTGGATATTAATGGCGTGGTAAAGTCTAAGGCGCCTCTGGATTTCGTGTTTATCATCAGTGATCCAGATAATGCTTCTCCAGGTTTCAATCCCGGCCCAGAGATCACCGCAACCCAATATATCCAGTTACATCAAACAACCACTTTTACTATCACGGCTACTGATGTCGACGAGAATGGCGATCCCGATGTCCCCACTATAAGTGTGTTAAACCCGCCCTCGACAGATCCTGCGATATGGAGCACCAGCATCATAAGCCAAGACTCTGTGACCGGGACTAGCGTGATTGAAGTGACATTCATTCCTTCCGATGACATGTTAGGTAAGGCATATGTGGTGATCTTTAGTGCCAAAGATAGCAATGGCATCACCTCCGAGGCTTCAGTTAACTTAGTTATCGTCAATGAGGCACCGATTGCACAGGATGACTCGGCCTTAACCCAACAAGGCCAGATGGTGATAGTCGATGTGTTGGCGAATGATTCAGACCCCGATGGGGATCCCTTAACCATTACCCAATTCAATGCTCCGAATGGCACAGTAGTGCTCAATGGTGATAACACCATCTCATATACGCCGGACGCGAGTTTTAGTGGTTTGGAAATCATCTCCTATGTCATTTCTGACGGTATAGGCTCTGTGGCGAGTGCCAATATCTTAGTCACGGTTAATGGCAACCCCATTGCGCAAGATGACCTTTTCACTATAAATGAAGATACAAGCTCAGTGTTCGATGTGCTGGCGAACGATAGTGAGCCTGATGGTGACGCGTTAAATATGACACTCACAACTCCAAGCCATGGACAGCTAAGCCTGGTTAATAACATAGTGACCTATACACCAAATGCGCAGTTTTATGGCACAGATTCATTCAGCTATACCATTAGTGATGGGATCGGTGGCAGCGATACAGCAAACGTGACCGTGACTGTGGTGAGCGTTAATGATCTGCCTGTCGCGAGTAATGACTCTGCTGAACTAGATGAAGATCAGAGCATTTCAATTTCAGTTCTGACAAATGATAGCGATCCTGAAAATGATCCACTTTCCGTGACGACTCATCAGTCACTACATGGGACGACGTCGGTCAATTCTAACCAGAGCCTAACCTACGCCCCAGCATTAAATTACTTTGGCCAAGATCAGATCACTTACAGTATTAGTGATGGCAATGGCGGCGAGTCAACGGCTACTGTGGCTATCACGGTCAGACCCGTCAATGATGCGCCTACTGCTAATGATGATTCTGCAGCACTTGCAGAGGATACAAGTGTGCTCTTGACGCCTCTTAGCAATGATGTGGACGTAGAGGGGGATCTTCTTTCTTATATTTCCGTTGTGGCATCGAGTGGCCAGGTGACGGTGAATCCGGATATGAGTGTACTTTACACTCCGACAGAGAATTACCAGGGCAGTGTGCAGATAAATTACCTTATTTCTGACCCTTCAGGCCTTCAATCTGCCGCTGTGATTTCGATTAGTGTTACTGAGGTTAACGATGCACCTAAGGCTAATGCAGATACGGCAACAGTAGATGAAGACGCTACGCTCACATATGCAGTGCTAGATAACGATATAGATATAGAAAATCATCCTCTAACGGTTTCAGTTGCTCAGCCTAGCCATGGTCAAGCCAGTGTCGAGGCGAATGGCAGTATCACCTATGTACCCGATCCCGATTTCAATGGCAGTGATAGCTTAATCTACACCATAGACGATGGTCATGGCGGGCAAGACTCGGCCTTGTTTAACGTGATGGTGAATGGTGTCAATGATGCGCCGATTGCGGTCGATGACAGTGCGACTCTCAATGAAGATGCGAATGTTACTGTCCCTGTGCTAGCCAATGACAGTGATATTGATGGCGATAGCCTGACGGTAACCGTGCAACCAGCGGCCAATGGTGTGGCATCCGTAACTGCGCTAGGTCTGGTGCAGTATACGCCGAACGCGCATTTCAATGGGGCCGACAGTCTCACTTACACCATTAGCGATGGTAATGGCGCCAGCGCCAGCGCCGTACTCTCTATTTTGGTGAGCAGTGTTAATGATCACCCCATTGCGATCAATGATGCGGTGAGTCTCGATGAAGACACCAGTGTGACGATCCAGGTGCTGGAAAATGACAGCGATCTGGACAAGGACCTGCTGGTGGTCACGGCTCAATCTCCTAGCCATGGTGATGTCACTGTAGGGCTAGATGGCAATATTAGTTACACGCCAGTGCAGGACTTCAATGGCATCGACAGTCTGACTTATTCAATCGATGATGGTCATGGAGGCACGGCTCAAGCTCAGTTAACCATCACCATTAATGCCATCAACGATCAACCTGTGGCGGTGGATGATTATGCCTATGTCACCGAGGATGGCTCAGTGACTTTCTCAGTGCTGAGTAATGACAGCGATGTGGATAACGATGGGTTAACAGTGACCCTAGACACCGCCAGTCACGGCAGCACAGTCAATCATAATGATGGCAGCGTCAGCTACACGCCGGATGCCAATTTCAATGGCAGCGACAGCGTGCAATATAGCGTGAGTGATGGCCAAGGCGGTGCAGCGCAGGCGGTTATTTACCTCAATGTCACAGCGGTCAACGATGCTCCCGTGGCCGAGGCCGACCTTATCAGCATGGAGGAAGATACGTCGTTTAAGTTTGACTTGCTGCTCAATGACACAGATGTCGAGTTTGCCCTCAATCCGGCGAGTACTGTGTTGGTTGACCAGCCACAGCACATGAGTGCCAGTGTGGAAAATGGTGTGGTGACCTTAACCCCTAATGCCGACTTTAACGGCAGCGATAGCCTGACTTATCGAGTATCCGATGGTGACGGTGCAGTGTCTAACACAGTTGCAGTGACTATAGTGGTGGCTGCGGTGAACGATGCACCCAGGCCTGAACCCGATTTTGCCAGTGTCGATGAAGACATCATCTTAGACATTGAAGTGTTGGCCAATGACTTAGATATCGATGATAGCGGTGATTCATCTCTGGATATTCATTCGGTGGTGATAGTACAGGCGCCGCTTCATGGTCAGCTGACCCATGTTGACGGTGTGCTAAGTTACCTGCCTGATGGTAACTATGTCGGTCCAGATAGTTTCAGCTATACCGTGGCGGATTTGATGGGGGCAGTTAGTGAAGCCACTCTGGTTACCTTAAACGTGCAAGGCATCAATGATGCACCAATTGCCGAAATGGATAGCCTGACAGCCGATGAAGACCAGAGCATAAGCTTCAATGTGACGGCGAATGACACCGACATAGACTCACAGATAGTGCCCGAGTCGGTGAGTGTATTTAGCGGCCCAACTCATGGCGTGGTGAGTATTTCAGTAACGGGAGAGGTCACTTACACGCCAAATGCCGATTATTTTGGCGATGACAGCTTCAGCTACACAGTCAAGGACAGTGAAGGTGCCGTGTCCTTGCCTGGTACTGTGAGTGTGAGCATAGCTTCTATCAACGATGCCCCCAGGTTGCAGGATGATATCGCTCAACTCATGGAAGATGGCGTCAATGACATCAATGTGATGGGTAACGACACAGATATCGACGGTGGGTTAGTTTTAGCTAGCTTGATGGTGACGGTTATGCCAGAGCACGGCGCAGTCACAATATTGCCGGGGGGATTGTTAAGATACACTCCTGACGATAACTATTATGGACCGGACAGATTTAGTTACTCGATTAACGATAATGATGGCGTGACGAGTGAAGCTAATGTTCAGATCAGCATAGATAGCATCAACGATCATCCCTTGGCCCAAGATTATGAGGCTGTGCTGGATGAAGATAGCCAGATAACACTTTATATCTTGACCAATGACACCGACTTAGATGGAGTCTTGGATGTAAACAGTGTGGTCATCATGAGTTCGCCTGCTTCAGGAATATTGGAAGTCAATTCTGATGGCAGCGTGCTCTATATACCAGATGCTAACTTCAACGGCAGTGATAGTTTTAGCTACCAAGTCAGCGATGATGCGGGTGATAGCTCTGAAACTGCATTGGTCAGTTTAGACGTAACCCCAGTCAATGATGCACCGCAAATTTCGGGTAGTGCACCTGAAACTCTCCTCGAGGGTGACCCTTACCAATTCACTCCCACTAGCTTAGATATAGACAATGATACTTTGGCCTTCACTATCACAGGCTTACCCTCATGGGCTAGTTTCGATCCTCTCACCGGCACCTTGAGTGGCGTTCCTGCTTATGAAGATGTCGGTAGCTATGGTCCTATGGTTATTTCAGTGTCGGATGGGGTCATAGAGGTTGAGTTGGAGGCATTTTATATCCAAGTTGAAGTGCTTGATTCAGATGGTGATGGTATCCCGGATGTCATCGAAATTGAATTAGGTTTAGATCCATTCGATGCCACCGATGCCGGGCAAGATGCCGATGGCGATGGCCTAAGTAATTTGGATGAATGGCTAGCCGGAAGCAATCTCTATGTTGACGATGTCGCGCCTGAGCTTATTATTCCTGATGATATCTGGATCGATGCCACTGGCTTATTTACTGGTGTGAGCATAGGGCAAGCCCAAGCTTATGATTATGTCGATGGCGTAAGGCAGACTTGCTGTGAAGACTTAAGTCACACCATGGTAAGTGACCTGCCTCAGCTAAAGCCCGGAACTCACCAGGTGACATGGACCGCAGTCGATGCTGCCGGTAATGTCAGTGAGTTGGTTCAAAATATCTTTGTGCGTCCACTTATCTCTCTACCTCAAGATCAAATCGTTGCCCAGGGTAACCTAGTCTCAGTTTCTGTTTATCTTAACGGACTCTCTCCTGAGTATCCTCTATCGGTAGCTTACAGTGTGGCAGGCAGTGCGGTTGAGGGACTGCACCATGATCTCACTAGCACTATGGTGACATTCGAATCAGGCCAAGTCGTGGCGACGATTGAGTTTACCGCCCTGGATATGGAACAGGAGACGCTGCAGGACGAGGTGGTGTCCATTCATCTGGATGATCAATTAAATCTTGGCAGTAAGAAAGAGCACTATGTCACGATTACCTTAGATAACTTGGCACCAGAAATACAACTCTCCTCTTATCAATATGAAGAGCAGCGTACCTGGGTGGCAAAAGTTGATGGTGCCGTTGAAATTCAGGCCAATTATACCGATCCCAATAGCCTCAATAGTCATACGTTGGATTGGAGTTTGACAGACAGTGAACTTCAGGATGTTCAACTCTTTGAAGAGAAAGGTGTTATACAAAAAATATCCCCATCAGGAGTTAGTGGGATGAAGTTAGAAACTTGGTTGTTTGATCCCAGTGGCTTAGCTGAGGGGGTCTATACGGTGAGAGTCACAGTAACCGATGATGGCAAGCCTAATTTAAGTCACTTCAATGAGTTAAGGATTCGAGTGTCGGAGCTCTTACCTTTGTTGACTCAGGCTGATTCCGATGGAGATGGCATTGCTGATATTGAGGAGGGCTTAGGTGACTCAGACGGTGATGGTATCCCAGATTACTTAGATCCTATCGCGGCCGCAAACGTGCTACCCGAGAGAATCGTCAACACTGAATCTTATCTGGTGGAGTGTGAGTCAGGGGTAGGCTGCCGTTTAGGTCAATATGCTATGTCTGGTGTGTATATGGGAGCCCAAGTAGCAGGCTCAGATATTCACGCTAACCTGCAAGGCATCATGCCAGGTGATTTTGTCGATGTTGGCGGCGTATTTAACATAGAGGCACTCGATTTATCCGAGCAGAACCAGGCCGTCAATATCGTTATTCCACAGCGTAACTCAATTCCTGAACATGCAGGCTATCGTCATTTTATTCATGATAAAGGTTGGTTTACTTTTGAAACAAATGCCGATAACCAACTCATGTCGGCGCCAGGGGCCGCAGGTTATTGTCCACCGCCGGGGTCGGATGAGTATTCTGAGGGGCTTAATCAAGGGGATTGGTGTTTACAGCTGGTCATTCAGGATGGCGGTATCAATGACGCCGATGAAGTTGTGAATGGGGCGGTAAACATTACCGGCTGCTTAATTCAAGAGGAGCTAGATCAGCCAGGCAGCGAAACTGTCGAGGTGGAAATTTTAACTGAGGGAGGTGGTTCCTCATCTGGAGCGAGTATGCAAATCTTTATCTTGTCCCTATTGGCCGTTATTGCCTTCTTCAGAAATGGACCGTTGAGAAGCCGCTGGTTTAGAAACGGACTATTGAAAAATAGGCAGCTTAGGAATATAAGCCATAGACGCCAAGTTCATCGTTTATCTGTACTCCTGACTATAATTTTGCTTTCACTGACGGCCCAGGTCAAAGCCGACGTTGCTCCACAAGTGATGTCTGAAGATGTAAGCCTGACGGGCTTCTTTATTTCTGGACTCTTCGCGCGGGCTCAGAGCTCGGACAACACGGGGGACATCAATCAATCTCTGGTGGATGCAGGATTAAATGCTCAAGTGATTGAGCTTGATGAATCGACTTCTGGCTGGAAGCTCGGTGCCGGCTATGCCTTTACACCAAGTTGGTCTGTGGCTTTGGAATATATCGACTTAGGAGAGGTGAGCGTGAGGATAAAAGGAGTGACGGATGATCCAGAGACTTTTTATGCCACGGCTAGCCAGTTTTATCCGGACTCTGTCAAGGGACTAGGATTGAACCTAGGGTACCGCTATCAATTTATCGCTGATGTGAGCGCCTTACTTCATCTGGGTTTGTTTCATTGGCAAGCAGATTACACCTCTTATGATATCGATTCTCTGCAGGTAGTGACCAGCGAAGATGATGGCTACTCAGTCTATGGGGGGCTAGGTGTTGAGTATGCATTAACGAAAAATATCCGTTTCTCAGTACAGTGGAGTCATTTTAGCTTAGATGAGCAGAGTCGTGACTTGATTGGTGTCGGAGTACAGTATCTGTTTTAATTTGTGTTGAGTATTTTGAAGTCAATGACCTTCAAATTGAGATTCTGGCTGGTTCATCGCGTTTTGCGCTGCACATTGCGGAGGATTCGCAGATTAGAAAAACGTGAATAATATTAAGCTGTTGAAATTACATCACTTAATACTTGGTATGTTCTATGCAGAACTTAAGCAGTTAAATAACAACATTTAATTGGAGTTGGCTATGAAACCTTTGTTCTGTCATTTTGGCAGAGGGTGGGTTCCCTCAGATGTGCAAACTGTCATGAGTTTGTTAGGTCAATTGATTACCCAAGTTCGTAGAGGAGTGTTAGCTCCGTGCTTTCAAACTTTAAATGGTATTGGACTCTTCAATTGTGCGGTGATCTTACTAGCCTGCTCGTTAGTGAGCCAGCCTGCTAATGCTGAGCTGACAATACAATCTCAATTTAGTAGAGAGCTGATCATCATGGACCTGTCGGTGCATGACCCCAAAATGCTGGTGGAAGCGCTCAATACCAAGTTTAAACAACATGCCGGGCATGCCAATAACACTAAAATATTTTTCCTAAAACCTTATAAGGAGCCCCTGTTACAGATAAAAAACATCATACAGACGACAACCAATATTGCACATATCTCCATCATATCCCATGCATCCAATGGGGCTCTATTTCTGTCTGAAAGGTGGGTCGATAAGCAATATATTTCGGCTCGAAAAACCTTGATGCTGGAGATCGGCGACTTGCTACAACCAGGCACAGTTCTTAACTTATATGGTTGTAACCAAGGTTCTGAACGGCTTAGCAGAAGTTTTGTCGATACCTTAGCTAAATTAACTTCCTTAGATGTTGCCACTTCCATAGATATAACGGGTGAGCTGAGTGAGGGGCGTAATTGGGAGCTGGAGTATCGAGTGGGGGATATGGAACTTGCATCTAAAGTTAATGCTGGGGCGTCGAAAGCAATCCATCAGCCATAGTCAGATATAGTTTCTCTTGATGAGCCATTTTGAGTATGAATATTGAGTTAATGCTGCGGCGAGAAGCGTATCCGACTTCTTGCTCTTGCCTTTACTTGGTCTTAGGGTCGAGCATAAGCCGCGACAAGATTTTGCCTTTGTTATTTAATTCCCAAATAAGATGTTGAAAAACTTAGCTCATGAAATGAGCTGGCTCGTCTATTGCTTGGTATTTATTACTGCATATGATTTTTGAGGTGCATTATGAAATCGGCAATTTTGAGAGTTAATAGTAATTATAAGGTGGCTCGTGGCCTAGCTGTATTGAGCCTGATCAGTACCGGTGAGAAACTCAACTCTCGCGGTTTTTCTCAAAGAAAAAACACTCAGAATAAGAGAAGAAAGCCTAGAATCAGACTTCCTTATGCCTGGTTTGGGATCCTGTGTTGTCTTTTCATCGTACAGGCGAGTGCCGCCGTAGAATCTGATTATCCTACTTTAGGAAACAATTTCTTTGATGCTTATGACTATCAATATATGGCGGAGCCAAATCGTTCAGACAAAACATTAGGAAAGAGCAAAGAGAGTAAATCGAGGCTTAATCTCAACTTCAATTCCAGTGAGAATTTGTTAGTGGTGGAGTACCACTTCAGTCCGCAGTGGCAAGTGTCTTTCGAATCACTACGGATCGGTGGGAGTATGTTTTTCGCCGATAGCTTATATCAACCTACTTGGCGTTATCTGGATTCTGATCGCTATAGTGATCCGGTTAGTTCTTATGCTAGCAGTTCGTATAGCAATGGCTTATATGAAGGTTGGGGAGCGAGTGTGGTTCGTACTTTTAAGTTAACTGGTAGGCTCTCCAGTCAGATCTATTTTGGTGCCTATCATTGGCAGGAAGAGAGGCTCAATTTTTCAGGAGCAGATAAAGATGCTTCAAGGGGCATATCTCCCTACGGAGGGGGTGGGATCAAGTATCGTTTATCAGATGAAGTGAGCATTATGCTGGATTGGAATCACTTTGAGATACAGGGAGAGAATCATGATCAGCTAGGACTCAAGTTTCAATATCGGTTTTAAAATAGCGATCATCATCGCAGTGATACAAGTTGTATCTCTTAAGTGTTTTACTGTTCAACATGTTAAATAGTATTGTTGTGCTTGTACTATGATTGTCTTGGCGGTAATTATGACCATAACCAGTGTTGGAGCCCCTGTTAACGGGCTAAGTAACAATTCAGTGAACTCACCACCAAGCAACCAAGGGGGAGTTACAGCCGCTACTCAAGTAACTGAATTTTCACAAGTGCATCTATCATCTGAAGCTAGGCAGCTGAGTGCTCAGTCTACTCAAGCCAGTCAATCTATGAATGCAGATGTAGCCTCTTTGAACTCGAACCCACCTCCAGAAAAAGAGGACTCATCTTGGTTTGAGGATGCGCTAGACTCAATCTTGCCCGATGACTCAGTAACCAAAGAAGATGATTGTACCTGCACTGTGGGCAAATACTTAAAAGCAGCGGCATCCATAGGCAGTGTTATTGCCCTTTTCATCTGATATTTGCGTTAATCATTTTCAAATACCTCTGCTAGAAAACTCAACATAGAACGCACTTTAGGTGTGATGCTCTTATGACTTGGATAGAGCGCATAAACTTTTGAAGGGGCACATTGCCAATCTGATAATAGCTGTATGAGTTTTCCTTCGTTAATCGCATCATCACACAGGTAAGCGGGTAGCAAAGTCACCCCGCAACCGGATATACAGAGGTGACTAAGAGAGAGAAAATCGTTTACTTCTACTTTAGGCTTTATCTGCACTTGCTCTATGACCTCGGCTTGACGTAACTGCCACTGATATTTTGGCATACTACTGGTCATAAACAGACTTGGTAGTTGTGCTAACTCACTAGGATGTGCGGGCAATATATGTCTATCTATGAGTGATGGACTTGCGCATAGTTTCCTATCTAATTGACCTAAGTATTTAGCAATAAGGCTAGAGTCCTCTAACTCTCCTATTCTAATCGCCAGATCGAATCCTTCCTCAACGAGATCGATACGCCTATTTGTCAGTTCGAGACTCACGTTCACATCTGGATACAGCTCAGTATACTCATCTAGATACTTACTGATGATCTGCTGTCCAATGGTGACTGAGGCGCAGATTTTTAGTTGGCCTCTCGGGCTTTCAACTAAATGGTCGACGCATAACTCCGCCGACTCCACTTCTTCCTGAATACGTTGGCAGTGTTGTAGGTATATTTGGCCTACTTCGGTAAGGTGAATACTGCGAGTCGTGCGTTCGATCAGCCGTACGCCCAGATGTGTTTCTAATCGGGTGAGCTTGCGACTGATGTTAGATTTTGGCAGATTCAGCACCTCGGCGGCCTTGGTAAAGCTACCCGCTTTGATCACCTCGGAAAATACCAACATATCATTGATGTTTTGCACTGCTATCACTCTCCTTTGTAAGTCAAATTCAATTGTAACCTTAAATGGAACAGTTGTTTCTATTTTGTCATGTTTATCCCATTTATTTAGATGGCTATGATTAATACATCGCCAGCCACTTAGGGCTGTATTGACAAGGTTAAGGAGTCACAAATGGAAGTTTTAACAAAATCAGAGCTACGAGAAGGTGGTTTTGCCGGATTAAAAGAACATCAGTTTGTGATGGGCAAGAAAGCCTTCGGTTCAAATCGTAATCCACAGACATGGGACGGCTTAGGACATTTCGTTTATTTAGCCGACGCCAGGTTTATGCCCAAAGGCGAGACCTTGATGCATGGTCATAGAGAGGTGGACGTGATCTCTGTGATGGTAAAGGGCCGCATCAATCATGAAGGCTCGCTAGAACACGGCCAGATGATGAATGCTAAGCAAGCTCAAGTGCAGAGGGCTGGCGGGGAAGGTTTTTCACATAATGAGGTCAATCCAGATAGTGAAGAGAACCAGATGATCCAGCTTTGGGTTCTTCCAGAGCGTAGCGGAGAAAAAGCCGGCTACAAGTTATATAGCCCAAAAACCGGAGAGCTAACGCGGATCTACGGAGGTGAGGTTGGGCAAGATAAAACCTTCGATAGCCGTACACAGATAAGCGTCGCCAATCTGCAAGAGGGTCATCGCTTTGAACAGAATACAGCAAGTTTAGTGTATGTCAGTGAAGGTAAGGTTGAGATTGATGGATCGCTTATTGAGGCCGGCACGCTGGTGCGCAGCGATGCTTTTAAGCTGGTGGCGTTAACCAGTGCTCAAGTCATAGTGATCGATAAAGTCTAGCCAATAAGAGCCGAGCTAATATTCGGCTCAGAAACATATTCAAATGAATAAATAGCATCTATTTATAATATTTCAGATGAAAGGAAAATAAAAATGAGTAAGTTTTCAGAAGTTCTAACACCGGATAATGCCGTACTTGCCATGATAGATCATCAGACCGGCTTATTGGTTAGCTGCGCCGATGAACATCCACTTGTGGTTAAAAATAACATCCAAGGCTTGTGTAATATGGCCAAAACCTTAGGTTTACCTTCGGTGGTGACTGCGAGTCTAGCCGACGGGCCTAATGGTCCTATTATGCCAGAAATCACCGAGATCTTAGGTGATAAGGTGATCAATCGTGAGGGAGAGATTAACGCCTGGCACAGCTCAGCGTTTAAATCTGCTATCGAAGCCACGGATCGTAAGAAGATCATCATGGCGGGGATTGTGACCGATGTCTGCCTGATGTTTCCAGCCTTGAGTGCAGTTGAAGAAGGCTATGATGTCTATGCGGTTATCGATGCATCGGCTACCTGGAATAAGACGGTGCAGCAAGCTTCTATTCATAGATTGACACAGGCGGGCGTAAAAGTGACAACCTGGGCATCGGTTTTAGCGGAGATAATGTCTGATTGGCGCAGTGACAAAGGCATGGAGCTGGGGCAGGTATTAGCAGACCATACGACCTCATATAATTATGTGATGAATAGTTACTTTGCAAGAAGCTAGTCTTAGCTTAAGTCACTCAATATGTCCTGAGCCCTTGCATAAATCTGTAGGGCTCTAGTTTTATGGGTCATTTTTTCCTTATAACGACTCTAATTAATCCACTGGGTTCGATGCAAGATCTGATGGATAAGATCAATGACAATGTGACCGAGACTGTCAGCATTACAAATATGGCGACTAATATCACTAACTGATACTTAATTGCCACCATAGGATCGCTGCCACCTAAAATTTGACCTGTCATCATGCCTGGCAGCGTGACTAAGCCCGTGGTGGTCATAGAGGCGAGGATAGGAGCTAATGACTGCTTCAATGCCGACTGCATAAAGGGAAAGGCGGCCTGATAGGGGGTAACCCCCAATGCCAGCGCTCCTTCATATTGATCTTTTTGCTCCTCGAAGGCGGAAAACAGTCTCTGTAATGCGACAATATTACCACTCAAGCAATTTCCCAGTAACATGCCAGCCATAGGGATCATATATTGGGCGTTATATAGGGGTGTTGGCTTTAATAGCGCAAGCAGTAAAATAGCGATTAAAGGCGTTACTCCTACTATTAGTCCGGTAATGACGGGGAGATAGAGGCGTCGCTTAGGCAGCTTGGCACTACCGATTATGGCGCTGGCACCGATAAGTAACATTAAGCTAAGCCAAATTAAGTTGAGCGATAAACTGTTAAGTTCAAACAGGAACTGCAGATAAAGTCCGACTAGGATCAGCTGAATCGTCATGCGTAAAACGGCTGAGGTTATTTCCTTTGCGAGCGCTAACTTTAGATATCGATTGATGAAGAAGGGAATGAGCAAGATCAGCATAAACAGGGCGAGTTGAACCCAGGAGATATCAATAGTCGACTGCATATGTAAAGTTAGGCGCTTATTGGTGGTTAAGAAGATCAATATCTTCTATGTTGACCTCCCTAGCAAGGTGTTTCTTAGATTAGATCAGTTTATCTGGCGATATATTTTGACGCTATCATCCCCCTTAAATCATAGTTAACTGACAATGGTCTCCCATCCCGTTAGAATATGCCTCAAATTATTCATCACCAGAGCCAACTCCATGCATGTACACATCTTAGGCATCTGCGGCACCTTCATGGGTGGCCTTGCACTCCTTGCCAGAGCCGAAGGTCACAGGGTGACCGGTAGCGATGCCAATGTTTATCCGCCCATGAGCACTCAGCTCGAAGAGCAAGGCATCGAACTCATTCAAGGTTTCGATCCTAGTCAACTTGGTAGTAACGAAGATGATGCTCCGGACTTGGTGGTGATAGGCAACGCCATGAGCCGTGGGAACCCCTGCGTGGAGGCTGTGCTTAATCGCGGAATCCCTTATACCTCAGGGCCACAATTTCTGGCCGAACATGTTCTTAAGGAACGTTGGGTGCTGGCGATATCGGGGACTCATGGCAAGACCTCTACTTCGAGTATGTTGGCATGGATCTTAGAAGATTGTGGTTATGAGCCAGGTTTCCTGATTGGCGGCGTACCGCAAAATTTCGGCGTGTCTGCGCGTCTGGGTGGTTCACCGTTTTTCGTGGTGGAAGCCGACGAGTATGACAGTGCCTTTTTCGATAAACGCTCCAAGTTCGTCCATTATCTGCCGCGCACTTTAGTGATCAATAATCTCGAGTTTGATCACGCCGATATTTTTGATGACTTAAAAGCCATTCAGCGTCAGTTTCATCATGTGATACGCACCGTACCTGGAGAGGGCAAGATCATCTGGCCTAAAGACAGCGAGGCGGTGCAGCAAGTGATCGACATGGGCTGTTGGAGTGAGCAAGAGGTTTATACTAGGAACTGCTCGGATGTTATAGCGGATAATAAAGGCTCGTCTGCTGCGGACAACCAAGGAATTTGGTCTAGTAAGCTTATTGCCGCTGACGGCCACAAGTTCGAGCTGTTCTTCGATGGCGAGTCTCAAGGCATCTTAGATTGGAGCTTGATCGGTCAGCACAATGTGGAGAATGCTACTATGGCTATCGCTGCGGCTCGACATGTGGGCGTTAAGCCTGAATCAGCTATCCAAGCCTTGACTCAATTCGAGCCCCCTAAACGTCGCATGGAGCTTATTGGTGAAGTTAATGGCGTTGAGGTTTATGATGATTTTGCTCATCATCCTACCGCTATCGCTACCACGTTGCAGGGCTGCCGTGCCAAGGTGGGAGAGGCCAAGATAACCATTATCCTGGAGCCACGCTCCAACACCATGAAGAGCGGCGTTCACAAGGATACCTTGGCAGGCTCCATGTCTCTTGCCGACCAGGCTTATCTCTACCAGGCCGACAGCATCGATTGGGATATCGAAGCTGCGATGGAAAAAGCCGAGCTACCCGTATCTGTGCTATATGACATAGATGAGATAGTGGATACTGTCGCTAGCAAGGCGAAAAGTGGCGACACCATCATTATCATGAGCAATGGCGGTTTCGGTGGCTTGCATAAGAAGCTGCTAGAGAAGTTGAAAGGTTAGCACTAAGTCCTAGAACCTAGGCTCTAGTTCCTAGGAACTTAAAGAGAGAAATATGAGTTACCCAAAAAAACAAAAGTCGATCAGTTTGGCCTGGACGGGGGCCTCGGGGGCACCTTATGGGCTCAAGTTACTCGAGTGCTTGTTAGTTGCCGATTATCAGGTTTTCTTGATGATCTCCAGCGCCGCGCGTGTGGTGCTGGCCACCGAGGAAGCTGTTCAGTTGAGTGCCAATGGCAAAAAATCCGAGCAACAGTTACTCGACTTGTTTGCCGAGAGGGCTGAGTCTTCGCTTAAAGGTTCGCTACATGTGCTGGGTAAGGATGAGTGGTTCTCACCGCCTGCATCGGGCTCGGCAGCGCCGAAACAGATGGTGATCTGCCCCTGCAGTACAGGCACTCTAGCGGCAGTAGCCACAGGAATGAGCAACAGTTTGCTCGAACGCGCCGCCGATGTAGTCATTAAAGAACGTGGTCAGCTTATCTTAGTACCCAGGGAAACTCCCTTTAGTTCCATACATTTAGAGCATATGTTGTCCCTGTCTAAGCTTGGGGTGACCATAATGCCGGCGGCACCCGGATTTTATCATGATCCCAAATCGGTGCAAGATCTGGTAAACTTCATGGTCGCCCGAATTCTTGACCATCTGGGCGTCGAGCATGATTTAACAAATCGTTGGGGTTATGATAAAAATAACGCCGAAGATAGTGATAAATAAGACACTTTATAGAGTCAGTTGAAAGCAAAGTTGAGAGAGTTATGAAACACACGATTGAAGAGATGATTTCCGCCGAGGAGATTGATCTAATACTGAATCAGTTAGCCGAGAAGATTAATACTCATTATGCTGACAGCGAGCGCCTGTTGATGGTGGGCCTGCTGAAAGGTTCTGTGGTCTTTATGGCTGATCTATGTCGTCTCATCAAGGGCCATGTGGAGATCGATTTTATGTCGGTTTCTAGTTATGGCAATGCCATGACCAGCACACGTGAAGTGAAGATCCTCAAGGATGTGCAGTCTGACATCAAGGGGCGTGATGTGCTGATCGTAGAAGATCTTATCGATTCGGGTCATACACTCAATAAGATCCGTGAAATGTTATTACTGCGTGAGCCAAAGAGCCTGGCGCTCTGTACTTTGCTCGATAAGCCCGAGGGGCGCGAGGTCGATGTACCGATAGACTTTATCGGTCTTACCATTCCTAATGAGTTCATTGTTGGCTATGGTATCGATTATGCGGAGCAGTACCGTAACTTGCCCTACATAGCTAAAGTGATCCCTTCAGAATAAGTACTCCAATCGGTTATCGAAGAGAGTTTTATTTGAAAAACCCGCACTTTGCGGGTTTTTTTTTGTACAAATGTCCCAATATAAGTTCATTCAGTCTCTGAGTATCGATGCAGCTATAATGACTAGCTTCATTTACTGATAACAATAAGTTATTCAATGGGACACATTCAGATTTTTTGCCAGTGACATACTGGAATTAGGATATACATGGTGAATACAAAGAAGTCCCCGGTTTACGCCCTCGAAATCAAAGATCTAAAGAAAACCTATAAAGGTGGTGTCGAGGCAGTAAAAGGGATCAGTTTAACGGTGGAGAAGGGAGATTTCTTCGCGCTGCTTGGCCCCAATGGGGCAGGCAAGTCCACCACCATAGGTGTGATTAGCTCACTGGTACAGAAGTCTTCAGGTAAGGTATCTGTGTTTGAACACGATATCGACAAGGAGCTGGAACTGGCCAAGTTGCGTATTGGCCTGGTACCCCAGGAATTCAACTTTAACCAGTTTGAAAAAGTGCTACAGATTGTGGTCAATCAGGCTGGCTATTATGGGGTGAAGAAAGATGTCGCCTTGGAGCGCGCCGAGAAGTACCTGACTCAGCTGGATCTTTGGGAGAAGCGTGATAGCCCGGCTAGAGCCTTGTCTGGTGGCATGAAGCGCCGATTGATGATAGCACGTGCCTTGATGCATGAACCTCAACTGTTGATCTTAGATGAACCGACTGCGGGGGTGGATATTGAGTTGAGACGCTCCATGTGGACCTTCCTCACCGAGCTTAATGAGCAAGGTGTAACCATTATCTTGACCACTCATTACCTCGAAGAGGCCGAAATGTTGTGCCGTAATATCGGTATCATAGATAAGGGGATCTTGGTCGAATGCACCAGCATGAAATCTTTGCTGAGCCGATTAAATATGGAGACCTTCGTGTTGGATCTTGGGACAGACTTGAGTGTCGAGCCGAGTCTCGATGGTATCAAGTGCCGCCTGAGTGACAGCCATACTTTGGAAGTGGACGTGGCCAAGGAGCAGAGCCTCAATGCTGTGTTTTCCCAGCTCACTAAGCTGGGAATAGAGGTGTTGTCTATGCGTAACAAGGCTAACCGATTGGAGGAGCTGTTTGTGGAGCTGGTGGAGAAGGGATCCATTGAACCACAGAGGAGCTGTGAGCAGCAGGCGAGTAATGGAGCCTCAGCCAATAAAGAAGCTTCAGCCAGCAAAGGAACGTCATCATGAACATGAAAGCCCTGTATGCCACGGCATTTAAGAGTATTTTGACCAAAGAGATCAATCGTTTTACTCGTATCTGGGTACAAACCTTAGTACCGCCAGCGATCAGTATGACCTTGTACTTCCTCATCTTCGGTAACTTGGTGGGTAAGCGGATAGGAGAGATGGGCGGCGTTACTTATATGGAGTTTATCGCTCCTGGTCTGATTATGATGTCGGTGATCACCGCCTCATATTCCAACGTGGCTTCGTCATTTTTCAGCGCTAAGTTTCAGCGAAACCTGGAGGAGCTGATCGTGGCACCCGTGCCGCACTACGTGATGATTGCCGGTTATGTGGGGGGCGGCGTAGTCCGCGGTCTGTGCGTGGGCACCATCGTGACCTTAGTGGCCATGTTCTTCGTCGATATTAGCCTGCATCATGTGGGTTTAGTGGTATTGACTGTGTTGCTGACTTCTATTCTGTTCTCTCTGGGTGGCCTTATCAATGCCATATTCGCTAACAGCTACGATGATATCAGCATAGTGCCTACTTTCGTGCTGACGCCATTGACCTATCTCGGTGGCGTGTTCTATTCACTGTCGTTGTTACCCGATTTTTGGCAAGGGGTGTCTAAGCTGAATCCTGTGGTGTACATGATCAATGTATTTCGTTACGGTTTCTTGGGGTATGCGGACATGAGCGTGCCTTTCTCCATCGCTGTGATGGTGGGTTTCTGTGTTGGCTTATGGACCTTAGCTTATTATCTAATAAGCCGTGGAATAGGCTTACGTAGTTAAAGTCAGTGAGTCATAAGGTATGAGATCCTAGGTTTAAGCCTCTAGGATCTCGTTTCCTAGCGCCTAACTTCCTGTTACCTACTAGCCTTCTTCTAGCTTTCTTCTAAAAACTTCATCATATCGAATACCTGTTTGACCGTGTTTGCGCCTAGCTTAGCGGTACAACAGTGGCCTAAGGTGCTAGCGTGCAATCTGACACGGGTTAATACTTGCTTCTGTTCAAGTGACTCGGTGGCGACTAACCAGTTTAGATGTTTGTTCGGCTTCCCATTGTCTATGTGTTTTAATTTGAGACGATAGGTTATCCCCGATGAGTCGAACAACTGGCTCATTTCGTCAATGTGCCCTTGGGCTTCTATCTCCCAGTCTTGTTCATTATCAAGATAAATTAATTCATCATGATCGGCATGGATTAATATTGCGGGCCACAGGATCTTGCTATGAATTGCTGAGGTAAGCTGAGTCGTATCTTTCATTTTATCAATATCACTTATCTTGCGGCATTAGTGTTTGCTATGAATTGCTGAGGTAATCTGGGCGGTATCTTTCATTCTATCAATCTCACTTATCTTCTGGTGTCGGCTCGGCCTCTATCTGCATTTTTTGGGTTTTGAGAAGGTTTATAGTGGCTTGATTATTGTCGATAAGGTCATCGAAATAAGTATTCAGCTCTTCGATCTCGGTAAGGTATTCAGAGTCACTCTTATTTTTCTTTTCCCAATAGCGCTTACGTTCAATTTTTTGCAACTCGCTGGATTTGAGGATATCAAAATAACTGAGTTCCTGATTTAATCGGTATAGTTCGCCATTGAGTAGCTGCAGTAATTTTTCCTTTGAGATTGTTTGCTTACTCAGTAGTGCCGTTTGCATAGGGTCGAGTTTTTTCTCACGTTTATCTGAATCTGTTTCTGTGGTGATCCCAAGTTCATACTCTATCTTATGCTGACTAAACTCTTTCGGGCATATCGTCTGGCTAAAGACGACTTTATTGTCTTTGACACATTTATAAATACTATTGGCCTGAGCCGAGTTAACCAGAGTACCTGATAATAGACAAGCCGCCAAAAGGTAACCGAATCTAAATTGATAGGGGGGGAATTGAGTTCTTTTAGTTTGGATCTCTCTCGCCATTGGGCTTAACTTCCTTTGTTATACCATTCCATATAAGTATCTGGTCAGTTCAGATACTTACTCGGAATGGTATTACCTGTCATTCCATGTCCCGATAAATAATGTATGGGCCAAGGTTTAGCCGACTGTTTATTGGGTAATTTCCCAAACATCCTTTAGTCGTGATCATCTTATGTCGCTATTCTAACATTTTTATTTTTATTTTTATTTCTATTGATAATATGAGTAATACTATGGCGTAAGTTTTTCGATAAAACCAGTTTTTACACTTTCAACTTGCCCGGGAAAGCTTGTGTCCATGTGTGAAGCTTGGGTTGATTTTAAGATAAATATTTCAGACTGATCAGAAGGGCTTGAGTATAGATATTGAGAAAGGGAATTAAAGGGCACCCATAGGTGCCCTGAATTGATTCTAATGGGGGAAGTTCTCTTGTGAGACTTGTGTGGGGCTAGCGCTCGAAGCAGAGGTTATCGATCAAGCGGGTTGCGCCCATATAGGCTGCGGCGACAATCACTAAAGCTTCTTGTTCATCCCTGGCTGGCGAGAGATCGGTGGAACTGCGAACCTCTAGATAGTCAGGCTTGAAACCTGCCTCTATGAGCTTAGCTTGGGCCTTGTCAATAACGCCTATAATAGCCTGACCAGATTGAATCTCTTCAGACATGGTATCCAACACCTGTTTTAGTGTCGCGGCCTGCACTTTCTGTGGCTGACTCAGGTAACCATTTCGAGAACTCATGGCCAGACCCGACTCTTCACGTATAGTTTCTACTCCTATTATTTCGATAGGCATAGAGAGATCTTCGACCATGGTCTTGATCACTAAAAGTTGTTGGAAGTCTTTTTTACCAAATAGGGCAACATCGGGTTGGACGATATTAAATAGCTTGCACACTATGGTAGCGACGCCACGAAAATGACCTGGACGGCTTGCTCCACACAGTTCATCACCGATCTTGGGGACTTCGACATAAGTCTGTTGTTCCATGCCCTTGGGATAGATAATTTTTGGAGTAGGAGTAAACAGTAGTTCAGCCCCGGCATCTGCCAGCGCCAGTTGATCGGCGGCTAACGTTCTGGGGTAAGCGTCGAGATCTTCATTCTGGCCAAACTGCATAGGGTTGACGAAAATAGAGGCGACTACATGGTCGGCTCGTTTTACCGCTTCTTTGATAAGAGTGATATGGCCTAAGTGCAAGTTACCCATAGTGGGGACGAAGGCGACGGTTTCGCCCTTGGCGTGCCAGGCACGAACTTGCTCACGTATCTGTGTAATCTCTTGGGTGGTGATCATCTTGATTGGGCCTATCACTGCTCTAAGTTAAGGGCTGCCTTATGGCAATCCTTAGCAATTTTCTTATTTTTAGTTATCAGTATCGCCGGCTAAAACCTGTGTCAGGCCGGCAACGTTTATTCATCGTTCTAGCTAAAGGGACAAGATTATTGTCTAGCTAAATGTATGGTCACTGCCCGGGAATATTCCTTTCTCGACTTCATCGATATAAGCGCGAATGGCCTCACGAATTTCACCGGTCTGCTTCAGGTAATTCTTAGAGAAGCGAGGAATATAGCCACTGGAGATCCCGAGTACGTCATGCATGACCAAGATTTGTCCATCTGTGCCAGCGCCTGCACCTATGCCTATCACAGGGATCGTCAGGGCTTCACTGATGGCCTTTGCTAATGGCGCCGGAATACACTCGACGACCAAAAGCTGAGCGCCGGCGGCTTCTATCGCTTTGGCTTCATCTAAGATGCGCTGAGCATTGTCCGCATCACGCCCCTGGATCTTAAAGCCACCGAATACATGTACCGACTGAGGGGTAAGACCCAGGTGAGCACATACTGGAATGCCACGTTCGGTGAGCTTAGTCACAGTCTCTAACAGCCAGTGGCCGCCTTCAACCTTGACCATGTTGGCACCAGCTTGCATCAGAATAGCAGCATTGGCCATTGCCTGCTCAGGGGTGGCATAGCTCATAAAGGGCATGTCGGCGATAAGTAGAGCACGCTTTACTCCGCGACGAACGCAGCGAGTGTGATAGGCGATATCTTCGACCGAGACCGGCAGAGTATCATCATGTCCTTGAAGCACCATACCCATAGAGTCGCCTACGAGTAATACATCAACTCCTTCACTGTCGAAGGCGCTGGCAAAACTTGCATCATAGGCCGTGAGTGAAGTGAACTTTTTACCTTCCTGCTTAAACTTGAGCAGGGTAGAGCTAGTTATCTTAGACATAGTGACTTTCTTAAATCTGATTAAAAAACGGTTATGAATCCTTGATAGAGAGCTGTTATAAGCTAACTCCCATCAGAGTTCAATACTATCTGACTATTTGTTCTAATTCTGCTGCCAAATCTACATCGATAAGACTATTGAGTGCTGTGCCACATGGCAGTGTCAGCTCAGGTGCTATTTCGGCAAGGGGAATAAGCACGAAGCTGCGTTGTTTCATACCATAGTGGGGAACAGTGAGTCTGGGAGTATCTATGGTCTGATTATCATAGAGTAAGAGATCGAGATCTAAGGTGCGCGGCCCCCAACGTTCTAATCTTACCCGGCCCTGTTCATTCTCTATCTGCTGTAATACATCTAATAGCTCGATGGGATCTAGGCTAGTATGGAAGCAGGCAACGGCATTAACATAATCAGGCTGCACTACATCGCCCATGGGAGCCGAGCGATAGTAAGAGGATATTGTGAGTGCGGGCTTAATATTCGAGTCAGCCAGCTCGAGCAGTGCCTTACAGGCGCTGTCGAGCTGAGATTCGGGCTCTGTCAGGTTTGCCCCGAGAGCAAGATAAACCTTGGCCATTAGCCGACTGGCTTATCCGTTGATGGGGACGCAGCTTGATTGCCTGAATTAGCGCTTTTGTTGTTTTCCGATGGCTTCTCGGTCGGTTGGCTACTTGACTGCTCGCCTGAATTAGGTGATGTCCTCTTGGCCGATGGTTTACGACGACGGCGCTGATTCGAGTTACGATTACGGCTGCCCTTGTTAACTGAGCGAGCGATGACGCTACGTTGCTCTTCGCCGCCTTCGACAAAGCTCTTCCACCAAGCGGCAGATTTAGCCACAGCGCCACCTTCTGCGCTTGCTCTAAGCAATAGCAGGTCATAGGCTGCGCGGAATTTAGGATGTTCGATAAACTTGAAGGCGCGTGTCCCTTGATTACGATCGAATCTTAGCTGCAGCTGCCAGATATCTTTCGCTGGCGTACTAAAGCGGCGTGGAATACTGATGGTACTGCACTGTTGCTCCATCACGTCGCCCATGGCGGCATAATAGGCATCATAGAGACTTAAACCACCCTCTAAAGCGATATCATCGGCGCGTTGGCTCAGAGGGTACCAGAGAATCGCGGCGTAGAAGAACGCAGGTGTGACAGTTTTTTCGGCTTTTACCCGAGAATCTGTGCTCTCCATTATGCTCTGCATCATCTTAGACGCCGGGCCTTCAGGCTCATCGACAAGCAGACTATTGACCAGAGGGAATAGCGGTTCAAACAGGCCAAAGTCACGCATCATGTTGAAGTTGTTCTGTGCTTGGCCATTGAAGAAGAGTTTAAGGATCTCTTCATACATGCGGGCCGCAGGAATATCTTTCAGCAGAGGTGCCAATTCATAGATAGGTGAAGCTGTGTCTTTCTCTATGGTCATACCAAGCTTAGTGGCGAAGCGCACGGCTCTGAGCATACGCACAGGGTCTTCACGGTAGCGGGTATTGGGATCGCCTATCATTCTGATTGTACGAGACTGAAGATCCTGAAGGCCACCGCCATAGCTGTGAATGGAGAAGTCACTGATGTCGTAATAGAGGGCATTGACGGTGAAGTCACGGCGTTCGGCATCTTCATCTATGGTGCCGTAGACGTTATCACGCAGCAGTCGACCTTCGGCATTGGTCTTGGAGATCTTCTCACCCGAGTCTACGTGATGGCCACGTAGAGTGGCGACTTCGATCACATCACGGCCGAAGACGATATGGGCCAGACGAAAACGTCGGCCAATGAGTCGACAATTACGGAACAGACCTTTGATCTCTTCCGGGGTGGCATTGGTGACCACATCAAAATCTTTAGGTTGAAACCCCAGGAGAATATCGCGCACGCCGCCACCGACCAGATACGCCTTAAAGCCAGACTTATGTAAGCGATAGAGTACCTTTATGGCATTTTCGCTCATTTGTCTCCGAGAAATATCGTGATCTTGTCTCGGGACAACCTCCAGACTTAAGCCTGAATTTATCGTTTCTTCAGTCGTCTGTTGGTTATCAAATAACTGTTTACAGAATTTGCTAATACGGCGAAAAATGGGACACCTCGGAATTGCATCAGTGCTGTGCAAAAGTACTATGGGTTACAACAAGGCGGCTATGATACCCCAAATGTAACCTAATGAGTATATTCTTACGCTTGGATGATTTCTGTTTGATTGGGGACTAAGGAAAGATCGAATTGTGCGACGGCTTGAGTGACCATCTTTTCCATTTGCTGCTCAGGTGTTATCTGGACTTGGCCTAAAAAAGCTAAAGCTGAATTGAAGCTTGCCTGGGGCTGTGCCTTATCTATGGCGGCGGCATGGTTCTGTTTCGAGAGTTTCATGCCAGGCTCTGTGCAGATCAGAGGTAAGTGGAGCCATGTTGGCGGCGTTTGCTCAAACATCTGAAACAGACTTATCTGCCTGCAAGTGGGGATGAGCAAGTCACTGCCTCTTGTCACCTCGGTAATGTTCTGCAAGCCATCGTCCATCACTACTGCCAACTGATAGGCATATAAACCGTCGCTGCGCTTGATGATGAAGTCTTCGGTGGCAAAGTCTTTATCTACCTTAATCTCTCCCATCTGTAGATCGTTAAATCTGTCAATGCCAGCACGATTGCGGATGCGAATGGCGCCGCTGTGGTATGGCTGAGTGAGCCGGCCACAACGTCCATCATAAGTACCGCCCATGGCTTTGATCTGTTTACGGCTGCATTGACAGAAATACGCCTTGTCCTGTGCAATTAATTTGTCTATCTGGCTCTGATAAGCATCGAGACGGTCACTTTGATATAAGACGTCGCCATCCCAATGCAGTCCATAAGCCTCTAAGGTACGTAAGATATCATCTGTCGCTCCCGCGATTTCTCGCGGAGGATCGATATCTTCGACGCGAACCAGCCATTGGCCGTGTTGTGAGCGGGCACGCAAGTAACTGCCCAGAGCGGCAACGAGGGAACCAAGATGTAAGGGGCCTGAAGGAGAGGGGGCAAATCGGCCAATATATTGCTGGTGACTCAAATTATTTCACCTAAGACAAGATTAACCCAGGGCTGAATTTTTAGCGGGGAAGGAATTAGAGCGGGGCTAGGCCCCGCTTTATTTACTCTTGCCTATTCTTACTTAAATATTTAAGCAAGAAAACAAGATAAGTCAGATTAACCTGCCATCTGCTTTTCTTTAATCTCGGCAAGTGTCTTACAGTCGATACATTGATCGGCTGTTGGACGGGCTTCTAAACGACGAATGCCGATTTCGATGCCACAAGAATCACAGAAACCGAAGTCATCTTCTTCTATCTTCTGAAGTGTCTTCTCGATCTTCTTGATCAATTTACGTTCTCTATCACGAGCTCTAAGTTCGAGACTGAACTCCTCTTCCTGTGCTGCACGATCTACAGGGTCTGGAAAGTTAGCTGCTTCGTCTTGCATGTGGCTTAGAGTACGGTCGACCTCTTCACGCAATTGATTACGCCAAGCATCCAGAATCTTTCTGAAGTGGCCCAACTGATCTGCGTTCATGTACTCCTCACCAGGTTTTTCCTGATAAGGTTCTACACCTGCGATAGCGAGCACGCCGAGTTTTTTAGTGCCTTCTGGCATAACGCATCTCCTGTTAATCATTTGCGTTGTAGGGCGCTTGTATTTTAAGGCCGATATCTATATCAGAAACTGATAGAGCAAGCAAACTTTTTGTGTTGCGATAATGATATTCCTTGACTATGTTCCCTATTCTTAATTAATTCAACTTTTACCGCCTATTTAGAGTTTGACAGGACAGGATTTAATCAAGGATGAGCAATTTGGCGACATTTCAGCACAATATGCCAATACTTCGACGCCGGATTGATGTGCCTTGGTGAGGAGTCGGGCATATTCCGGGTCGATATGAGCGGCCGCTTGTACCGAGTCGATTCCTGTGTGCTGCACCACAAAAAGCAGCACGCCTCTATGGCCTAAAGTGACCATCTCCATTAACTCGCGAAGATGCTTCTGTCCGCGGGTGGTGACAGCGTCGGGAAAGTAGCCTTGGCCCTCTTCTAATAAGGTGCAACTTTTTACCTCTATATAACAGTCTTGCTTAGGACTCGTTGTCGATTCGTCCCGCAATAAAATATCGATACGGCTATTTTCACTGCCGTATTTTACTTCACGCTTAAGATAACTATACCCCTGAAGCTCTGTGATGACACCGGTTCTAATGGCATCCTCTGCCAGCTGGTTGGCTCTGCCGGTATTGATGCCGATAAGGTGGCCTTGGTCGGACTCGGCCAGCTCCCAGGTTCGTGAGTATTTACGTTTAGGGTTATCCGAGATGGAAAACCAGACTCTTTTCCCCTCAAACAAGCAGTTTCTCATGGAGCCGGTATTAGGGCAGTGTATGGTGACCTGGCTGCCATCTTCGAGTTCGATATCAGTAAGGAAGCGCTTGTATCTTTTTATTAATTTCCCCTGTTGGAAAGAGGGACTGAATTCCATGACTTGAGATCCGCTATTATTGGAATAATGGCACAAGGTTATCAGCTTTTAACTGTCGGTATCTGACTCTATGAAGTAAACTGCGTGCAAAACGAAATAAGCAATAGTTCAGGAAGGAACACCCATGACAGATTTAATGAAAGTTACCCTTACCAAAGATGCACCGGCCGCTCATTGGGGCAAGGCTGATGTTACTTTTAGTAATGATCTGGCGACGATCCATCTTCAAGGTGACGATGAGTTGCGTCAGATCCAACAAGCGGCACGTAAACTTCGTAGCCAAGGTTTATCGACCATAGCCCTTGAAGGTGAATTGTGGAATGTGGACTCTCAGTGGGCCTTCTCCCTGGGTTTCACCACGGCTAAATCTGAACCTGAGATTCGTTGGACTGGTGATGATTCGGCTCAAATTGAACTCCAAAACCGCCTCGAGAGTGCTGGTTTTGCGCGTCATTTGATCAATGAAACCCCTGAAAATTTAGCGCCTGTTAAGTTAGCTATTCTGGCGGCCCATTGGTTATCTGAGATCGGCGGCGATAAGGTGACTTACCGTATCATCGAAGGCCAAGAGCTTTTAGAGCAGAAATGGGTAGGTATTCATGCTGTGGGTCGTGGCAGTGAACGTCCACCTGCCATGCTTGAACTCGATTACAACCCGCTAGGAGAAGATGCGCCTGTATCTGTGGCCTTAGTGGGTAAAGGCATTACATTCGACTCTGGCGGTTACAGCATCAAGGCCTCGGAAGGCATGCTGGGAATGAAGTGTGATATGGGCGGCGCATCTACCGTAACAGCGGCGCTCGGTCTTGCCATGAAGCAAGGCTTGAACAAGCGTGTAAAACTCTTCCTTTGCTGCGCCGAGAATCTGATCAGTGGCCATGCCTATAAGCTTGGTGATATCTTGACCTATAAGAATGGTGTTACGGTCGAAGTGGTCAATACCGATGCCGAAGGTCGCTTGGTGTTGGCCGATGGCTTACAAGCGGCATCAGCCACAGGTGCTGAGTTGATCATAGATGCAGCGACCTTAACAGGCGCGGCAGTTATGGCGGTCGGGACGAATTACAATGCTATCTTCTCTCCGTCGAGTGACGTACTCGCTATGGCACAAGCAAAAGCTGCCGAAGTGGGTGAGCGAGTTTGGCCTCTGCCGTTAGATCCTTGGCATCGTGAGATGTGTCCATCAGCCTATGCCGATACGGCGAACAGTCGCCCGATGAAAGGTGGTGGCGCCGGCGGTGCATCCAACGCTGCAGGCTTCCTTTGGCATTTTGTGTCACCGGATGTGAAATGGCTGCATATGGATCTGGCTTCTGCTTTTGCCGACTCTCCAAATGCTCTTTGGGCCGCAGGTGGTACCACACACGGTATGCTAACCATAGCGGGCTTGCTTCAGGACTAATCTTAAGCCTGATGCAGTAAAGCTTCTGAAGCCAGAGTTATAGTGACTCTGGCTTTTTTATGGGCTTTGACTGTCTAGCTGTAACCTTGTTCTTTACGTATTACCCTTACCTGATAATATCTTCCCCAAGCGATGCTATTGCTCCACCAGGTCGTTTGTTGCATTATTGTTACTCTTAAGCGCTACTCTGTAAGTGTCTAAGTTTGCGAGAACTCGGCAGAAGCTAGACAAGCTTGCCCATGATTGGCCCAGAGTGTCGATAATTTTATTTTCTATCGTTGTGAGTTTCGTCGTTTTATATGCTCTGCTTTCTACACATTCCTTCGATCGATACTTAACTGCGAGTCATGAAGGGCATAGTGTTATCGATGAAAAGACAATTGTTTACAGTGAGGCTGCCGATGCCATTGGGCGGGTATTATGGATAGATGACCATCCGGAGAATAACTCGAGGGAGAGGGAGTATCTTAGGAGGGAAAACATAGGGGTATACAGCACTACTTCATCCCGGGAAGCCCTGCTACTTATCTCCTTATATCAATACGATGTGATTATCTCAGACATGGGCCGCGAAGAGGATGCCATCGCCGGTTTGAAATTACTCGAGAAGATGCGTAACCAAGGTACCGTGATCCCTTTTTATATCTATACCCTGAATGCGACAGATGAGTTGATCGCTAAAGTTACCTCCAGCGGCGGTCAGGGAGTCGCAGTAGATTCAAGGGACCTTTTTCGACAAGTCATGACTCATTTCGATACAGAATTATAGATCTTAGAGCTAAATGAGAGTCCTTGCCAAAAGGACTAACCTGCAACTGATAATCATTAACTGTATCTATTTATTATCTTTTTATGCCTATTCAACCCCT
Organism: Shewanella sp. YLB-07; assembly: GCF_009377275.1. Taxonomy (NCBI): domain Bacteria; kingdom Pseudomonadati; phylum Pseudomonadota; class Gammaproteobacteria; order Alteromonadales; family Shewanellaceae; genus Shewanella; species Shewanella sp. YLB-07. Next base: position 468,402 of record NZ_VOQB01000005.1, on the reverse strand, counting down.
TAAATCTCTATTGTTGGCCAATTCAAAGGTTTTCACATCTTTTCAAATAATATCGGTCTGTTTTAAGTTTCGACTGTGATATTAATCTTAGCTCTACTGATTTTAAGCTCAGGGTAGAGCGTGAACATGGTGATTACTTTCTAATCGGAAATAGGATCTAGCTAAGGCCTGTTAGCTAGTGATTTTATAAAGTAGCTTTAACAATTAAAACTAAAATTTGTCAGCAACTACATTCTTCAATTGCTTCCTTGGAAAGGGGGCATTTTTTTATCTACGTTTTTAAAAATTCTTCTTATTTTACCTGATATAAGTCTATCACCTCTGCTATCTAGGCATGCTTCCTCACCTCGATTCAACTGTCATTCAGCCAGGTAAAGTTAGACTCTCGGCTGCTAAATTATTTTGTGCTTACTTATCTCAACGAGATGGGTTTATCCGTCCTCAGTGTTATTCCTCTTAGTGAAGATTATTGAGTGTTGACTCCAGAGTTCAGCTGAGAGAATGAATGAAAATACATGATACAAGTTTAGAATTTGAATCCCTGCCTAGTTTGATGGTCTTGCTCGATTCCGTCGCGTTTATGTGGTTTATCGCCTTAGTGACGCTATCGGTATTCTCTTGGGTTGCCCTAAAGCTATGGCACCTGCATTCATTGCCAAAATACATGGCGAAAGAGAAGGGAATGCATCAAGCAAAACTGATTTTTTGGTTATGTATGTTAGGTCTAATTTGGAAACCCTTGTGGGTCATCGCTGTAATTGCGATTGTGACGGATTGGGATAAGGCACAGTTATGGTTTAAGGGGACACGTTCATGAAAGAGATAATGCTTCCCTATATATTTATTGTTTGGTTATTGTTTAAGTTTAAAGTCATTAATCCCAGACCCAGAAATTACTTTATCAGCGTGTTGATTGGTTGTCTGCTTGCCTTTAGCCTGTTTATGGCGCATCGATTCTATTCCCCTGCCGATCTGACTAACTCGACGACAGTTAGAGCCCCTCACTCGGTGCTATCACCGGCTTTAGGCCAGCAGATTGATAAGATCTATGTCGATCATAACCAGCACGTAAACGAGGGAGAACTGCTTTATACCTTGAGGGACGATACCGTTGTTAGCGCCATCGATGAGGTGATGGCGAAGAAGATGGAAATTCAACGCACGGTGGAAGCAAAACAGGTGGAGTTTACTCAGGCCAATCGTGATTATGTTCGAAATCAAAGGATCCAGGCTCATGTGAGTGAGCGTGATCTGGAAAATTCCGGGGATCGAGTCGAGATTGTTCAGGCCGAGCTCAAGGTTCTTGAGGCACAACTGGATGTTCAGCAGGCTAAGATCCGCAGCCTAAATTATGAACTCAGCCAACTCAATGTGACCGCCCCCTTCGACGGTATGGTGACCCATGTCTACATTGCCGGTGGCTCACGTGTCGGCGCCATGCATTTTTGGCAGACAGATAAGAAGTTTGTCGAGATGCGGATCCCGGATCAGTCCTTTGCCTATATCAATAAGGGGCAATTTGCCGAGTTTTATATCGATGCTTACCCGGGGCAGATATTCAGGGCGAGAGTACACAGTAAAGTAGAGGCAACCGGAGAGGCACAGGGGGATATATTTCCAAGAGAACAGTCCGTTGGCAGGCATATTTCTCTGGGTTCTATGCCGATCGGGCGTACGGTTATCTTAGAAGTCGATGAAGCGACTATGGCCATGTTGCCCATAGGTGCGACGGGATCGGCATGGATCAGCGCCGACAAGCCTCATAGCATACTCGGTTTCTTAGACATCATAGGGGCGGCGACGGTACGTTTAGTGGCGACTAAGTCTTATTTGAATGCAATTTAGTTCAGCTTTTGTTGTGATGTTTTAGAGGTTGAAAGCTTAGCGTGTTCAGACTAATGGCCAGGAATGTAAAATATGGTATTCGACACCACGTTCGCCACTGACTGATTGATATAAATGCATCTGACTTGGGGTTAGCGTGATCGAAGCTAAACCCATCTGCATCAGAGTTTGTTTGGGCAACAACTTGGCTTTCCTGAGCAAGGTGATGTGGGGAGTGAAATGCAGATGGGGTTTAGTTAGCTGCTTGGCGCCATTTTCTGTCGAACTGGTGGGTGGCGATTTTGACTGTATCGCATCAATAATCTGCTGACAACGCTCAACGGCACAGTACAACTCAGGATTGAGTGATACCTGAGTCAAGGAAGGCGCGGATAAGCACAGCACCTGAGGCTTACGCCACAAGGTTAATTTGTCTAAGGTGATGCTAAATTTAGTCCAGCCACCGGTGCAAGCCATGACATCGATAGCCTTAATTAACCGGGCAAGAGAGTCATTATCGGTTTGACCGAGAAAGGCGAGGGTCATATGAAAATTATTTCGATTGACCGGGCGACCATAACCTTTGTGACCTGCTGCACTCAGTTGAGACTGAATATCGCTGAGTTGATTAACTTGCTGCTTTGTTGGCGAGATGCCTAAAAATAGTCGCTGCATATTACTTCCTTTAACTATGGCTAAGGGAAATAGCTCTTCTTTATATTATGGCGTGGAAATAACTGTACAGGCTAAGTTTTTATTTATACATGTATTTTTAAAGTATTTAATCATGGGTCGAGTCATAGTTCAGAGCCTGAAAGAGGCTAGGGCATATGCCATCCCACCAGCAATCATGTACACTGGGTCGCCATCAGCCATAGAGACCTCACTTCCCTTGAATCAGTTACCCATACACCAGCTGCTCTCGCCCTTAAGAGAGGCTTTTCGTGCCACAAATCAAGTTATTCTGGAAGCGCCCACCGGTGCCGGTAAATCGACGGCATTACCGCTAGCTATGCTAGATTGGAGTGAGCTGAAAGGCAAAATATTGATGCTTGAACCTAGGCGCGTGGCGGCAAGGAGTGTGGCGCATTATATTGCCAGTCAGCGAGGCACTCAGATAGGTGGGGAGGTTGGTTATAGAGTGAGGGGCGAGTCTCGTTGCGGTGATTCGACCCGGTTAGAGATCGTCACCGAAGGTATTTTGACTCGCATGATCCAGCAAGATCCCGAGTTAACTGGAATTGATCTCATTATCTTCGATGAAATTCATGAACGTCATCTCACGACCGACCTTGGCTTGGCATTGGCGCTGGAGATCCAGGGATCATTTCGAGAAGACCTTAAAATCTTGGCCATGTCAGCTACGCTTGCAGGCCTTCCACTGTCGACTCTGATGCCAGATGCTTGTTCGTTACAGAGTGAGGGCCGCAGTTTTCCCGTCGAGCTAGGTTATCGAAGCCTGGCAGAATCTAAGGGGCGGACTCAAGGGGCCAACCCTTACCAAAATCGCACCCAAATTTGGTTAGAACACATGGGGAAATGCATCGTCGACTTGCTCAATGGCGATGATAAGCATCTTGCTAGCTTAGATGCCAGTGTAGCGAGAGATATCGATTCTTCTGGTTCACTGCTCGCCTTTCTTCCCGGTCAGGGGGAGATCATGCGCTTACATGATTATTTATCTCAGCGTTTGGATCTTAATTTATTTTCTCTCTGCCCACTCTATGGCAGTCTGCCGGCTAAAGCCCAAGACAGGGCAATCGCTCCAGCCACAGATGGTAAGCGTAAAATCGTCTTGTCTACCAATGTCGCCGAGTCGAGTCTGACCATTGACGGCATCACTATGGTGGTTGATTCCGGTTATAAGCGTCATGCCAGCTTTAACCCTAAAACCGGGGTGACGCGCCTGACACTCAAACGCATCAGTCAGGCATCTGCGGCCCAGCGTGCTGGGCGCGCGGGGCGTCTTTCTGCCGGTTATTGTCTGCGGCTCTGGAGTCAAGAGGAGCAAGGGCGACTGATTAAGGCGGATGAGCCGGAAATTTTACACAGCGATCTGATTCCCATGTCACTGGATGCCGCTTGTTGGGGAGTGAAGGCGCTTAATGAATTGCCTCTGCTGACTCAGCCTTCGAAAGCCAATGAGACAGTGGCCTGGCAGTTACTGGCCTTATTAGAGCTGGTCGATGCACAGAGAAAGCTAACTCGCCATGGTAGTCAAGCTTATCAGCTGGGCTGTCATCCAAGGCTGGCGCATATGTTACTTAAGGCAAAGACGCTCTCACAGAGCCAAGGGGATGATCATCTGGTGGGCTTGGCTTGTTTACTCGCCGGGATTTTAGAGTCCCGCTCTCTGGGTCGACATGGCGTCGATATCAGTCACTACCTCAGAGAGGCAATCCAGGGGGAAGCCGGTAAACAGGTACGTACCTGGATGAAAAAACTCAAGGTTAATATCGACCTGTCTCGGCTCGTCTCATCTGTGGGTTCTGGTGATATCGCCCTGTTATTAGCGTTGGCTTTTCCGGATCGTATAGCCAAGAGCCGAGGTGTGTCTGGCTATCAGTTGGCGAATGGTACCGGGGTCACTCTTCCGGAGCATGATCCTTTAGCCCGGGCCAATTGGTTGGTGGTGGCAGATTTTCAGGAGAGTGAGGGACGCACCAGTGGCAGAGTCTATTTGGCGGCCGAGATAGATGAAGATTTGTTTAAGAAGCGATTATCTTTTCTGGTCAAGAGCCAAGATTATTGTGGTTGGGATGAGGCGAAAGGACGATTCTTTGCCGAGAGTCGACAGAGGATCGGTCAAATCGTCTTGAGTAAGGCGGCATCGAACAAGCCTGCACCTGAGCAGATAAAAGCAGCCATATTTGAACAGATACGAAGTAAGGGGTTGGAATTACTTGATTTTAACCCAAAGGCATTACAGCTTCAATGTAGAGCTAAGCTAGCGTCTGAGCTAGATACGGATACTGGCTGGCCGGATATCGGTGAACAACATCTCTTAGATACCTTGGAGGATTGGCTGGGGCCTTACATTAATGATGTAAGAAGCTTGTCACAACTGCGGGCACTTGGCTGTTATACTCAGCTGCTTAATCTGTTTGAGTGGGACAAGCAGCAGCGCCTCGACAAGCTTTTTCCCTGCCATTGGCCCATGGCAACTGGGACCCGAGCGGCCATCACCTATGATGATGCGGGCAGGGCCAGGCTCAGTGTCAGATTGCAAGAAGCATTAGGCATGGCTCAGAGTCCTATTTTAGCTAATGGCAAGCTAACGGTGACCATGGAGCTACTCTCTCCAGCGCGCAGACCTTTAGCCTTAACTGCCGATCTTGCCAGCTTCTGGCAGGGTCCATATGTTGAAGTAAAGAAAGAGATGAAAGGCAGGTATCCCAAGCATCTATGGCCAGATGATCCAGCCAATACCTTACCGACCCGTTTTACCAAGAAAAAGACATTAAGTAGAAATGATAGCTAGTTCCCAGGGCTTAGTTCCCGGGAGCCGAAACCTTTTTTCGGAATAAAGATGACAAAGAAAGCTGTATCTAAACAAGGTGCCAAGAAAGCACCGTCTAAAGCTAAGCCGCGTAAAAAATCTTCGGCTAGAAAAGTATCCTCTGGCTGGAGCCGCAAAGTCTGGTCTATTGGCTGGAAGCTTGGCGTTATTGTCATCGCAGCTGTGTCTATTTACAGCATCTATCTGGATCAAATCATAGCGCGAAAATTTGAAGGGCAGAAATGGCACCTTCCCGCTCAGGTATTCAGTCGTTCCATGGCCCTTTATCCCGGCGCCGCAGTCAGTCATGGCCAATTAATTTCAGAGCTTAAGTTACTCGGTTATCGTAAGGTCGCCAACCCCAGACAGGTCGGTGAGTTTTCTGCATCCAGAACCAGAGTCGATCTTTGGCGTAGGCCTTTTCTGCATCCTCAAGGGGATCAGGCGGAACAGAGGGTGATGATCACCTTCGATTCTCAAGGTGTGAGTGCTGTTTCCCGCTCCCAAGATCATCGTCAATTGGCTGTTTTCCATCTCGAGCCGGTATTACTGGATCGAATCATCACAGGTGATGGCGAAGATAGGGTGTTTGTGAAAGCCGATAAGATGCCGTCATCGATTATAGAGGCCCTCATTCTGGTCGAAGATAGAAGCTTCTATGAACACTATGGCGTGAATCCTTTCGCTATCGTTCGCGCCTTGATGGTCAACATCAGCGCGGGAAGAACGGTACAGGGGGGCTCGACACTGACTCAGCAGCTGGCCAAAAACTTCTTCCTGTCGAGCGAACGTTCACTGGTGCGTAAGGCCCGTGAAGCCTTGATGGCCTTGATCATAGATTTTCGTTACGGCAAAGATGAAATCCTAGAAGCGTATCTCAATGAAGTGTATATGGGTCAAGATAAGGCTCGTGGCGTACACGGTATGGGGCTGGCGTCGCAGTTCTATTTTGGTCGACCTATCGCCGAATTGACTCTGTCTCAACAAGCCTTTTTAGTCGCCGTGATTAAGGGGCCTTCTTACTACAATCCCTGGCGTTATCCCGAGCGTGCTCAGGAGCGACGTGATCTAGTGCTTAGACTCTTGATGGAAGGGGAAAAGATCTCAGTAGCCCAATACAAGGCCGCCGCCGAGTCTCCTCTGGGCTTGAGAAAGTCAGATAGACCTGTACATCAAAAGTTACCCGCCTTCTTTGCCGTGGTGAAACATGAACTGGCGAGACGCTTCGGAGATACCTTACTCAAGCAGTCGGGGATTAAGGTTTACACCACACTCGATCCTATGGCCCAGGAAGCGGCCGAAAAGTCGGTTAAGAAGGTGATGGCTCGACTGGGTAAGAATGATAAGCAGCTCCAAGTAGGCATGGTGCTGACAGATAAGGCCACTGCAGGTATTGCTGCCATGGTGGGAGATAAATCTCCGGGCTACAAGGGCTATAACCGCGCCGTTGAAATACGTCGTCCCATAGGCTCCCTGATAAAACCTTTTGTCTATGCGACTGCGCTCAAGCAAGCCGATAAGTATAATTTAGCGACGCCACTGAAAGACCAGCCCATCACCTTGAAAAATGGTCATGGTAAGACCTGGTCTCCACAGAATGTGACCAGGAAGTTTAGTGGTAAGGTGCCCCTGCTCACAGGCTTCAAGAAGTCGATGAATGTGCCCACGGTGAACTTGGGCATGGCTATCGGAGTCAGTAGTGTGGCCACGACTTTAGACAAGGCGGGCTGGAGGGAGAAAATCTCTGAGTATCCTTCTATGCTGCTGGGAGCGGTTAGTGGCTCACCCTTGATGGTGGCTCAGGTCTATCAAACCATTGCCGATAACGGACGCTATCGTCGACTATCGTCTATCACGGCCGTGTTAGACAAGGACAATAATCCACTGCCTGTATCACGTATTCCTCAGAGTCAGGCGATAGACCCTGCAACAGATTTCTTGGTGCAATATGCCATGACTCAAGTGGTTCAATCTGGCACTGCGACTCGTTTAGGTAAGGCGTTCCCTGGCATTAGCCTTGCGGGTAAGACTGGCACCAGTAACGACTCCCGTGACTCTTGGTTTGCCGGTTTCGATGAACGTAACGTCGCCGCAATCTGGGTTGGCCGCGACGATAATGGTAAGACCGGGCTCTACGGCAGTAGCGGCGCCATGGCCGTCTACCAAGACTTCCTCAACAATCGTCCTCCTATCAGCCTAAGGCGCACCCCCATCAATGGCGTGGTTAATGGCCACTTCGATCGTTTAACCGGTAAAGCGATGGAAGCGGGTTGTGAAAACACCATAGCGTTGCCAGCCTTGAGTGGTAGTTATCATCCGGCGAAAAACTGTGGCGAGCCATTATCCTGGTGGCAGAAATTCACAGGTGGTTAGTGCCGTTAGTGAAGAGTCGCTAGTGGGCTAGTGAATCCTAGCTAGTTGCTAGCGAATAGTCATGAGAAGGGCTTGTTGAATCACAAGCCCTTTAAGTATCTTCTTTGATTGGAGTTGGCTTCATTCGAGGTTAGTTTCATTCTGACTCGAACTCAATAATTTACTATCTGCGCGACAAAAATCATCGGCCCAGGTCTGTACTTGCTTCACTTCAACCGAATTGAGTTCGAGCCCCTTTGCAATCTGAGTCGCAGGCACTTGTCCTTGAGCACTCAATCTGGCAAGAACCCATAATTCTCTTTGCTGGTCATTGAATCCTTTCTCTTCGGCTTCTTGCCAGGCTAGATGAATACCTGTATCGAGGTAACGGACTTTTACCGCGAAGTCATAGGCATTATTCCAAATACGCCTTGATAGCTGATGTTGCGGCGATCCTATTTCAAGCTTCACTTTGAGGTTATAGGGTTTTTCAGCCCAGCAATGTGTGAGTTTTGGAGCTGGTGTAGGCTTGGGAGGCAATTTTTTTTGTTTGGCATTGGAGTTACGCATCAAGGCCAGCTTATCTTCTGGGATAGGAAATAGCTGTACGTTTTGAGCAGTCACTTTTTCGCGAAGCCTTTTTGTCAAGGAAGCATAATATTCGGTATTTCTGTCGGGATAAAATGCGTAATCGAATGGTCCAGAAGCCTGAACATACTCTACGAAGCTATACTCTAGATCACAGTAACTCCAAAGCCAAACGCTAACTTCACCGCCTGGAATAAGTCCGAATATCAACTTATTTCCACATTCACCTCCCTCTCCTGGTTTGGGGGCGTTTTTCAGCCTTAACATTTTTTTCTGAAGCTCATCACTCAGACGGTAATTTAACCGGTAAAACTTGCCCTCCGCCAGTGACAACCAGGCAACGAATAGCTCCTCTGGCGGTGTGACTTTCCATGCTGGTTGCTGTGCAGTGGCATTAAAAACTCTAGGTGAAAGGATGTAGGGATCCCATTTCGCTCCCCTTGATATAGCTCTTTGTTTCCTTTCTTCAAAATTAACTCGGTAAGTATTGGGAGGAATAAGAATACTGGTCCAGTCTTGACTGTCGTTGATCCCCCAGATATGTTCAACTTCGACTCCATAATACAGAGGAGCGGTGATCCCGACACTCCAAGGCATACCTTCATCACGTGTAAGCTCCCTAGGAACACTCTTGCAGGCGCTCAGCAAAAAGATAACAGTCAGAGTAACCAGCAAGCATACCTTTCTAATAGACATAGTTATTGCTTGATTCGAGATGACTTTATTCAAGATGCGTTATTCAAAATGAGTTTCATTCTGACTCGAACTAGATAATTTGCTATCTGCGCGGCAAAAATCATCGGCCCAGGTTTGTACTTGTTTCACTTCAGCAGAACTGAGTTCGAGCCCTTTTGTAATCTGAGTCGCTGCTACTTGGCCTTGAGCACTCAATCTGGCAAGCACCCATAACTGTCTTTGCTGAGCATCGAACCCTTTTTCTTCAGCTTCTTGCCAGGCTAAGTGAATACCCGTATCTAGGTAACGTACTTTTACCGCGAAGTCATAGGCATTATTCCAAATACGCCTTGATAACTGATGTTGCGGCGAGCCTATTTCAAGCTTCACTTTGAGGTTGTAGGGTTTTTCAGCCCAGCAATGTGTGAGTTTTGGAGCAGGTGTAGGCTTGGGAGGCAATTTTTTTTGCTTGGCATTGGAGTTACGCATCAAGGCCAGCTTATCTTCTGGGATAGGAAATAGCTGTACGTTTTGAGCAGCCATTTTTTCGTCATAACGCTGAACCGCCCCTTTAAAGAACTCTTCATATGCAAGATCAAAGGGAACACCGAACGGACCAGAAGTCTTAACACGATCTATGAAACGGTATTCAGATTCACAGTAACTGGATAACCAAACGCTGACTTCACCACCAGGAATAAGTCCGAATATCAACTTACTTCCACAGAAACTAGTCTGTTCGGGTATGGTCTTAGTGTTAAGACTCAGCATTTGCTGCTGTAATTCATCACTAAGACGATAATTTAGCCGATAAAACTTACCCTCCGCCAGTGACAACCAGGCAATAAATATCTCCTCTGGGGGAGTTATTTTTCGTGCTGGTTGCTGTGCATTAGCATAAAAAACAGTTGGAGAAAGCATGTAGGGGTCCCATTCATAGCCAGCAGCTTGTGTGGACTTTCTATCTTGGTCCAAGTCACTGATATGGGTATTGGGAGGAAGAAGAATACTGGTCCAATCCTGACTGTCATTGATCCCCCAAATATTTTCAATCCTGACTCCGTAATACAGAGGAGCGGTGATCCCGATACTCCAAACAGCGCCTTCATCAAGAGTAAGTTCCTTAGGGATGCTCTTGCAGGCGCTCAGTAAAAAGATAACTGTCAGGGTAACCAGCATGCATACCTTTCTAACAGACATATTTATTGCTTGATTCGAGATGACTTTATTCAAGATGCTTTATTCAAAATGAGTTTCATTCTGACTCGAACTAGATAATTTACTATCTGCGCGACAAAAATCATCGGCCCAGCTTTGTACTTGCTTCACTTCAGCCGAATTGAGTTCGAGTCCCTTTGCAATCTGAGTCGCTGCTACTTGGCCTTGAGCACTCAATCTGGCAAGCACCCATAATTCTCTTTGCTGGTCATTGAATCCTTTCTCTTCGGCTTCTTGCCAGGCTAGATGAATACCTGTATCGAGGTAACGGACTTTTACCGCGAAGTCATAGGCATTATTCCAAATACGCCTTGATAGCTGATGTTGCGGCGATCCTATCTCAAGTTTAACTTTGAGGTTATAGGGTTTTTCAGCCCAGCAATGTGTGAGTTTTGGAACTGGTGACTTTTTAGTTAATAATACTGGGGAACCGGGCGCAGTATTACTATTACGCATATGCTCTAAGCGCTCAGGAGGAATAGGAAAAAGGGTGACGCCATCTGCCTCTGCTCTTTCTTTTTGGCGACGGATTAATCCTGGATATAAACGGCTTTGATGTCCTTTACCAAAGTAACTCTCATCAAAAGGGCCCATCAGTGCTTTGACTCGCTCAATAAAAGTGTATTTCCCGCAAGCGCCCAGCCAAACATTTGCTTCACCCCCTGGAATAAAACCGAACAACAAAATACTGCCGCAGCCGAGGCCATCTTTGTCTTTATATAACAGATTATGCAGCATTGTTTGCCGCAACTCCGGACTTAAAAAATAGTCCAGCTGATAATATTTCCCCTCAGCTAACGACAGCCAAGCAATAAATACTTGCTCAGGCGCATTCACTTTTGGGGAAATAGTTTGTGCGCTATTCACATAATTGCCGTATAGCTCCAAACTAAAAGGGTCAAATGTCCAGTGTGAGAATTTAGCTTCCTTAATTCTCTCTGCCCGAGAATCATAAGAGCGATTGAGCCTAGTATGAGATGTTGCCCAACCTAAATTGTCGTTATATGTATTCACTTGCTCTACATAAACATCATAATAAAATGGGGCTGTGGCATAAATGCGCCAAGTAGAGCCGTCTTTTAAATCAATATTGGCTTCTCCTCCAGCGCATGCTTGGAAAAAAAATAGTGATAGCAGTACCATAACAACTTGCTTTAATTTCTTGATCCTAAAAAAATATGGAATCATCCTATTTCTATCTACTAGTATCATTATGCTCCTTGCTTACAAGAGTATGAAGTGCGCACAAAATTCTCATTGGGGACATTGGGCGTAATCAAGCCCCCTAAGATTTCAAAACCTGAACTATGGTGAATAAAATGAGGCCTTAAGGCTCGATGAAATTTATCATCGAGTAACAAGGGCAGCACTTTACCTTGCTTAGCTTGCTCCAGTACTTGCTGACTGATATTAGCAAAAGATTGATCTAGTACTTGGTAATTGTCATTAAAGTCGGTGATAACATAATTATCATCATCAGTCCAAACGCTTTCTTTTTTAGTATCAAGTTTTACTCCTTTAAATTCAGCTAACCCCGCCATTAACCTTAGTGCTAACCGAGATAAGTCGCCTTCGACTATACGAGACATAATCAAATTAATGATGATACTCGGCTCTCTGCCTCGCTGACCTCGATAGGTGCGATGTGTAATGCTTAAGTCTTGCTCCTGACACCAATTATTATTTATTAATCGCTGCTTTTCTTGCTGTATTCTCTCATAGGCTTTTGTCTTTTTCATCGCTTCTTCAGTAGTGGTTCCCCATTTGCTACGGTAACTGCTGCGCTCTATTGCCACTAACTTAGAATCGGTGAAAAAGGGATCGTACTTTTGTAATTTTCCAGAAAAGAAATGCCGTGAAGGATAACCGCCGCCGATATCGGAGTGTACACCTGGTAACGTGATTTCAACAAAATCACTGCTTGGGTTACTGGAGGCATTATTGAGGCGATTGAGTGAGAAGTTATAGCGAAATTCATCTTGGGGATGCGCGGTTAAATGCACCACTTTACCGACACGTTTGGGGTCCAGATAAAGCTTAACGGATCCATTGTCATCATCGTGAGCCCCATCGAAACCATCAAGGCCGGTGATGATTGCTGCAACGGTATCGAAAATACCGACAAAGTTGATGTAGCAGTACTGGTTATCTTGCCAGTCGAAATGTGGATGTAGCCTGATATCGGATAGCGTTTCTTCGATGTACTTAGCTACTGGGTTATCCTCTTCCAATAATATCTGGTTGACACAGTGGCGAGCGGCGGCGGCACCACGGCTGAAGCCGAAAGTATCGAATTCGAATTTGCCTATGCCGTCATAATCGCTTTGTATGTTTGGCCAATGACTGAATTTAAAGTTATCAATAATTTCGGTATAACCAAATTCGACTCGTGATTCAACTCCTGTCTCGCCCCGCCCCATGCCGCTGCCAACTGCACTGTCACCATCAATCCCTTGACTGGTTGGAGCTTCAAGAGAGGTACCAATACCATGAACATAGAGGCCAATTTGATATAAAGAGTCTTCTGGGTAGCTTCTATCGATATAGAGATCTCTTAACTTCTGGATATTGGTGAGTCCGTTAGTTGCGCTGCCTTCGACCTCAACGCTGTTATCTGGAGCTTCGCAAGCATCACGCATGGCCTGCAACGCTTCAGGGCTATTGGCGCCGCATTTTTGCATCCACTTATTTACGTGTTGCTCTCGTTGCTCACGGCCCCACAGGGCATTGGCGGTATTATTACCCGTGCCATCAAAGAACAGTCCCATGCGCACGGTAAGCCAATTAAACGCCTTTACCTCCAACACATAAGATTTGTTGGTAAAGAGTTCATATTCACCGCTGTCACCTTTACTTGCTTGATGGCGCTCTGGAAGTGGTGTTTTGGGTGGCTCGGTAACAAGATCGCCGCTGGTTAAATGTAAGTAGTTTTTTGGCGTATCACTGAAGCCATTTTTTTGCTCTGAATAACTCACAACCTGATTATCTTCGCTTTCGAGTCGTGGCTTCCTAGTCATGGATTCAGTCAGCCAAGGTTCTGTGTCTAGTGTAATGGTGACAATACCTGGAGCGAGATTGTTCAGCAGCTGTGGTCGACCTGTGAGGGTTACCTCTTGGCTATTGCCGCCACTGTCCGTGATGAATGCCTTAATGCCTTGAAAAGGATGATTATTCTCATCGCGAATATCAATTTCAATCCAGTGGTCTGACTGTTCACAAGCGATACAATGTTGATTACTCATACACTTTTCATCCATCTTGCTAGAGTCAGACTCTCTTGCTGATTTAATTTCATACCCAGTACTATCCCTTCGGGTGAGTAATTCACACTTTTCCCTAGCTGGGCAGCAGCCCACATAGGGATATCGAACTCATCCATGTTCTCTTGTTTTGCCGAGATGATTGCAGATTCAATGATCTCTTTTCTCATAGGTTGCATGCACATTAACGGATGCAACTGCTGCCATAGTTGACGTTCGATGGTATATACATGCCTAGGTAGATTACTTTGGGAAGCTAATTGCTCGGGGCTGAGATACCACCAAGGGACATCGCGGGATGCATCATATGCCCTGATTTGATTATTGCTAAAGTTCAGCCAATGCTGGTCATGCTCCATGGCAAGGTGATGAATTGGCCCCATAAACTCCTCTTGTTTAACAGGTGTCAACGAGGAGAGAAAAGGCGCCAATACATTGATATCGTAATAGCGGAAAAGTACCGCCTCGCCTTCATAAACAGCCAGTAATAAACTTTGTAAATGTTTGGATATTGCTTCGGGGCTATGTGAGCTGCTTAACCAAGCACCTGTTAATGAAGGATATTCTGTCAGAATATCCGGATCTTTTTTTATCAATTGTGACAAGGGTAATAACCAGGGACCTTTCTCTTTATGCTCTTCAAACTCCGCCTGTTGAAACAAAGGCTGCGCGTCCTCACCACCTAGTCGACAAAATAGCGGCAGTAATTCAGGTTGTGATAACAGGTCAACCAAAAGATAAACCGCTTGTTGCTGACTTTCAATCCACTGTTTTAACACTATTTATCAGCCCCTAATAGAGGGCACACTTTTACCATGGGAGCAGAAAAAGTATCGGCAACAAGTAATGCGCTTAAATCAACCTTCCCCATGGGAGGCGGCAAGACTGCGGCTTCGACATTACCAGGCAGGGCAGCCAACTGGCCGCTATAACCGCTTCCTGCGTTCGCGCCGCCACCTGAATTGAGATTAATGGCTGCGCCGACCAAGTGGACGCCTGCAGGGTCGATTTTGAGGAAACTGCCACCGGCTTTAAGCGTCAACTCGGCACCGGCCTCGATAACGATTTTCGTGCCGGCTTTCAGATGAACTTCGGTGCCGACTTCCAATATCGATTTTTTACCGACTTTGCTGTTTTGCTTACCTTCAACATTCACACAGGCATCTTGTTTCACTAAAGTGAGACTGTCTGCCGAGACGGTTAGGTGGTCATTATTCTTGATACGGGTAAAGCGCTCGTTCTCTATATCCAGATGGGAATCGTGTTTGATATGTTGGCTTAGGTCATTTTCAACCAGAGTGTTCATGTCCTTCTGGGCATGGAGGTATATTTCTTGCCTGTCAGCTTCATCTTCGAAGCGCAACTCGTTACTGCCTTCTCCCTTATGGGTTTGGGTTTTGAGTACGGTGCGGGTTTTGTTTGCAGGCAGGGGGTAAGGCACCTGATTGATACTATGAAAGGTACGGCCTGTGATAATAGGCTGATCGGGGTCGCCCTCTAAGAAACTGATGATGACTTCATGACCTATTCTGGGGATGGCCACCATGCCATATTGTCCACCGCACCAACCTTGGCTGACACGTACCCAACAGCTGGACTTGTCATCGCTAAAACCGTATCTGTCCCAGGGAAACTGCACTTTTACCCGGCCAAATTCATCACAGAAGATTTCTTCATCTTTGGGGCCAACCACAGTCGCACTCTGGGGACCTGTGACCAGAGGTTTAGACTTAGGTGTCGCCTGCCATGGTGCGTTGCCTGGAATGACGGTAAATTCGTTGTTATATGTGGTGACGCTCTGGGTGTTTGCCTCTTCCGCCGCAGCACCTTGCTCGCCTCTATGTTGAACCGTGACGAAAAGCCAGTCGCAATTGAGTGCGGTATCGTTATGACCCATTAAGTCAAATTTGCAGCCACTGATGCTCTGCATTATGTTACTGCGCCCTGTAGCTAACTGCGCATCACGGCGTAGGTATTCTTGGCGCACTCTCGTAATGGGAATACCTGTTTCATCGTCCTTATAACGACCGGGATAGTCGAAGTGTTCATAATCGGGCCGCTGGTACTCCAGTGATTTTCCTGTGCTGGTCTGTAGAAAGCTGTATTGAGGCTTCTTGAAGCTGTTGTCTTTGAGCGTGACACTTGCGGGTCTTATTTGGTGGCGATAGCTAAATGAGCCGATAAAGGGAGCATCCGTTGCGCCGCCACTGGTGGCGTTGTAGGGAAATGGTGTATCTAATTTTGACTGTTTATCTGTATTGTCGCTGAAGACTAAGGTATGCGCTTTTTCACTGTGCTGAAAATAATAGAATAGGCCCACTTCAGCAGCTAAACGTGAGATAAAGTTGAAATCGTTTTCTCGGTATTGGACGCAATATTCTCGCACTTCAGACTCAAATCTGGCCTCACAACTGAACGCGTAATCCTTGATACCCATCTCGGTGAGCACAGTGGCAATAATTTCAAGCACGCTTTTCTGTTGGAAGATACGGCTGTTTTGTCGCAGCGTTAATCTGGATAGGGCTGGCACTAGAGTAATGTGATATTGGGTATGATGATGGCCAGTGTTGGCTTTACTGAACTGACTGACGATGCCGTGAACCTGACGTTTCAGTTCGCCATCTTGATACCAGCTTAATAAGCCATTCTGGTCGACAATCGACACTGGGCTAAGGTTATCCAGTCGACTCAGTAGGGTTAACTTAACCTCGAATGGTGAGGATAAGCCCTCAATAAAGTCAAATGCCAATACATTAAAACTGTCATCACTCACACCTTCGGCGCTAAACCGATAACATAATCCATTTTCCACTGGTGACATCGCAATATCCTATATGCAATTTGATGGGTGCTCCCCTCCCAAAAGGACCAGTTCTGGGAGGGAAGCGTATTTACCTGTGGGTTAAACTGATTAGCAGGTAAATCTTTGCCTTGCGCCATTAAAAAGGAGTAAAAAAGCACAGGACATATCTGCCTACAGGCATAGGGTGAAGGTCTGTAGGCAAATTCTTAGTATTAAGCTAAGGCTTAAGCCTCGATCGGTTTGCGCCAATCATCGGCACCGGATGTTCCGGCGGTAACATGGTCCCAATCAATCTTGCGATAGGCCATAGAAACGGTTAGCAGCTGAGTGAAATCAGACTTCGCATTGTCTTGGCAATGGGGCATATGGCATTGGATGTCTATGATGGTGGCACCTTCAAGCTTAGTGCTGAAGAAGTGCTCTTGCTTGCCTTCCACTGAGGTGCGGTACCATTTAAGCTCAACTTCTGAGATCTTTTCACCCGAAGCCAGAGAGTTATACATCAGAGGCACCGCTTTATTCAGGGCGACGGTAAACTTGAACGGTTTGTGAATGCGTTGACCCGAAGGCTGGCCCGACTGTGGATCTGTCGGGACTGTGACTATGTGGTCGAATTCCTGAACCAGCATCTCATCTTCGTGGCCTTCAACGAAAATGTCACCGACTGAATCGGCAGTGAAAGCTCCTGCAGTAATGTGCCCTTGGGTCTGACCCTTGATGGAGATATAACATGGAGTTGGCATGGTTATTCCTTAAGTTAAAAATTATTTTTAAGTTCATTTGTTGTGGCCACGGCCTGATAAAGAGCAAACACTATGCCAATAAAGTAACCTATTGAATTAAAAAGCATAGATAGGAAATGATATTTTATCTGGGCAATATATGGCCCAGCGCTGAGCAAGATCTTGCCCAGCGGGCAATAAGTGGCCCAGCTTTTATGTTAAGTCTTATCTGGTAAACGAAGGAGGCATGTATTTAGCTGGTAAACACCTTTGAGTGATTGGTGATCTTTTGTTAATCTCTGTAACCATAGAGGAATAAACCACTAAGGTTAGGCGTTACATGAGAAAAACTTTACTAGCAACGGCGTTATCGGCCGCTATTTTTGCCCCGTCAGTAGCGGCAATCGAAATTTATAAAGATGACAAGAACGCAGTGGAGATTGGTGGATTCATTGACGCACGTGTCATCAATACTCAAGGCGCTACAGAAGTCGTTAACGGCGCGTCACGGATTAACTTTGGTTTCACTCGTGAAATGAGTGATGGTTGGAAAGCGTTTACTAAGCTGGAGTGGGGTGTTAACCCATTTGGTAACAGTGAGATTGTTTATAGCAGTGAAAGTAACTTCGAGTCTAAGAGCGGAGACTTTTTAAATAACCGTCTTGGTTATGTCGGTATTGGCCATGATACGTACGGTACTTTAAGCATAGGTAAACAGTGGGGCGCCTGGTACGACGTTGTTTATAACACTAACTATGGTTTCGTATGGGACGGTAACGCGGCGGGTGTCTATACCTATAATAAGGCCGATGGTGCGATAAATGGTACAGGCCGCGGTGATAAGGTGGTTCAATACCGTAATAGTTTCGATGATGTGAGTTTCGCACTTCAAGCTCAGTTAAAACACGATATTTTTTATACCTGTGAGGCAACACAAGGCCTTAGCACTGATTGTGAAGAACGTTGGAAGGCTAATGAAGAGTCACAAGAGGTTCATTATGATTACACTTACGGTGGTGCTATCACATATCTGGCTACAGATAAGCTCACGTTAACCGCTGGTGTTAACCGTGGTGAGTTTGAAGTGGCTTTTAATACCGGTGAAATGATCACTGCAACCGATCTTATTTATGGTGTCGGCGCCACCTGGGGAGGCTTCGATAACCAGGGCTTCTATGCAGCCGCAAACTTCAACAAGAATGAAAATCACGATACCGATAACCTAGGCCGTCTAATTAAAGACTCTTATGGTATCGAATCTCTGTTCTCATATAAGTTTGATAATGGCCTACGCCCATTTATCTCCTATAACATCTTAGATGCGGGTAGCGATTACGTTATTCAGCCAAATAGTGCAGATCCTAAAGATGTGTTTAAGCGTCAGTTCGTCGTTGCTGGCTTGCACTACGTTTGGGATGTGAACACAGTGCTGTATGTAGAAGCCCGTAAAGATTTTAGTGATTTTACCAGTGCAGACAAGGAGCAAGAGGCGAAAATGTCTATCTCGGAAGATGATGGCGTAGCCGTAGGTATCAGATACACGCTTTAAACACTGACCTTGTGAATCGACAAGCTAGTAAGCGATTGTAAGCATATAAATATGCCGAAAATGTTGGGAACATTTTCGGCATTTTTTATGTGGAAAATGTCTCAGAAGTGCGAGTAATTAGGCGCTAGTACCTAGAAACTCGAGCCTTCTTTTTTGGCCTTCCTTGTACCCATAAATATATTCCCGATATCGCCATGACGATCAACGAGAGTGCCACCAGGTCCATAAACCAGGGGCCGAATGAGCCGAAGAAGCGTCCGCTATGAATGTCTAATATCACACGTTCCCAGGTGAGGTGACTCGAGCGGGCCAGTAAAGAGATAGTATCCGATTCAGCTTGAGCGGCTGGCGTATCCAGGGCCTGTGACCAGAGGATTGGTGCAAATGGCATGGCCTTGGTCCATTCGATAAGGTCATCATCTGCCATAAAGTAGCCACCTTGCGTCTTTAGCCAAATTTGGCCATCGAAACCTATGGCTTCTATGCCTCTGGGTAAGCCCATGGAGGCATCTTGTTTTTCCATAAGCTCGCCATCCTGTGACACCATGTAGAGATTATTCGAATCGACGGCGAGTATCATCTTGCCTACAGTTATCATGCCTTTAATGGGTGAGTCGGCTTCGACGGCTAGCCGATGTTGTATCCAGACTAAGTTGTCAGAGCTGGCAAGACTGAGGGGCAGGGCCTGATAGATAACAAGCTTGTTTGGTGGGGTGATACCATAATAGTCCAATAGCCAGGCTTGTTGCACGGGAGCTGAATCTATGGATAGATGATTGCTATGGTTGATAACAACGCCGGTAATGGCCATTAGCATGATGAACAGGGCACAGAAAATGCCTAATCGTCTATGCCAGGGGCGAAGTTGTTTGGCTAACTTTTTTCCTAGCCTTTTGGTGTGGCTTTTCTGTTTTTGACTATTGTTTCGATTACTGTGATGCTTTTGAGTCATTCTTATTGTCTTAATCGTTTGTCGTTGGCCCAGCCTCCTGCATCACAGCCAAACTTTTAGCTTAACTTTTGGTGACGTGGGCATCTAACCATAATGCGATGCGAGACAGTTTAGTCAAGGCTCTGACTGACAGAGTCGCACCAGTGATGCCATCTATGTGCTGATTTAATTTTAAATCGTCCTTTAGTTTGGCGGATTTAAATTGATCAGTAAAGAAATCATGCCTGACTTCATCGCCTCGGCTCTCTCTGTAAACCAGTACCTTAGTTTGGGCGATTGCCTGATCTTTAATATGAATACCCACGGTGATGGGGGATTCTTTACCTATCTCTTCTAAAATCCAAACAGTTTCAGACTCTTGTTGCCAATACCTTAAGCGCATCTTCTTGAATCTATGTGACAGGATCTCTTCGATAACATCCTGTGCCTCATCGTCTATCCAGAAGACTTTTGCCTTGGGGGTAGGGGCGTTGAAGGCCTGGCTGATGAAGTCATCTGGTTCCTGATAAACGCCGCGAGCTTGAGCGGATTGACTGAAGGATAAGCTAACAATGAATGAGAAAGCTAAGAGGCAAAGAGAGGTTAACTTCATATTAGACTCGGATGCGAGAGAAGGAAATGACTAAAACTAGTTAAAATATAGATGAGTGCCCGATAAAGGGCACTCATAATTGCGCTCATTGACTAATGAGTGCTTGTCTTGGTTCTACTATTTAGAACTGGTAACCTACACCTAGGTTGAAGCCGTCAGAATCTTTAGCGCCGCCAACTTTCTCGTAGTCAGCCTTGAACACGACGTTTTCGTGTAACCAGTAGTTCACGCCGACATTAGTCTGAGTGATCTTAGTGTCGTCGTTGTTACCGGCATTGTTGTCATACTCGTTGTAACGCGCGAAGATACCGAAGCTTTCGTTGAAGCGGTAAGCTGGTTCAATGTACCAACCATTCTGATCGTCACGACCTAAGGCTTCAGCTTCTTTGCCATCGATATCCCACTGAGCATAAAGGGCTTTAACTGTAAAATCTTGAATGCTGTAGATAGCGTGTGCAGTAAGCATGACTGCAGAAGCAGTATCAACACCGCCAGCGCCCTGAGTTAAATCTGACTGGTACTGAGCGGTAGCTGCAAGCTCTAGACCTGGAACCGCAGTGTATTTTACGCGTGCAGTGTAAGCCAGATCATCAGCTTTTGCCTTAGATACTTTTTGACGTCCGCCGCGAATGCTATATGTCTCATCAACATATAGACCTGAAGTGATAGCACCGTCGAATGCAAGACCTGGAGCTGCTTTAACATTAAGGGCAGCACCGGCTTCCCACCAAGTTGCAGGAAGAATATTTTTTTCAACTGGGTTACGCTCAACACCGTAGAATGCTGGTGGCTCGTGAGTCTCGTTGATGATACCCACTGGCATCAGGAATAAACCCGCTTTACCGGTTAGCATTTGGTTGAAATCATGCTCAATGTAAGCCTGCTCCAGCTCAACTTCACCTTTCTTGCCTTCACCCGAAATTGAGTGCTCAACTTCTAATTCAGAGAAGAAACGTGTGCTTTCGCTGAACTCATGGCCGACGAATAGCACGAAACGGTGGAAGTCTATCGCTTTCTTATCTTTGCCTGACTGGTTATCTGTGATGTTGTTGTAGTGAAGTTCACCATAACCACCAAGTGTTGTGGCACTCTTTGACTCTGCTGTCGCTTCTACTACGTCGGCTGTCTTCTCGACGCGCTGCTCGGTTGCATCTAGGCGTCTTTCAAGATCTTTCAGTACTTTCTGTTGTTGCTCAATGACTTTACGTAGCTCTTGAGTCTCATCAGATGCAAATGCAGTCTGAGAGGCTAAAATGCCAAACAAAGCGCTAGCAATTATGGTCTTCTTCATCATTCTCTTCCCTGTTGTTATTAAAGGGTTATTAAATTTGGGGCGATTCTATGTAACTGATTTCAATAATGCAAACTATTATCATTTGGTTTTTGATAAAGATCAACAAACGTAAAGAAATAGTAAATAGTGTAGATGAGGGGTTAAAACTTACTGGAGGGTATATTTTCTTTTAAATTAGTATGATGGCAAGAAAAAGAAATAAAAAAGGTGAGCCAATGGCTCACCTTTTTTAAAGTGTAAATTTTATTCGTCTTTAGTGGTAAATCGGTGTTATTGACACTCTAAATTCACATATAAGAATAATATCTAAGGTATAACCATATAAACCAGCTGGATATGGCCTTATCTATCTAGATTAAAATTTGTAAGAGTAACCCACTGTGACAGTCATCGGCTTACCCGCAAAGTTTGAACCGTGGATCTTGGTGGTCACATACTCAGTGTCAAATAGGTTTTCTGCGGTTAGGTACACCTCTTGTGCGTCAGAGATGAAATAACGTCCCGATAGGTCGACTATGGTTTTGGCTTCGATAAGATTTTCTTGAGCTATCTCGCCTTGACCCGCCACGGTTCTTACCTCATCGGTATAACGTGCCGCCAATGTTAGCTCCCAGCTGTCGGCTTTGACGCCTGCCGATGCAAATAACATATTTTCGGGTAGGTAAGGCAGTTTGTAGCCTTCCTCGACTCTGCCCCATGGATCGAAATCCGATTCGAAGCTGTTAGCAAATTCGGCACTGGTGTAAGTGTAGGCGAGTTTCACCGGGAAATTAATGTCACCTTCGTTGTTGAAGTTATAGGCCAAGCTAAACTCGAGCCCTTTAACATCGACTTCACCGCCGTTGTATTGATTGCCAATACTGTCATCATCACAGCCTTTCGAAGCTGAGCAGTCTCCGTGCATGTTGCTGTAATCACTGTAGAAGAAGATGGCTTCAGAAGTTAATGCACCGGCGTTATAACGTGCACCAGCCTCATAATTCCAGCTTTCCTCTTCCTGGCGTTCGGCGTTACCCGGAGCGGCAGGTGCAAAGCCTTTCTGCACGCCGGCTAAGACTAGCCATTCGCTGTTGATCTGGTAAGTAGCAGAAAGTGACGGCAACCAGGCCGAAAAGCTGTTACTGATATCTGTATCTGGCTCGCCATCACGGCCTGGATTTGTCTTGCCCCAGTCGATGCGTCTGGTTGTGACATCTTCGTAGCGAACGCCGGCTGTGATGTTGAAGTCTCCGAGTTGGATCTTGTCTTGAACATATAGGGCTAAGGCTTCGGCGCTATCTACGCGGTTGGAATCTGTACCTGGTACGCCAGCTTCAGTCATAACCATGACCTGATCGGAACCCATAAAATAGGTATCCACCCACTGGTATCTATCCATCTCGTCTTCGTGGTAACGGGCGCCGAAAGACAGATCGTGATTGCCTAAGTACCAGTTAAGCTCAGTTTGAATCCCCTGGGAGATGTAGGCTCGGTTATTGGCTTTGACGTCGACATCAAGACCGTCGGATGTTGGGTTTTTATCGAAATCTGCCGCAATTTGAGTGCCGTCACCGCTGATGCTCTTTCCATCGATCTTACTGGTCTTATACCAGTTACGCTTAAAGTCGTTATGGTAAACCGTAGTGCCTAAGGTCAGGTTATCGCTAAAGTCTATGATGTGGTTAATCTGGATCTGTGTGTGTTCTGTCTCCATCACATCTTTTTGTGATGCCGAGTAGCGGCTATATGGATTAGCCGCAAAATCTTCATCTGTGAGCCCCATATAGGTCTCATTTGAGGTTTCATCTGAATACTTAAGCTTTACTTCCAACACCTGGTCAAATTTTGCATCTTCAGCCGAGTGAATGCTTATCTTAGCCATGGCATCATTTTTCTTAAATCCGGTATCGCCACCGACACCATTGATATCTCTGAAGCCATCGGCCTGATAGCGATAGATGTCTATCACACCGCCGACACGTTCACCTTGGCCGCCTGCATAGGCATGAAGCTTACCGAAACCATCCTGGCCAGCCGCCACATCCAGCTTGCCGGCTAGCTCTTCTTCGGGGATCTGACGTGAAATAAGGTTGATCACTCCACCTGTGGTACGCGGTCCGTATTTAACTGTCGAGCTGCCTTTAAGGATCTCGATAGATTCCATTCTGCCAGAAGTTGGGAAGTAGTAAGCGGCGGGTGATGCGTATGGCGCTGGAGCTGCTAGGACCCCATCTTCCATTATGGTGATCTTCTCGGTGCGGTTCTGCCCCGTGCCGCGCATACCTATATTGGGTCTCAGACCGTAGCCGTCTTCCTCCTGTATATACACGCCCGGTATGCTGGCGAGTGTACGCATGATGTCTGAATACTTGAAGGCATCTAATTCGGCCTCATCGATGAGATGAGCGCTACCCGGTACGGTATTGAGTGGGTTCTTCTTACCGAAGATACTGATCTGCTCGATAGGCGCGATTGTTGCAATTTCTTTGGCTTCTTGTGCAAAAGCCGGAGCGGATAGGGCGGTAAGTAGAGCGGTCGAAATTAGGCTCAAAGACAAGGTTTTAGGCTGCGGCATAAATACTCCATTGCGCAATACAGAAAAAAAACCACCGATTAACTGATATTAGTAATCTTAGTGGGAGTTATTCTCATTTCTTCGCGCATTTTAATGCCTGCGTATTAAAATTAACTTAAGTTGGGTTGTGTTTACACTTGTTAACTAAAGATAAACAAGGGTTAAACAGAGACTAAACTTGGGGAGAGTGTTTGAGTTGGTTTTGAGTTAATTTAAGTCATCGGGTGAGTGTTTTATCGGATCTGATATAATATGTGCTGCTATTTTGTATCTCAACAGATTTATAGAGTGAATATGTTCTTAACACCTTATTTTAAAAAAGAAAATCAAACCATTACAGTGCTTGCCGAGCAGGCCAGTGATTTCGCAAAAGGCGTGGCTCAGGACTTTAACCCTATCCACAGCGTAGGGGCCAAGCGTTTCTGTGTGCCGGGGGATCTTCTTTTTTCATTGGTGTTAGGTGAGTATGGCTTGAGTCAGAAAATGACGTTTAACTTTGCCGGCATGGTCGGAGCAGGCGTTGAGCTGCAATTTCCCGAAACTGCCGAGCAGCAACTTGAGATCCGTGATGACAAGGACAAGTTGTATCTGAAAGTCGAACGCCTGGGAGATGTGAGACATTGTCAGACTCAGATAGAGTCATTTATTCGCAGTTATGTTGCTTTCTCTGGTCACAACTTCACCCATGTTTTAGTGCCCATGATGGAACAGCATCAGGTGATGATTAATCCGGCCCGCCCTTTAGTGATCTATGAGAGCATGTCTTTCGATTTGACTACCTTGGATTTCGAACAAGTGACTCTGTCATTGGTTGAACAAGCGCTTAAGATTGACGGTAAACGAGGAGATGTGACCCTTAAGTTTGAGCTGCATAGTGGTGATAAACTTGTAGGAACCGGCATTAAGACATTAGTGATGAGCGGTTTACGTCCCTATGATGCCGAGTTAGTCAAAGGCATGGTCGGCAATTACGAAAGCTATCGTACTGAGTTCGAGCAAGCTTAATTTTTAGTTATAGCTAATCTAAGTATAACTTTGCTAGTCATTATTTTAGAGTGCGGGTATCCAGTATTCGCACCTTATATTCAATAAATCATCACATCTTCTCGGTTGGTCAAGAAATCTACGTTCAACTTGTGGATGATAAAAGTGTGATCTGGCTACTTGTCTGCTTTATCTCATTAATGCATGCTGTGCCACCGCTAAAATAGCAGATAATATCAATCTCTATTTTGGCAATCCGTTCGGATGAAGGTAGCAGGAGAGTGGGGAATAGCCCCCACACCGACGAGGCAAGTTTAGTTTATTGAAAAATGACTGAACCACTCTTTCAGGTGCCAATTACGATTGGCGTGGACTGTTACTGGACGAGCCTCTGGAGAGATCGCAAATAGCTTTTATTTTATAAGGTTATCATGCGGCGCCGAAGGCGAAAGTGCCTAAGTTATCTACCCACTTAGACGCGAAACGCTCAGGCAAAAGGACAGAGGAGAGGATGACTGCATAGCCCTGTCGTTTGTCTCTATGATAGTTAATTAGCACATGCTAATCTATTATCAGTGTTGCGTCCGGCTGCGGCGCGTTACAGCCATTTCTTGTTCACTTCCGTTTATTAATTTGTTGTTTAATAATCGAGAATAGCAATGAATTTTGAATCACTTCTAGTTGAAATTAATGCCCTGGTTTGGGGGCCTATTACTTTGTGTTTATTAGTCGGTACAGGTTTATACCTCACCATCAGACTGAGACTTATCCAGGTGCTCTATCTGCCTCTTGCCTTGAAGCTTCTGTTTAAACCTGCCAGCGGAAAAGGAGATCTCTCCTCCTTCGCAGCGCTCTGTACCGCGTTATCAGCCACTATTGGTACTGGGAATATTGTTGGTGTCGCCACCGCGATTAAAATTGGTGGTCCGGGAGCTCTGTTTTGGATGTGGTTAGCGGCATTTTTCGGAATGGCAACCAAGTATGCCGAATGTATGCTCGCTGTTAAATACCGCACTACAGATGCAAGAGGTCGGATTGCTGGCGGCCCTATGTACTACATTGAGCGCGGTTTAGGACTTAGCTGGATGGCAAAAGTTTTCGCTATCTTCGGTGTAGCAGTAGCTTTTTTTGGCATAGGTACATTCGCCCAAGTTAACGCCATTAGTGATGCCATGACCATCGCCTTCGATGTACCTACTTGGGTGACAGCCCTTGTATTAACCTTGTTGGTGGCTGCTGTGACATTCGGTGGCGTGACTCGTATTGCCAATGTGGCTAAAAGGTTAGTTCCTAGCATGGCGCTAGCTTATATCATTGCTTGTTTGGGGATTTTGTTTAGTTTTAGTGATCAGATCCTACCGGCATTTGATCTGGTGATTACCTCGGCCTTTACTCCTATCTCTGCCGCAGGCGGCTTTCTGGGGGCTACTGTAGCGCAAGCGCTGAAAATTGGTATTGCCCGTGGGGTATTCTCTAATGAAGCCGGACTCGGTAGCGCGCCTATCGCCGCAGCGGCGGCTAAAACAGATGAACCTGTGGAGCAGGGGCTAGTGAGTATGACCGGCACCTTCTTCGATACCATTATCATCTGTACTATGACGGGTTTAGTGTTGATAATCACAGGCGTCTGGAGCGGTGATGCGGCGGGGGCGGCTATGACCAGCGCGGCCTTTATGGCGGGAAACTCTCCCATTGCCGGTCAATATGTCGTTACCATTGCCTTGGTTTGTTTTGCATTTACCACCATCTTGGGTTGGCACTACTATGGCGAGCGTTGCTGGTATTACCTCGTGGGCGACAGAGGACTTAGACTCTATCAGGGGTTATTTCTATTTCTGATTGCCGTTGGTGCCTTTATCAAGCTGGATCTTATCTGGCTTCTTGCCGATACCGTCAACGGATTAATGGCGCTACCTAATTTGATAGCCATCATTGGGCTTAGGCATGTCGTCTATGGTGAGACCATGAGTTATTTTGCTAAGCGAGATACTAGGGCGCTAGTAGTCTAGTTGAGGCTGATTTGGCCGTGTGGCTAAGACGACGCTACGCTGGTAGGGCTGAGATGATGCTGCGCTGGTAGGGCTGAGATGATGCTGCGCTGGTAGGGCCGAGATGATGCTGCGCTGGTAGGGTGAGATGATGCTTCGCTGGTGGGGTGAGATGACGCTGCGCTAGTTGAGGCTGAGGTGATGCTTCTTTGTAGAACCGGCTTTAGCCGGGAGTATAGTCGATGGATTGAACCTCGGGGCTAAAGCCCCTCCTACGGTGAAGCCCGTCGTCTTTGCTATTCATCCTGAACTCGTTTCAGGATCTCGCTTTTAATCGCCAACTTGTTGGCATCGTCTTTGATTTTCAGACGGAGTCGACATCATAGCTTCAATATCGTCTTGGTACTTATGGCGTAGCAACATCATAGCTTTATCTGGGCGTAGCCCTATCCGTTATTCAAAATTAATTGCGCTTTACTTAAGCATTTTTTTGATACAAATTAGCGTATGATCCCGCTTCTAAATACTGCAGCTGTTTGCGGGGGACTCCCCGATTGCCAAGCATGTCAGTTTGCTTTATTTTAGACTCTCAAAATTGAAACTGAATAGATTAGATTAGCCTGTTTATATCCCATATAAATCGGCTTTGTGGTGATCTGTTGCCGTCAATAGCGGCAATGTTTGGATAAGGAAAAAGATGTCAAGCTTGAATCGAATTGTGCTGATTAATACACACCTACCTGGCGTAGTTGAACTCGCCCTCGATGGACACACCAATATTTGTGGTACTAACGCCTCTGGCAAGACCACATTACAGCGTTTAGTGCCCGTATTTTATGGTGAGTATCCGAGTCGCGTCGTGCCTTCTACACGAGACAGTTTTGAGCGTTGGTATCTGCCCCATGACTCTAGCTTTATCATCTATGAATATAAGCGTGCCGATGGTCAGCTTAACCAAGCTGTATTGGCATCGGCTGGCGATGGTAAAGGGGTTAATTATCGATTTATCGGTAAAGGTTTTGAGCTTGATGATTATATTAAGACAAAGCATGGCGATAATATTCAATGCTTCACCATGGCTGAACTTGGCCGTGAGATGAAGCGGGCAGGCGTTGCTGTGACCAACTTGCTCAACACGCGTGAGTTTAGGGCTATTATCCAAAACGATAGAGCCTTGTTGAGCACGGGGAGTAATCGCACTGAGCTACGCAATTATGCGCGTCAGTTCTCCTTGTGTGAATCAGAGTATTCCCTGCGTCATATTGAGAAACTCGCCAAAGCAGTACATTCGAAAGAGGGCAAGATGGAGACGATCAAATCGATGATCGCCGCTATTTTGGAAGAAGATGGTGTTAACCCGCCTAGTTCGCGCATTAATCCACAGCAAGTTGAATCTTGGATCAAAGAGAGCCAACTTATTCAGGGCTTTGAGCTTATTCGACCAGAATTTGAAAAATTAGAGCAAGAGTTCGACCAACTGCTCAGTACTGAGCAGCGGCTCGCCAGTTTACGTCGTGGTTACAGCAAAGATGAAACCGATGAAATTGAAAGGCAAGAGCATCACCAAGACTTGTCTAAAGCGCTAAATGCAAAGTTAAGAGAGCTAGATGACCATTGGAAAGAGCAGCGTGATGAGCTCAACTTAGACTTGTCGGCTGCAAAGGGTGATGTTGCTAAGTGCGAATATGAACTGGACTCGATAGAAGATCAACATGCCTCTTTTCAAGATGCTGAAATCGAACGAGCTAAGTTGGATCTCGAGCAGCTACCAAGCTGGCGTGGCACACTAGAAAATTTATCTGAACGACATAAATTACAAACCGAAAAGCACCAAGATATTGAGGCGGCTTATAACGCTCGCCGTAGCAAGATTGGTGAAGGGCTTAACCGAGAGTTGGAAAACTTGCATCAAGAGCAGGACAGTTTAAGGGAGTCTCGTGATAAACAGCGTGAACAAGGCCGAGCTGAGTTAGCTTCGTTAGAGAGTCAATGGCGTGAGGCCACTGACAAAGGGCAGTCTACATTCAGTGAGCAAGGGTATCAACTTAAGCTGTCAGCTGCAGAGCTAAAAGTGCGGGTGGATAGCGTAACTTACTTGGAAGAGGAAAAGCTGGCGCTAGCTATTTTCGATGAGCGAATTACCCGTGCAGATGAAGAGCAAGAAGCGTGTAATGCCAAGGTGGATCGTTTTACTACTGAAGATCGCAAGCTTCGCGCCAAACGCGATCAAGCCAATGAAAGCCTACGAGTAACTGGTATTCGTGTCACTGAACGTCAAAGTGAGCTCGAAGAGCTGCATCATATACTGTTCCCTCAGTCACACACCTTGTTGGAGTTTTTACGCAAAGAAGCTAATGGTTGGGAAAATACCCTCGGCAAGGTGATCAATTCAGAATTGCTGCATCGCAGTGATCTGCACCCCGTTATTTCAGGGGAAAACCTCGAAGCACTTTACGGTATAGCGTTAGATCTCAAAGCGATCGATTCACCAGAGTATGCAGCGTCTGAGCAAGAGCTACGGATCAAGCATGCCAACGCCGAAGAGTTGCTCGTCAGTGCTAAAGAGCTACAAACTGAAGCCGAAGGGCACCTGGTTGCGGTCAATGCTGAACTAGATATTATGGCCAGAGAGCTTACTTTCTCTCGTACAGCCTATAAAAATAGCCGCGATGATCTGCGTCGTTTATTTGATGATAAACGTGCAGAGCAGGAGAAGATTCAGCTTGCCTTGAACGAGCGGAAGTCGGTTTCACAAAAGCAGTTAGCACGACTTGATAATGAGTTAAAACAGTTAAAGCAACAACAGCAAGAGTGGCTGGAAGCACAAAAAGAGCAAGCGTTGGAAGCGCGCATGGAGAAAAATGCCTACTGGCAAGAGGTCGTTGGTGCGCTTGATAACCAATTAGGCCAGATTAAAGCCAATATTCAAAATAGGCGAGACCATGCTAAGAGTGAACAAAAAGCGTGTGAGCTGTGGTATAAAAATGAACTCAAATCTCGTGGGATTGATGAAGCTACAATCGTTGCACTTAAAACCGAAATTCGCACACTTGAAGCTAATATCAGTAAATCAGAGCAGCGTCGTAGCGAAGTGTTGCGTTATGATGATTGGTATCAACATACTTGGCTAAAGCGCAAGCCTAAGCTGCAAACAGATCTGAGTACGGTTAAGCAAGCCACATTAGCATTAGAGCAGCAACTTAAATCTAAATCAAATGAGGTTAAGGCACAGCGTAGCGAGCTCGATGCTAAGCGTAAATCCTCTGATGCCGTGCAAGTTGAAGCCTCTGAGAATTTAACTAAGCTGCGAAGTGTGATGCGCAAACTCACAGAGCTAAAGCTTCCTGCCAATAATGAAGATGCCCAAGGGGGATTGAGTGAGCGCTTACGTCAAGGCGAAGATCAGCTGTTAAAGCGTGACTCATTACTAGGATCTGTGAAGCAATATGTGGAGCATTTTGATTCTGTTATTGCCAGTAAGTCTGGATCGAGTCTGTCAGAGACCTGGGAGCGTGCACGGGAAGAGTCGAGCTTTGTTAATGACAAAGGTATTAAGATCCTCGACTACCGCAAACTGGTCCCGCAACTGGAACAATTGCTCAATGTGATGGTGCCGCAATCTATGATGGCACTGAGAGAGCAAGGCCGTATCTTCGGCGTTGACTTGACTGCTTACTATGATGTGCTTGCCGACATAGATCGCCGTATTGCCACCCAAAGTGCACGCATCACCCGAGAGGTTGGCGAGGAGTTGTTCCTCGATGGTGTTTCTGAGTCTGCCGTTAAGATCCGCTCGCGTATTAGTGAACTTGAATTTTGGCCTGAGCTAGAAGCATTTGTCAAAGCGTTCCGTCAGTGGAAGGCTGATGGCTTTAGTGAGCTTCCGGGTGAGGATTACACTAACAGTATGCGTCGTGCTATCGACATCATAGGTCGCGCCGCGTTATCTGGTGGTATATCAAAACTGCTTGAAATTGAACTGCGCTTAAAAGAGGGTAATAGTGACCTTATTATCCGTACCGATAGACAGTTAAATGAATCCTCAAGCCACGGTATGGCTTACCTTATTCTGTGTAAGTTCCTGTTGGCCTTCACACGCCTATTACGCGGACGTGCTGATGTCACTATACATTGGCCCATAGATGAACTTGGGACCTTACACCACAGTAATGTGAAGAAGATATTCGATGCCTGCGAAAACAACAATATTTCTGTGTTGGGCGCCTTCCCTAATCCCGAGTCTGAGGTACTTAGCTTGTTTGCCAATCGCTATATCATTAATAAGCAGACTAAAAAATTGCAGGTTGTTAAACCACAAATTAATCCTATCGCCGAAAAACTTAGCAAGCGACTTACTCAGGAGGCGGTGTAATGAGTCAAGTAACCGAAACCACGTTAGTGGGTACGAGTGCGCTAATTGAGCGTTTATTAAAAGGTCAGTTTATCTGCCACACCACAGATGAAGATGGTTGGCGAGCTTTGAAAAATCCCGATACCCGTGAGCGAGTCGAGACTTATTTGAATCAGATTAATCGCACTATCGGATCGGCGGGTGAGGGCGAAGTCTTCTTCTGTGGTTATCAGCAGTTGGGTGACAACGAACGTAAGGTGATCTCGTCTCAGTTTAAAGATATTTGTAATGCGCTTATTCCGCTGGTGGAGTGGCTGGTTTTAGTGCAAGAGGGCAGCGGCCAAGACGCCCCTTTGTCTGAAGGTATCGCAGTGCGACTCACTGAGTTGCAGACCCGTATTGAAGACACTCCAGCTTTTCGTGAGCAACTGGCCAAAATAAGTCATTACCGACTCTTTGGATCAAGCAGTAGTAATGTTGATGCACAGATTAAACTGGTCTTTAAGCGTTTAGTGGAGCTGGGTTACTTAATTAAACCTAATGTTGAAAAGCAGATCTTTATCGCCACCGGTAAGCTCGATTATCTCTACGAAGTTATTCGTTTTATCGATGAAACCGAAGGTTTGAGCTTAGAGGCACAAGCCGAAACCGCAACCCAGAGGGATCTGGTTTAATATGAGTAATAACTTACATCAGGCTGGGGTTAAATTACTCAAACAGCTTGGCAGGCATGCAGAGCTGGTGATGGATGTTTATTTATCAGGCTCTGTATCGGAAGATGAGACCAATGCTGCAGCCATA
This sequence comes from Shewanella sp. YLB-07, assembly GCF_009377275.1. Lineage (NCBI taxonomy): Bacteria > Pseudomonadati > Pseudomonadota > Gammaproteobacteria > Alteromonadales > Shewanellaceae > Shewanella > Shewanella sp. YLB-07. The sequence goes on along the minus strand of NZ_VOQB01000005.1, from coordinate 436,396 downwards.
GAGAAACTGCGTAAAAGTGATATTTTATGGCGTCCGGAAGCTGAGCAAGAGTTAAGGCTAAAGCGTTCGGTACGTGCACTGCTTGAAGAGGCATTGAGCGATGAGCGTAATCGCCAAATCGACTCGAATGTGGGTAGCTCATTGGCCAGTATTAAAACCTTAGCCGCGCATTATAAAGAGGCGCGTCATAATATTGATTATGCAGCCTCCGAGGCTTATCTCGCTGATTTAAGCGAGCATGTGTATAGTTTTGCAGACGGACTACGATATTCGATTCGTGTGCTCTGGAGTCGTATTAACAACGAATTTGGTTATGTCGGAACGATTAATGCCAAAATTCGCGAGAATGAATTAGCACAGAGTCAGGTGACTGAGTTACTCAATGGATTGGAGATGTTCCAATTTAGTGAGTTGGGTGAGATTGCCGGTGATATTCGTGAGCTAAGAAAACTCTTGGTTACAACACTACAGGAAACCTTGAGCGATTGTACTCAGGAATTAAGCGTGGTGCAGGGGCGCTTGCTTGAGCTGTTAGGCCGGTTCCGTCAAATTCGTGGCCGCACACGCCTGCTTAAAGGCTGGTTGCTCTATACCGACCTTCATCCTGACTATAGCCCAGCCGATCATGTTAGCCATAAGCAATTACCCGTGTTGTTTAACTGTGCCGAGGCCCTGCTTGCTCCCGCATCTGTCGACGTACATAGCACCTTATATGAACCTGAGCTGTTTGACATCGTATCGAGCATTAAGCGTATCGACAGGCTTCATGCTGGGCTAACCCACGTTGAACAAGATATAACACTGTCGCTAAGCCAAGCCGAAGACTTCGATATTCCCGATAACCCACTCAAGCTCGCCGTTGATGAGTATTTTTGTGCTGTGATTGATTCTGGCAAGAGCCAATCAGCACTCGAGTATTTAGATGAGCAAGCACTGGAATGGGATCGGGAAAGTTGGCTGTATCAGGTCATTTGCGGTTATGAAGGACTACCAGAAGAGCATAGACAATATTTCGAACTCGAAGCGATAGGTGAGCCTGATCCTGTGTACAGCGGTAACTTTGTTATTCGAGATGTTGAGCTGTGGCTCGCTTAACTAAAATTCATGTTAATTTAATTAGCAATGCGCTGAGAAAGCGCAGCGCTAAGGTGCCTTATAACCCAAATTGGCAAAAGATTTTTTCTGAGCTTGAAGTCGGCAGCCTGGATGAATCAGCACGGAGTTTACTGTTTAGCAAAGCGCAACTGCATCAGCTTAATGAGATGTCAGCAGCTTACTTTGGTGGGGAACTGCTGACGACCTCTTTTGAAGGGACTCGCGCAGAAGTCGCACAACATAGTCGCTTTGAAAAGTTGGCGACGATCACTCCAGATGAACAGTATGTGCTGATCAAGCCTCAACCTTTCTACACTGGAATAAGTGCTGAGTGTTCGCTTAGAGTCCCGTTGGGTGAAATAACCAAGTTACTAGAGTCACAAGCTCAAACTATGACTCATATCGTCATAGTGGAGAACCTTGATGTATTTGACTGTTGGGATGGCTTCTCAGTTGAAGCCGCACTAAAACACGCTCTAGTGGTGTACCGTGGCCATAACTCCTTAGCCAAAGGCGTTAAAGGCTTGCTGCAGCGATTACCCAATAGGATTGAGGTCGTTGCGTTTGTCGATGTCGATCCCGCAGGGATCCAAATTGCGCTAACAACACCTAATGTCACCCAGATTTTAGCCCCTGATATTCAAGAACTTTCATTGATCATAAAGTCATCTAGCTCAAGCGAAGATTTTGATATGCAGCATCAGCAAGTCAAATATATGCAACAGCATCAGGATGATTGGCAAGTGATTCAGCAGTTTATCATCCAACAAAAAATCAGCATTAAACAGCAACATCTACTTGCTTTTAAACTTCCTTTGATAATGCACAACAGGACCTCTAAGTACAAGCCTTCTACTAGCTAACTTAAAATATAACTATCGAATATTAGTCGTCACTGCAGTAGCTTTAACTGCTTTTATTTTGACCGATACTTATAATAATCATCTTTAACTTTACACCTGTTTAGTTTAACTGTTTGCTTTATGCTCATTTACAGGTCAAGTATTCTATCTTTACACTTGTATGCGGTCCAATGAACTGCCCTTGTCGCTGTAGCGTTTTGTTTTGTGTTAACTGTTTGGTGGTAATGTAAGTTTTTGGATTCGCGTATGTGGTTTGTTTTTCTTTATGTGTAAGTCATCATGGTAACTATATCTAGAGTTGCTTTTTTGTAACTTTATTACCTTGCTCGAATATGGTTGAAATTGTATCCAGCATGATTCACTATCTGTCCCCACAAGTGGGATAGAACCCCAAAATATAAGCATCGACATAGGTGCAAATTAATAAAAGCATACATAAAAGATATGCTGAATCGAAGGCAGGTATATGACTAAATCACTTTCATCACGGATCTTTATTGGTCTGTTTTCCGGATTAATTTTCGGTTCAATAATTCAATATCTTCTTGGGGATGTGAGTTTCTTCTCCGGCACTGTGGTCGAGATATCTTCTGGCGTGGGAACCATGTTCGTCAGCATGATCATGATGCTGGTCGTTCCTTTGGTGTTCGTCAGCATAGTATGTGGCGTTCTCGAACTAAACGACCTGAAAAGCTTCGGTCGTCTGGGTGGTAAGACATTCGGCTTCTATATTATCAACACCTTAGTGGCTATTTTTGCGGCTTTAGCCGTGGCACTATTGATTCAGCCAGGTTTAGGTGTCGACATGTCCGGCGGCACTGGCGCGACAATCACAGCCACCGAATTGCCAAATCTGGTTGAGCTAATCGTTAATATTGTGCCTAGTAACCCGGTTGCTGCGTTTAGTTCGGGTAACATGTTACAAGTGATATTCATGGCCTTACTTGTGGGCGGCGTACTCAAGTCTTTAGGCAATGCAGCTCCCTTATTGGTTCAAGGGTTCCAGGAAGGTAATAAGCTGATGATGAAGCTGATCACTGTCGTGATGCAGCTGGCTCCAATCGGTGTTTTCGCCCTGATGCTGAAGCTAGGTGCAACCTTAGAGGCGGAGATTTTTCTCAGTGTCGTCGAGTATCTGGTTGTCATCTTAGGCTTGTTATTGTTGTGGATTTTCGTGGTTTACCCTATGGCCGTTGGTGCATTCACTTCGGTCTCGGCTAAAGAGTTTCGCACTAAGACGCGTGAGCAGATCTTGTTTTCACTCTCTACGGCGAGTTCAAATGCAACGATACCTGTGACCATGCGCACCTTGACTGAGAAGCTAGGTGTTAAATCTTCCATCGCAGGGTTTGGTGTGCCGCTCGGAGCCACCATGAACATGGGGGGCGTGTCTATTTATATAACCATAGCAATCTTCTTCGTGGCGAATGCTTTTGGTGCACCAATTGCGATGGAGCAGCTACCTGCGCTGTTATTCAGTATCTTTCTTCTCTCTGTTGGTGCTGGCGGCGTCCCTGGCGGCGGTATGGTGATGATAGGTGTGCTAATTCATCAGATGGGCTTACCAGTCGAGGCTTTTGCCATCGTTGCCGCGTTAGACCGTTTAATCGATATGGTGCTGACTTCGTGTAACGTCGTCGGTGATGCTGCAGTATTAACCATAGTCGATGCGACCGAGCAGGGTTATGAAACCGTCAAGCAAGCCGCCTCGGCTTCTGAGTCTCAGTTACAAGAGACTAAGCAGGTTTAATCGATATAACTTAAATAATTTAAGAAAGCCCATAGACCTAGCTAGTAAAGCAGGTCTATGGGCTTTTTTATTGGGCTGATTTTCGTGCTTCATTGGTATTGAGACAAGATCTTGTCATAGCGACTCTGACTACCTTCAACCTGAGGGCGTTTAAGCTTGTCGATTGCATCTTGGAAGCTTGCGACGAGTTTAGGATCTGTGTCTTTGCTAAAAGCATAGAAGAGCTCGCTTTCCTTAAGGGTAAAAACAGATGTAAACCGATTATTGGGTAAGCTTGAATTTGCGATATACCAACGAGCGACGTTTTCTTCGTAGGCCCAAAGTTGTATTCGGCCCTTACTCAGCATTCTAACTAAAGACTCTGCACTATGAGCTTGTCTGATCTGACTGAGTGGAAAGCCACTGGAAAGTAGTAACTGCTCACCAATATCATCTTTTATCGTGCCAATGGAATATTGTGCAAGCTGCTCTATGGATTGAATGTTTATCTGCTCTTCAGTTAACGCGATTAAGACTATTTTTGTGCTTGTTATTGGCCCTGCCCATTGAAAAAGTGGCTCCCGTTCTTGGGTTCTTGTAGTTGAAAACAGTACACGGTTCGAGCCTTTGAGTATCATCTTATAGGCTCTTGGCCAAGGAAAAAGACGGATGTTGAGATCTTGAGGCTTGTGACTTGCCTGCAATAGAGCAGCATTGAGAAGGTCGATTGCAATGCCCTTGAATTCACCGTCTTCTATATAGTTATAGGGAGGGTATGACTCGGTGAGATACTCAAGCTTTGCTAGATCTACGGTATGCTCGGCAAAAGCCATTTGAGAAAAAAAACAATATAGGCAGGCTGACATCCAAAATTTCATAACTGCGTCAGTTAATAAAGTTCTTCGTTAAGTGTAGCAAGTCTATCGCTATTAGATTTACAGCTTTTTTAGAGATGGATTATTATCTTGTATTAATCTAAGTTCGATTTTGTTATCTAGCTCGTATCAATTTGTCACACCCTGTGGATGAGCTGTAATTTTTGGCGCACTCCCTGTTACCTTAATTACTACTGAGTTAATAAATAAGGTTAGGATGACCGATGAAACTTACTGTTTTTATTCTCTGTGTATTGTTAATTTCCGCATGCTCTTCCAATGATTTATCTCATGCCAGCTGCGATTTTGTTTCTGGGGCTGCGGAAAACGAGCGACAGCGTGAACAGGGCCTAAGTAGTCCTGGGGCGCGTGATATACAGGCTGATAGTAATAAACGAACTCAAGATACCAGTGTCGGCTTTTTCAGCATACTTGCCGGGGCACTTAGCAGGGCATTATCGAGTGACGACGCCGATACACCTTGTTTATAGGCCTGTATATTCGATCTGAGGACCAGTATTTGATGATTGTGCATTAAAAATCATCTTTCTTTCGTCATTCGCCTGCTCAATGCGCTTTGGCTAATACCCAACATTCGGGCCGCGGCAGTCTGGTTGTTGGCGGTGCGGCTCATGGCTTCGTCTATTAAGGCTTGACTCATTTCTGCTAATGTCGGTAACTCTTTTGGGAAACTGATTGAATCTTGCGGTTTAATGACACCGTTATTTCGCTCGTTCATCGCCTCCATAAAGGAGGTAATATTAAGCTGTATACCGTCACTGCGGCTGACTCCGTCAAATACCATGCCCTTAAGTTCATGCAGGTTTCCGGGGAATTCATAATCTGCTAATTGGCTGGCTAAATTTCTCGGCTGCTGTGGCGACTCTAATCCCATTTCATTTGCTGCTAAGTTGATGAAGTGGTTGATCAGCATAGACAGGTCGAGTTTACGTTCCCTCAATGGTGGCAGTTTTATCTTATGAGTTGTTAGCCTGTAAAGCAGGTCACTGCGAAATTTCCCTTCTCGATTGAGGGCGAGCAGATCATGTTGAGTCGAGGCGATTATCTTACAATTGACCGGGTAGGGGCGGTCACTTCCCACCGGATAGTATTGTTTGTGTTCGATGACATCGACCAGCTTTGCCTGAGCCTCTAAGGGGAGGTCGCCAATCTCATTGAGATAGAGTAAGCCTGTGTGGACATGGTGCAGGGCTCCAGCCTGAGCACTGACCTGACCATCTGCATAGCTGGTGATTTTTCCAAATAATTGCAGCTCAAAGGCATCATAGTTTACTCCTGCAAGTGTGATATTAATAAAGGGTTCATCGGGGCAGGTGAGCTGATGGCAGGATTTAGCAAATTCATCTTTGCCTGTGCCGCTTTCACCACAAATAAGAATGGGCTCAGGGCTCATGGCAACGGCTTCGAGATAACTGAATTGATCCAGCAGTGCAGGTTCGCAGGTGAGAATGTTATTGAATGCTTGGGGCTGAGCTAAGGTACGGCTGAGAAAGCGCTCTTTTATCATCAGATAGTTACGTTCGAGCCCGACGACTTCTAATGCCCTACGTACGGTGCGGGCAAGGTCGTCGACATTATCTGTTTTGATAAAATAGTCATAGGCTCCATTTTTAATACAACGAACGGCAGTATCGACCTCATTGACCCCTGTTACTATGATCACCCGAGTCTTAGGGGACTTACAGCGGATCATTTCCAATAGGTTTTCACCCGAGTGAAAGGGCATGGTTAAATCGAGGAGCACCAGGGCATAATCATTGAGCGACAGCCTGTTATCCACTTGTCGACTGTCGACGCAGGTATCTATTTGGGCTTCGGGAACAAGGCGATTGAGTGTGATGGCTAAGCTTCTGAGCCAGGAAGGTTCATCATCGACCAAGAGGATATTTCTTGCTAACTTCACGTGTCTTGCTCCAATGAGAGTAATTTGAGTGTCTTGATTGAATCAGATACGGATAAAAATTGAATTTTGATACAGGTTCCCTGGCCGAGGCGAGAACTGAACTGCATCTCCGCCATATGCTCCTTGATAATGCGGCTACAAACAGACAGGCCCAATCCGCTGCCGCCACAGGATCGTCGAGTGGTAAAAAATGGCTCTGTGATGCGCTGCAGCGTGGTGCTGTCCATGCCTGTCCCCGTATCCCTGATGGTTAAGCTGACCCCATCTTCCGATGTGCTGGTTTCAATGGAGATGGTGTCACTGTCGGAGTCATCTCCAGTGGCTGGTTTACATGCGTGACAGGCATTTTGGATCAAGTTGATTAATACCTGATGTAGCTGCTGAGCATCACCCATGATCATAGGTGCGGGCTCATTTAACTGAGTGCTGAGCCTGAATATCTTGGTCTGATTAGCCGTTAATCTCAGGGAAACCTTGACCACTTGGTTTAGGTCTAATAACTGATGCTCTGTGGTGATTGTCGGTAAGGCATAGCGTTTGAGATCGTTAACGATACGACTTATTCGCTTAGCCCCTTCCTCTATGCTCAAGCTACTGAGTTGTAGTTCCGTCATGGCGCGATTTGGCTCTAGGCCTGCAATTAACCAGAATGGATTCTGTTTTTGATAAGCATCCGTAGCTTGTTGTAGATCTTTGAGGGCATGATTAAAAAAGGCAATGGAGTGGATGATGATCCCCGTTGGGTTGTTGATCTCGTGTGCGATCCCGGCAGATAACTCTCCCAATGAGGCGAGTCGGCTGGCCTCATCATTGGCTTGTCTGAGGTTATGCTGCTCGGTAGCCTCCTCCAAGAGGATGACGGCTTGATCATTTCCTATGGGGTGGATCTGTATCTGCCAAAATTGAGTGCGATAGGCCATATCGGCTATCAATGATGTTTGGTTATCCAACACTTGGACTAAGGTGCTGTTGAGCTGGAAAGTGTCGCCATGAGTAAAGTGGAGCTCTGAACTGGTCAACAATTCGTTGTTATTATCGTTACTCCAAAGGCGCTTACCTTCACGATTAAATAAGGTGACGCCGTGTGGGATGCCATCGAGTACCGATTGAAACTGTTTAGAAAGGCTGGATATCTGATGTTCAGCGCGCTTTCGTTGAGCCAGCTCAAGGTTGAGGGCTAGGGTCCTTTTATGTAGGCTGCGACTGATGTAGCCGGTAAGCAACATGCCTAATGCCGAGATGACGCTGACTAAGATGGCGAGCCAGAACATTCTTTGCTGAGTATTGGACAAGTCGACCTTCTCGCGGCCTGTGCCAAACCACTTATTCACTAAACGATCGTATTCCCCGGACAGTTTAAGCTGCCTCAATGCATCGTTTATCTCGGCCATGAGCCGGGCATTTTTATGGTTGCTGACAAAATTAAATGCGCCATAGATCAAGGGATCACTCGAACTTCTTATGGATGGGTAGAGAGGTTGCAAGCGTCTGGCAACGAAGTTCTCCGCCAGCACCACATCGACATCTCCTGAGATTAACTGCTGAAAACCGGTTTCGTAGAGATCGACATCGACTCGCTGAAACTCCTGCGCTTGCCCTGAGAGGTACACATCGACGAATGCCCCCTTCTTTATCGCCACACGTTTGCCTATAAGATCGTGCCAGCCGTGGACAAAGGCTTTTCCCTGTAGTGTGTAAGCCTTGGCATGAGTGGCGTAGATGGGATCGGATTGACTGAGTTGCCTGTCTATGGTGATAGGGCTCACGACCGCAATCACATCGATGGGACTGGTGTCGTCATGAACATCTGCTAGCAGTTGTTGAAATGTCTTGCGCCTGACAACAATGCGTTTACCTGTCATCTGGCCGATGCGACTCATTAATTCTAAATGAAATCCCTGATCGACGCCGTTGTTGCGCCACTCCAATGGCGCCGTCTTAGAGTGGACACCAAAAATGATATTCTCATCTGTCTGCCAAGCCTCAACGGCAGTGCTAAACATGGAGCATAGTAGGTAAAGTAGGCCTGTTATAGGGCATAGGTATTTCATGGGCTGAGATTAGCATGAGAAGCTTTGTTGGAACTGTGTCATTAGCCTCGATTCCAGACATTTGTTGCTAACTTTGGTCACTTGTTCGGGGTCTGATTTAGCCTATTACCGCCTTCATCAATAATGTGTGATCTCTGCCTCTATCTCTCATGCAAAATTGCATAACAGGCTGTGAATTTATGCATCCTTGCATGGCGTCAATATGACCCTGTGAAGCGGATTATATTTCTGTTTACCCAGTAAGAGTTTTGCTTGATAGCCAGTAGTCAAAGGCAGAAAATTGACATGAATTAGTGAGTTAATGATATCTGAATTCAATACTTGTTGATTTCAGAAACTATAGATATGAGCTGTTAGCCAGGGCAACGAAGATTGCTAGGTTTAACAGTGAGGAGATATGATGAAAAAGCTGAAAAGTGCAATTTGCCTGGCCACCTTACTGGGCACTGCGGGTTTTGCCGCTAATACTATGGCTGCGGATACGCTTGCCGATTTTCATGGTGAAAACCAAGAGTGTGAAAGCTGCCATACTCCGGATGGCGAGCTATCTAACGATAACCTGAGCTACGAGAACGCCCAGTGCGTATCTTGTCATGGTGCCATGGACGAAGTTGCTCAAGAGACTAAGCATGAGCACTATAATGCACATGACTCCCACTTTCCTGGTGAAACATCCTGTACGACCTGTCACAGTGCTCATGAACAATCAATGGTCTATTGTGACTCTTGTCACAGCTTCGATTTCGATATGCCATATGCGGGTAAGTGGGAGCGTCACGAGCCAAGCATTGCCGAGCTTGCTAAAGATAAGTCTGAGCGTGAAACGGCATTAGCCATGGCGCCACAGGACACAGTCAATGTGGTCGTAGTTGGCTCTGGTGGTGCGGGCTTCTCAGCTTCTGTATCGGCCCATGACAAGGGGGCATCGGTTATCCTCATTGAGAAAGAACCTGTGATTGGTGGTAACGCTAAGCTGGCTGCTGGTGGTATGAATGCCGCATGGACGGATCAACAAAAAGCCAAAGGTATCGAAGATAGCCTTGAGTTAATGACTAAAGACACCATGAAAGGGGGGCGAAATCTTAACGACCCGGCTCTGGTCGATGTGTTGGTTTCTCACTCTAAAGGCTCAGTAGATTGGATGACGGCTATGGGTGCCGACTTGAGCGATGTGGGTCGCATGGGAGGCGCATCGGTTAACCGTACTCACCGGCCTACTGGCGGCGCGGGCGTGGGAGCACATGTGATCCAAGTGCTCTATGATAATGCGGTTAAGCGTGATATTGACATGCGCATGAACACCCGTGGTATCGAAATTCTTAAAGATAATTCCGGTAAGGTGAAAGGCCTGCTGGTTAAAGGTATGTACAAGGGCTACTACTGGATTAAAGCCGACGCAGTTATCCTGGCAACGGGTGGATTTGCTAAGAATAACGAGCGCGTGTCTAAGCTAGATCCTAAGTTAAAAGGATTCGTATCGACTAATCAACCTGGTGCTACAGGTGATGGTATCGATGTCGCGGCTAATGCAGGCGCTGCAATGCAAGATCTACAATACATCCAGGCTCACCCAACCTTGTCCGTTAAAGGTGGTGTGATGGTCACCGAAGCGGTGCGTGGTAACGGTGCTATCTTAGTTAACCGTGAAGGTAAGCGCTTCGTCAATGAGATCACTACCCGTGATAAAGCGGCTGCAGCAATCTTAGAGCAGACAGGCAAGACAGCCTTCTTGATTTTCGATGACTCAGTGCGTAAGTCTCTGAAGAAGATCGATAAGTATATCGGTCTTGGTGTTGTACCGTCTGCTGACTCGCTGGTGAAGCTAGGCAAGTTGGAGAATATTGATGGTAAAGCATTAACCGAAACCGTCGCGCGTTACAACAGTTTAGTGACGAGTGGTAAGGACACTGATTTTGAGCGCCCTAACTTACCTCGCGCACTGAACGAAGGTAACTATTATGCTATCGAAGTGACTCCTGGCGTTCACCACACTATGGGCGGCGTGAAGATAGATACTAAGGCGGAGATCTTAGATGCCAAGAAGCAAGTCATTCCTGGGTTATATGGTGCTGGTGAAGTGACTGGTGGCGTACATGGTGCTAACCGCTTAGGGGGCAATGCTATCTCAGATATAATCACCTTCGGTAGACTCGCCGGCGAAGAGGCGGCTAGCTATTCTAAAAAGAAATAGCTCTAAGACTCTTTATATGAGCTTGTATTTTAGCAAGGGGCAAACTGATTAGACCCCACAGTTTTCCCGTCACCCAAATACCGCTACCCGATAAGGTAGTGGTATTTTTTATCTCACCTTTAGCGAAATAAACCCAATCTTATATAAAAAGCTCATAAAAAAAGCCGCTAAAGCGACTTTTAATATGTTGCTAGAACCTTTTCTTAAACCTCTGGCTCTTCACTGTAATCGACTTCATGATACTCAAGGCAAGTATCGACTTCGTTAGCTGAGCCTAAGATAACGGCTACGCGCTGGTGAATTTCACCTGGCTCGATATCCATGATGGTTTCATAGCCGGTAGAGGCCTTGCCGCCCGCTTGCTCGACTAAGAATGCCATAGGGTTTGCTTCATACATCAATCTAAGCTTGTATGGCTTCTCAGGGTTCTTGTTGTCGGTAGGGTAAGTGAAGATGCCACCGCGTGACAGTACACGATGCACATCGCCGACCATGGCAGCTATCCAGCGCATGTTGAAGGCTTTCTCTCTCGGACCTATGGTGCCAAGCAAGAGATCGGCAATATAGGTTTGCATTGGAGCTTCCCAGAAACGCTGGTTAGACATGTTGATGGCAAACTCAGCCGTGTCTTTACTGATAGACATGGCTTCTGTCGTTAACAGGTATTCGTTAGTTTCCGGGTTTAAGGTAAATAACTGCACACCTTTACCTGTGGTGAGAGCCAACATAGTCGAAGGACCATATAAGACATAACCCGCAGCGACTTGCTTGCGACCCGCTTGCAAGAAGCTTTTTTCTGTTAGTTCGCCTTTAGGGGCGGGTAGAATCGAGAAGATAGTACCCACTAATGAGTTAATGTCGATATTCGATGAGCCATCCAATGGATCGAAACAGACCAGGTAGTCACCCTTAGCGCCTACCTCGACGATAAAGTCTTCCTCTTCTGATGCCAGGCCACGGACTGTATCGTCTTTATCCAGCGCATCTTTGAGCATATCGTTAGTAATCACATCTAGCTTCTTTTGGGTTTCACCCTGAACATTTTCCTGCTCTGTGGTGCCGAGTACGCCGGCAAGAGCTCCGTGACGGACGGCATGACTGATCTCTTTAGAGGTGTTCGCTAAGGTGTGAATAAGCTGAGTCAAAGAGGCATTGATGCCTTGTGATGTCAGGTTTTGGGCCAAAGTCTGCATGTTATTTCCTATACAAGTCGAGCTGAGCTCGAGTTTGAGATCGGGTCTAATGTGAGTGTTCTTATTTGGCGCGATCATACCTGAGATTGAACTTTTTTTCAGCGTAGGATAGCGGCAAATTATAACTTGGGCAGTGTGTTTCAGTTTTTGCTGACTTTAGTGCACAATGTCAGCGATATTTATGTCGTTTGTTAATGATACCAATCTCATTAGTCGGCATGCGGTAATTACATTTAGATCCAGGACATAATAATGACAATAAAATGGATGACCTCAGTGCTATTGGCGGTGCCTATGATTTTATCAAATACAGCTTGCTCGACAGTCACTAGTACGACTAATGCAGAAAAAGAGCACTCACTCGAGGGAGGCGCTACGCTTCTGAGTATCGAAAGATTATACGCTTCCCCCGCATTGGCAGGCACTAGTCCCAGGGGGCTTAAGCTTTCACCCGACGGTAAAAGAGTGACCTATCTTGCGGGACGTAAAGACGATCAGTATTTTTATGACTTGTGGCAGATGGATGTAGCCAGTGGTAAGCAGTCGATACTACTCGATGCGGATAAGCTCACCATAGGTGAGCTTTCTGATGAAGAGAAGGCAAGGCGAGAGCGCCAACGCATATATGGTCAGGGGATCATGGAGTATTTCTGGTCTGATGATAGCCAGGCCATGCTCATTCCAGCCTCTGGCGTGCTTTACTATTTCTCGGTTGATGATGCCGAAGTAAACTTGCTACCTACGGGTGAAGGCTTTGTCACCGATGCTCGTTTATCTCCTAAGGGAAATTATGTCTCTTTTGTACGAGATCAAAATCTGTTCGTGTTAGAGCTGAAAACCAGCAAGCTAACCGCCATGAGTACTGATGGTGGCGGGGCGATAAAAAATGCCATGGCCGAGTTCGTCGCGCAAGAAGAGATGGACCGCATGACTGGCTATTGGTGGTCACCGGATGAGTCGGCCATTGCCTATACCCGTATCGATGAGTCTGGCGTTGAGTTGGTGACTCGTAATGAGATCTATGCTGATGGTATCAAGTTAACCGAGCAAAGATATCCCTATGCGGGTAAGAATAATGTCACGATTAAATTAGTCGTGGTGACACTCGCCGACCAGAAGAAAAGCTGGGTCGATCTTGGTAAAGAGCAAGATATTTATTTGCCCAGAGTTAACTGGTTGCCGGATAGTAAGCGATTATCCTATCAATGGCAGAGCCGAGATCAGCAAACCTTAGATCTCAGAGTGGTATCCCTTGCTCAGATCGATAAATCTAGGGTTTTAGTCGAAGAGCGCAGTGATGCCTGGGTGAATCTAAATAATGATCTGCATTTCTTAAAGCAGCAAGAGAGCTTCATTTGGGCCTCGGAGCGTGATGGTTTCAATCACCTGTATCTGATAGGACTGGATGGCAAGGTGAAAAAGCAGCTGACATCGGGAGACTGGACCGTCGATGAAGTCGAGCTGGTGGATGAGAAAACGGGATGGATCTACTTTACCGGCCGTAAAACTCTGGTTACCGAAAAACATCTTTATCGCGTGCCTTTAAACGGTGGCGACGTCGAGAATATCAGTCAGCGAAGCGGTATGCACTCTCCAGTGTTTGCCGAGAATGAAGCCGTTTATCTGGACTATTTTAGCAGCTTGTCACAACCGCCGCAGATTAGCCTACATGGTGATAAGGGTCAGCAACTCGCTTGGGTAGAAGAGAACGAGGTGAATAAGAGTCACCCTCTCTATCCCTTCTTCGGATTGTGGCAGTTACCTGAGTTTGGTCAGGCTAAAGCAGAAGATGGCCAAGCGCTGCAATATCGTCTGTTTAAACCGACTAATTTTAGCGCCGACAAGCAGTATCCTGTGGTTGTTCGAGTTTACGGTGGCCCCCATGCCCAGTTAGTTGTCAACAGTTGGAGCGAGCACGATTACTTCACTCAGTATTTACTCCAGCAAGGTTATATCGTGTTCCAACTCGATAACCGAGGTTCGGCGCACCGAGGGACTCAATTTGAGCATGTGATTTATCAGCACTTAGGCGAAGCGGAAGTTAACGACCAGAAAGCTGGCGTCGATTACCTGCGTACACTTCCCTTTGTTGATGGTGATAACATAGCCTTGTACGGCCATAGCTACGGTGGCTATATGGCCTTGATGGGTTTGTTTAAGGCGCCGGATTACTTTAAGGCTGCCATCTCAGGTGCACCAGTGACTGACTGGGCCCTATATGACACCCATTACACCGAGCGTTATCTGGGCCATCCGCAACAGAATGCCGAAGGCTATGAGGCCAGCAGTGTACTGCCATATGTGAAAGGCTATCAATCTGGCTTGCTGATGTATCACGGCATGGCCGATGACAATGTACTTTTTGAGAACAGTACCAAAGTGTATAAGGCGTTACAGGATGAGGGTAAGCTATTTCAGATGATAGACTATCCGGGGTCAAAGCACTCGATGCGCGGCGAAAAAGTGAGAACGCATTTGTATCGCTCACTGGCCGATTTTCTTGAGAGAGAATTAAAATAAAGCGTTGAAATACAGAGTCGAAATAAGGCTCGAGCTAGAATCTAAGAGCGGTAAGTGGTAAGTAAGAGCTGAGGCTTGAAGGATTCCAGCGCTGTATCGAGGCTTACAGCTTTCTTAGCTCTGTCTTGGGCCTTATAGCTTAAAACTCGAAGCTTTCTTAGCCCTGTCTTGGAACTTACAGCTTACCGCTCTGTTCCAGACATAACCCCCCCTCTTTGGTCGTCCGTGGCCAGCGGGGATAACTTTTCAGTTATAGGAAGTCCATATATAAAAAAACCAGCCCTTGGGCTGGTTTTTATTGAACAAGTATAAAGCGTTAGCTTTATGCTTCTTCTAAGTTACCGCAGAAACGATAACCTTCACCGTGAATCGTGGCGATGATTTCTGGCGTATCTGGCAAGCTTTCGAAATGCTTACGGATACGACGAATCGTTACGTCAACGGTACGGTCATGTGGCTTAAGCTCGCGGCCTGTCATCTTCATTAGAAGGTCGGCACGGCTAAGGATCTTACCTGGGTTCTCAACAAAGTGCAGCATAGCGCGGAATTCACTACGTGGCAGCTTGTATGGTTCACCTTGTGGGCTAACCAAAGAACGGCTGTTGATTTCAAGGCTCCAACCGTTGAAACGGTAGAACTCAACACTGTTCTTATCTTCGGCTTCTGCACCTGTGCTATTGACGCGAGTCAATAGGTTGCGAGCACGAATAGTCAGTTCACGTGGGTTGAATGGCTTAGTGATGTAATCATCTGCACCAATTTCAAGCCCTAATATTTTGTCAACTTCATTATCTCGGCCCGTTAGGAAGATTAGACCGATATTGTTTATTTCACGAAGTTCACGTGCTAACAGAAGACCGTTTTTGCCAGGAAGGTTGATATCCATAACAACCAAGTTGATCTTATTTTCCTGCATGGCTTTATGCATCTCTGCGCCATCATTGGCTTCAGTTACCACATATCCTTCAGCTTCAAAAATACTTCTTAGCGTGTTACGGGTAACGGCTTCATCTTCAACAATCAGAATGTGCGGGTTTTGCATATTAATTTACCTAATGTGTTCAAATCTATTCTAACCATGAGCGTGTGTTATCAGTGCTAAATACGCTCGATCTTGTCATGCTGACGCTTACTGATCTACGATAGGTGCTTTCAAATTGGCTGAAACAGCAACACACTTCTTTGATTAGTAAAGTATGCGTATCTCAATAAATGGGAACGCGAACTGTATTCACTTCGATAAACAATAGTAGGGTTAGTTCCCTACATTAATAAATATTTATGAAGTTTAAATGCGAAACTAAGCACTGGTCGCATTTTATACAGAAATCTGGTTGGCTTTAAGTTCTATGCCAGTTCCACTTTTAACCAAATGCATCATACTAATAAATGATGCAGAACCAACCGACTGGATCTATTGTACTCGTTTTAGGCAATTGTTAACAAATGAAATGTTAACAAATTTCCTTGTGGATTTGATCTGTGTCACACTTTTATTGTTAACCTATTGATATTTAAGTGTCTTGAAAAATTACTTTTAGTGATCTACATCACGCCTCTATGAAGATATACTAAATTTGCTATAATAATTTCAATCAAATTGAGGGATATGGTCAAGATGATAGAGTCAAATAAGCGATTGTGGCAGTACTATCAAGAAACTGAATTTCTGTTTACCCAAACGTTATCTTCTCAGTTATCTTTTGCAATTATCACGGCCCATAACCCTAAGGGTCAGATCCTCACCTCTTGTCAAAATCGACTCTTAGATAGGCAACTACTGCTCGCGATAGAGAAATTTAACAGACCCTATCGTGCCGTTGTGGGGGCTTCTCGTGATCGCACTCATATGGAAAAAAGCTGGGCAGTCGCTATCGATAAGCTCAGCGCGGCGCATCTGGGATTGAAATTTAAGCAAAATGCTATCTATTTCGTTGATAATAACCAGTTAGCCTTAGTTCCCTGTCTGTTCTCTCAAACTGAGCATCAAAAAGAGCTCATCATCGGCGACTTCTCTAAGCGGGTTAGCTTAGTGAGTGAGCTGCCAGATTTGGATTATTAGCTTAAATCGAGAACTAACTTCCCTGTGATTGTCGAATAAATTGAGTTGTTAAAGTCATATTGTCTGTTCGATCTCGTTCGAGATGACTTAGCTTTCTACTCTCAAATTTCATACATCTCTATTCTATAAGCATAGATTTGCTAATTTTTTCAGCAATAGTTGAGGTTTTCCATTGCTTGGTCAGCCAAAATTTGATAATTTTCTCTTTCCTTGTTCTCTTTTTGATTAATGTCGACTGAGCGTGAGGTACAGAAGAGGAGCGTTAACTAGGTAGTAAGTCTAAAGAGTCCAAACTCTGCAGATGACTTATGAGGGAGATTAGCGCCGAGATATCGAGTATTTGGAATTACTCTATGTCGGTCGAAAGGGTTGAATCCCTTAGATTGTCACCTGTTTATTGGTGGAGAGCTTCTGGTGGTGATCGCTGTTTCCCGTCTCTGGGGTGCGTAATCTTTGCACCAGGCTCTTCGAACGAAGTCAGTTCGGAGTGTAATCATGTTTGTTTTATATCCTTATCTATTTTCAAATGAATCTTATCTGTGTCTGCATTCTGCGGAGGCTGTGTAATGTCACTTATTGTCGCAAAATTTGGCGGTACCTCTGTGGCCGATTATGCCGCCATGAGTCGCTGTGCCGATATAATTCTCGCTAATCCTAATACCCGTGTTGTGGTGGTAAGTGCTTCGAGTGGTGTCACCAACTTGCTGGTGGAGCTGACCCAAGAGCAGATAGGTGAAGAGCGAAGAATGCAGCTCATTAAACAGATAGCCCACATTCAATATCAAATCTTAGATTCCCTTGGTAGCCCACAAGAGGTTGCCGCAAGACTAGATACCGTGTTGAGTCGTATCTCTGTTTTGAGTGAAGAGTTGAGTAAAAATAGAAATAAGGCAAGGATAGATGAGCTGCTTGCTCAAGGTGAGCAATGTTCATCGGCTTTGTTTGCCGCAGTGCTAAGGGAGAAAGGGGAGGCGGCCAGTGCATTCGATGTGCGTCAGGTGATGCGCACTGATAGTCATTTTGGTAGAGCCGAACCACAAATAGAGACAATATCTCTGTTAGCAGCAGAGTATTTAGCTCCACTGTTATCATCGCAGCGCATAGTGACTCAGGGCTTTATTGGCGCCGATGATGCTGGAGCTACGACGACTCTGGGCCGTGGGGGGAGTGATTACTCTGCCGCCTTGTTAGCCGAGGCCTTGAAAGCGACCGCCGTTGAGATCTGGACCGATGTGGCCGGCATTTATACCACTGACCCTCGCATCGCACCTAAAGCCAGCCCTATTGCGGAGATTAGCTTCAATGAAGCCGCCGAGATGGCAACATTTGGTGCTAAGGTGCTTCATCCTGCCACCATTCTTCCTGCTGTCAGACAAAAAATTCAAGTCTTTGTCGGTTCTAGCCGAGAGCCAGAGCGAGGTGGCACCTGGATCCGCCACCAAGTTGAAGATGCTCCGGTTTATCGAGCGGTTACTGTTCGCCGGGATCAAACATTACTCAATCTGCATAGCCTGCAGATGCTCCACGCCCAAGGTTTTCTGGCCGAAACTTTTGCAACTTTAGCCAGACATAAGATCAGTGTCGACTTGATCACAACCTCTGAGGTAAATGTATCACTGACCTTAGATAAGACGGGATCCGACTCTGCTGGAAATGGCCTACTCAGTGAGTCTCTGTTGCAAGAGTTATCGCAACATTGCCGAGTTCGAGTCGAAGAAGGCCTGGCGCTGGTAGCCATAGTTGGCAATAAGATCGCTTCCACTCCGGGTGTATGCCGCCGTGTTTTTGAAGTGCTGGAACCCCATAACGTGCGTATGATTTGCCAGGGTGCTAGCCCGCACAACTTGTGTGTTTTAGTCGCCGAGTCGGAAGCTGCGCAGGTGGTCAGGGCGCTGCACCAGAATTTGTTTGAGTGATAAAAGTCTTAAGCTCTCGGTTTTAGAATCGAGAGGCTAGGATGTGAAGGATTGAATATGAGTTTTACCCAATCATCATTGAAGATAGGTGAATTGGCCACAGGCCAAGATCTCACCATACCCATATTTAGCTATGAGTGCGAAAGCGCTACGGGGCCTAGCGTCTATATTCAGGCGAATGTACATGGCGCCGAGGTGCAGGGCAATGCGGTTATCTATCAGCTGATGAAATTGCTGGAGCAATACAGCATATGTGGCGACATCACACTCGTGCCTCTGGCCAACCCGCTGGGGATTAATCAAAAAAGTGGCGAGTTCACCCTGGGCCGTTTCGATCCTATCACAGGTGTGAATTGGAATAGAGAATACCTAGATCATAAAGTGGATGTGGCAGCTTGGTATAAGGCTCATGATGCTCTTAGTGATGCTGACTTGATCGCTCAATACAGGGCCATGTTGATTGAAGCCTGTTATCAACGCTTAAACAGCGAATGGGGCATCACTACCGGACACCAGCAGGCGGTCAATTTGCAAGTGATGGCGCATCAAGCTGATATTGTGTTAGATCTCCATACTGGGCCTAAGTCTTGTAAACATCTCTATTGTCCTGAATACGATGCTAAGGCGGCATCTTTCTTCTCCATCCCTTATACCTTGTTCATTCCCAATGATTTTGGTGGCGCCATGGATGAATCTATCTTCTGCCCCTGGTGGCAGCTCACCGAGCATATGAAATTAGCGGGGAGGGATTTGAAGGTACCAGTCTCAGCCTTTACCTTAGAGCTTGGTTCTCAAGAGAAGATAAATCTCGAAGATGCCCTAGTCGATGCTAAAGGTATCTTGGCTTATCTGAGTGAGCGTGGCGTCATCGAACAGAAGATTGTTCCTGCTAGGATGAAAAGATATGCCTGTTATCTGCAAGACTATAAGAAGTATCATTCGCCTCTCGGCGGCATGGTCGAGTATCTGGCTGAAATCGGTGAGCCTTTGAAACAGGGAGAACCATTAGCGAATATTCTGAGACTCGACCTTTATGGAACCGATAAGACCATAACCCCACTCAGTATAAATAAAGATTGTGTACCTATCCTGCACTTTGCCTCGGCATCGGTTTATCAAGGCACTGAGCTTTATAAGGTGATGACCAAGGTGTTTGAGATTTCTTAGGCAGGTCAGTTTCTTTTTGTAATACGTTTCCCATCTGTTTGTATATTGAGTTCAACTTGCTCCTTGCTTGCTCATTATCCGCCTCCCACTTGTTGCGTGACTGGATCTAGGTTGCTCCTTCTATGTTAACTACTTGGGTTGTTAATTCGTATAAGTTATTTAAAATTCGTTTTCAACCCGATAATTGGACTATTTAGTATAATTAAAGCCCGTTTGTAACATTTTATGTACGATAATATGAGGGCGAATGTTTAAATGTTTGCTTGGTATCGATTCTTTGTTTGCCGCTTTGTTTGTTATGTGTTAAAAAATCGTAAGTCTCGGTCAAATGTGCTAAGGATTGCCATTTTACTCAACCTTTATTCTATTAAAGGGGGGCTACAACAAAGTTGGATAAAACAAAAATACTATAAAGTATTAAGGAATTGATAAGTGAAAACCAAAATCGCAATTGCAGTATCTACTGCGCTACTCGCCATGTCTGCAAATGCTAGCATTACGCATTCTGAAAATAATTACAGCGTTACATTGTCTAAACCTGCAGAAGCTCGAGCTCTAATTTCTGTAGTTGATTCTAAGTCATATTCAAATAATCAAGTGGTTAGAAACAATGCGGTATTTACTCCTGAGGCAAACTTAGGCGACGGTACATATAGATATTTTGTTCGCTTAATTGAAAGTCCTGTCGCGCTTTATCAAGGTGGAATAGAGGGTTATCACGCTACTTCTTCTGATGTGGTAAAAGGTAAAAGTAGAAAACTAGACGTAAATAGTAAGAATGTTAAGTCATACCGCTCATTCATTACTTCACGTCAAGATAGTGTAATAAGGAAAGGAACTGCACTATTAGGCGAGCTGAATGTAAAGCAGAGAACGACTTTAGCCTACAATGGCATGGTTATCGAAATGACTCAATCTCAAGCAGCTAAGCTGGCTGGTGTAGCTGGCATTGCTCACGTTCAGAGAGAAGTTTTACGTAAGCCTATGACTGATTCTGGTCCAGCAATCATCAAGGCTCCATCAGTGTGGAGTGGGGAAGCGACTGGCACCGAAAGTAAAGGTGAAGGAATGGTGGTTGGTATCATAGATACCGGTATCAATACCGATCATCCTTCATTTGCTGATGTTGGTGGTGATGAATACGATCACACTAATCCTTGGGGTCAGGGGGTGTATTCAGGAGATTGTGCGGGTGATTTCCCTGAACTTTGTAATGACAAGTTAATTGGTGTACATAGCTGGCCTGCAGTAACAGATGGCTATTTAGATTATGATATTGATGTTCCTGCAAATGGCGAAGATCATAATGGGCATGGATCCCACACTGCTGGTACCACTGCCGGTAATGTCTTAATTAATACCGGCGTACTAAATGTTGACGGTGGAGAAACTGGCGTTTTATTTGAATCAATGTCGGGTGTCGCACCACACGCAAATATTGTTTCATACCAAGTATGTCTTCCGGGTGAAGATGATGAAGTCGGTTTCGCTGGATGTTTACCTTCATTAACAGTTCTGGCGGTTGAGCATGCAATTGAAAACGGTGTTGATGCTCTAAACTATTCTATTGGTGGCGGTTCCAGTAATCCTTGGAACGATGCAGATGCTCTAGCATTTTTATCTGCTCGTAAAGCGGGGATCCATGTTGCTACTTCCGCTGGTAACTCCGGCCCAGGGCCTGAGACTGTTGGTTCACCAGGTGATGCTCCCTGGCTAACTACTGTTGCTGCCTATACTCATGATCGAGATTTTTCAGAAAAAACAGTAGGTGGTTTCACTGGTGGTGATACTGCTGTACCTAAAGATCTTGCGGGTAAAGCAATGACTGGAGCTTTCTCTGGCTCTATTGTATATGCTGGTGATTTTGTAAATACTAATGATCCTGATAACGATCCTGCTCAGTGTTTACAGCCATTTCCATCAGACACATTTGCAGAAAACACAATAGTTGTATGTGATCGAGGTGCAATTGCACGTGTAGATAAGGGTCGTCATGTCCTCGCTGGCGGAGCTTCTGCGTTAGCGCTTGCTAATGTACAGGGTGGAGCGACAAGTGTCGTTGCCGATGCCCATGTACTACCAGCAATTCATATCGATGCAGATAAAGGGGATGAGCTACGTACTTGGCTGGCAAGTGGTGAAAGTCACACGGCTAATATCACTGGAACTGAAGTGGTTCAAGATGACAAATTGGCTCGTATTGCGGCAGAATTTACATCACGTGGCCCCAACAAATCTGTTCCTGATGTAATTGCACCATCGATTGCAGCTCCTGGTGTGAGTATTTTCGCAGCTTATGCCAATAGTCAGTCTGATAGTTTCAAAGAGAGCCCAGATCCAAGTGATTTTGGGTTTTTAAGCGGGACATCTATGGCGAGTCCACATATAGCTGGTGCTCTAACATTACTAGCTAGCGTTCACCCTGAGTGGACTCCAGCTGAAGTGCAATCTGCTTTGATGATGACTGCAAATCAAGAGACCTTTAAAGATGATGGTACTACACCATCTGATTTCTTCGATATGGGGTCTGGTTATGCCGATGTTGAGGCTGCTGCCAAAGCCGGCTTAGTGATGGATGAGACTTACGTAGGCTATGTTAAAGCTGATCCTAGCCTAGGTGGACAACCTTCTGAGATAAACTTACCAACTATGGCAAATGCTAAGTGTGTTGATAAGTGTACTTGGACACGTACCGTTAAAGCGACAAAAGATGGCTCTTGGACTGCTAGTACATTAGGTGTAACTGATGGTTTAGTATTGACTGTAACCCCTGAAGCGTTTGAATTAGAAGCGGGAGACTCTATAGAGTTGACTGTAACTGCCAATATTTCTTCTGCTAGCGAAGGCTGGAACTTTGCTAACATTAAGCTGGAAGCTGAAGGGATTCCCGAAGCTAAGTTACCTGTAGCTGTTAAAGCAAGTGGTCACAACTTACCTGAAAATATATTTATTACAGCAGGTCGTGCGGAAGGCAGTGTTACATATAGTGGGTTTGTATCGAGTGAGCTTTCAAATATCACAGCTGGTGTTTACGACAAGTCTACTGATTTGATTAATCCAAAAGTGTTATCTGTACCTGAAGATGGTTACGACTTTACAGCTGTTTCACTCGATAAGAATGCAGCAAATATCATTTTCTCTATTTCTTCTGAAACCGCACCTGATGTTGACCTTCGGATTTTAGATGCATCATATGTAAAAATAGGCAGTAGTGCTGGTCCTGACTCAAATGAGTCTGTAGCATTTACTGATTTACCTGCAGGTGATTACTATGTGGTTGTCGATGGTTACAAAGCATCCGCTCCTGATGGTTCAGATAATGTAACTGTTGCTGTTACTTCGGTCATCTTTAATGAAGAGTCACTGAGTTCTGATGTATCGGTATCTGTCGATGAAGCAGAAGGAGAGTTTAGTTTAACTTTTAATTGGGATACTAAGGTTAGCTCTACGGGTATTCTTGCTTTGGAAACCGATGATAAGAGTTTCTTGATGCAACTGCCTTACAGTATTACTCGTAAGAATGATGTAACACATATCACTAATCTTTCAGAAGCTATGGTTGCAGGTGAGTCTACTCGAATTAGCTTTGATGTTGAGCCAAACTTCACTGATAAGGACAAAGAGTATTCTTTCACAGCCCAAATTTCAGCGGGTCATAAAGTTGAAAATATTTCTAATGATGGTGTCCAGGAAGGAAATACGATTGCTTGGACTGTAACTCAGGCTGCTTCTTCTGGTGAGAGTTTATCAGTTGGTTTTGATTTCATTCCGACTAAGGCTGGTGATGCTTATGCGGTTAAACTGTCTAATGAACTGGATGGTGATCTGGTTGAAGAAACCGTTAAATTTGGTGTAATGGAAGTTGCGCCAGTTGCTGTTATTGATGCTCCTAGTAGGGTTACAGATACTCAAAGTATTACTCTAGATGCTTCTGCTTCATATGATGGAAACGGAGATGAACTAACATATCGTTGGATTCAAACTGGTGGATTACCTGTGGAGTTTGATGAGTCATCTAAATCCTTTATGTTTAACTCTCCAGAAGTTGATAGTCAGGGGGTTATATTATCATTTGAACTGACCGTAACGGACAGCAATGAAAATACTAATACAACTTCTGCTGCTATCTCGATTACTGACACGCCAAAACGAGGTGATGGAGGCACAATGGGATGGATGACTCTACTCTTGCTTCCCTTAGCTTGGGTTCGTCGTAAAATAAAGTCATAATTTTTTCCTAGAAATAAAAAGGCTAACGAAAGTTAGCCTTTTTTGTTTTGAGTGCATTCCCTTAAAAGTGCCGAAACTTTGATGACTTATCTGAGACATGATTAAGTATTGTCAGTGTTGAATCCTAGAATACGAATGACATCAGTAATTGAAGAAGATCAAGGCTATTACTTTATGGTTTAACAGCCCTTGTGATGGGATTTTGTAAGCTAATTAATGTTTCGGTTGATTGAATTTCATCTATGGATTGAATGCGATTAATGAGCACATGCTGTAATCCGTCGATGGATTGGCACATAACCTTTACAAAAACGCTGTAATTTCCTGTGGTGTAATAGGCTTCTACCACCTCTTCTAGTTCGTTTAACTTAGATATCGCAGCGGGGTAATCACCAGCACTCTTTAAGTTGATACCAATAAAGCAGCAGACATCGTAGCCAAGAGCTTTAGGATTTACAGTTATCTGGGCGCCTGTGATGATCCCTGCTTGTTTCATCTTTTCGACGCGAACGTGAATGGTACCTGCGCTGACGTTGAAACGTTTAGCCAGCTCTGCAAATGGCGTTCTAGCTTCTTTCATCAATGCAGATAAAATTTGATTATCGAGTTGGTCTCGTTGAAATGATGTTTCCATAATGAAATTCTTAAAGTAATAACTAATGATGAATAACTTACCTTTAATTATGATGAAATTCTATTAATAAGGTGTGGTTGATATCAAATCAGTAAATATAGAGGTTGGTAACGAGTGACAATGGATAAAAAGTAAGTCTGGTTGTCATATGCCACTGTAAGAGAAGTATGTGATGTGAAACTCATAAGATAGGGGGGAGGCCCCCGTATTCGCTGCTTAAACCTTAAACCTCTACTGGTTATTTTCAGCAGTCATAAAAGGTACTTCGCAGTTAAAAGTAAGCTCTTTACTTGAATATGGCTGTTTGATAGTGAGCTCTTGTGCGTGCAGTAGTAAGCGACTTGCTAAGCGCTTAGCTAAAGGATCAGCATAGAAGTTATCACCGAGTATAGGGTGGCCTATGGCCATCATATGTACTCTCAATTGATGAGAACGACCCGTTATTGGGGTTAATTTGACTAAAGTTGAGTGTCTAGCGTAGCTGATTACTTCAAAATGAGTTAAAGATGGCTTGCCAATTTCATGATCTACTTTTTGTTTAGGTCGGTTGGGCCAGTCACAGATTAAGGGCAGACCTACACTGCCTTTCTGTTCCTTTATATACCCCGCAACTCGTGCATAATATGTCTTCTTGGTTTCTCGTTCTCTGAACTGCCTCTTTAACTCTTTTTCAGCATTTCTCCTAAGTGCGACAACGATCACACCCGATGTCGCCATGTCTAATCTGTGAACTATTTGGGCATTGGGGTGCTCGTCTAAGACACGACTATAGACGCTATCTCTATGTTCAGGCGCTCGACCTGGTACAGAAAGGAGTCCTGAAGGTTTATTTACGACCAAAATATCTTTATCTTGATAGATGATGTCGAGCCAGGGATCAGTAGGTGGGCAGTAAATAAAATCGGACATTTAAACAGCCAAAACATGAATTCGAGGCAAAGATACCTTCTACATGATAGCAGAAGCAAGGTAAATGTTATCTTAGTCAAACTTTCCTTCAGTTTAACAACCGTAATTATATTTGAGCACTATTGATTTCATCAGTGTATATTGCTCTAATTTCAATGTTTTCTAATATAAACCTCTTTCAAATCATTGATTAATTAACTGGTACTTAATGATAACTCAACCTAGATATCGCTTGGCTGACAGGTTAATAGACCCTAGCCAATGTACGATTTTAAAAGATGGAATTTTACTCAAAGTAGAGCTTAGAGCGATGCAGGTATTGCTGTGTCTCATTAAGCATGCTGATGAGCCTGTTAGTAGGGAGATGTTATTAGAAGAGGTGTGGTCAGGGGGAGAGGTTTCAGATAATGCTATAAATCGCATTATAGGTTTGTTGCGCAATCAACTTGGTGATAATGCAAAGTCTCCTAGCTTTATTAAGACATTGCCCAAAGTGGGTTATGTGCTGATTTCTGAAGTTACTTTAGTTAAAGCTATTTCTAGAAAAGAGAAGTTTACTGAAGAGGTTGTAGCTGGAAGTCTCATTGGTGTAAGGGAAGGTGCCGATGCTAACTCACTAAAGAAAAACGTTTTTTCTTTCTTGTATACGCATTCAGGAAAATTTGTACTCTTGTTATCAGGCTTGATAGTTGTCTCTACTTGGCTTGCCTTTAAGTATCTATCATTGCCTCAGCAAACTAGATCTATTTTTCATGATGTAAAGCTGAAACGGTTAACCTATTTCGATGGTCAAGAATTTAATCCGGACTTGTCTGATGATGGAAAGTTATTGGCTTTTTCTCAAAGAGAGTATGGGGAAAAGTACTGGCGGTTGGGGCTAATGAGAATTGACAATGGTGAAGTCAACTATCTTAACGACCCTTTTGATAGCCAAGGTTACTCATCATTTAGCCCTGATGGCTCCCAACTTGCGTATTTATCGTTTAATAAGTCAGGTGAGTGTCAAATCAACAGAGTTGATATTATTGATGGGATGTTTGGCAATAGGGAAAAAATTATTGATTGTAAAAATCAAATGCAATCAACAAGTATCGAATGGAAAATAAATGGTAATGGTATATTTTATATTGATGAGAGCCATCAGTTAGATTACCTG
Organism: Shewanella sp. YLB-07; assembly: GCF_009377275.1. Classification (NCBI taxonomy): domain Bacteria; kingdom Pseudomonadati; phylum Pseudomonadota; class Gammaproteobacteria; order Alteromonadales; family Shewanellaceae; genus Shewanella; species Shewanella sp. YLB-07. The sequence goes on along the minus strand of NZ_VOQB01000005.1, from coordinate 409,881 downwards.
AGTCAAAAAATGGTTTTCTCAGTGAGTTTATCTGGGCTTAATAAAAAACAATTGAGCCTGCCCTACCCCATAGGACGAGGGGATTACTCTATAAGTTTGTCTCCAAATGGGAATGATTTGGCGGTAATAAGGAATGTAAGATGGTATCAAAGTCAGATTATGTTGCTCTCTTTGAATACTGGTAGCTGGATAGATCTATTTAAAGTCGATTCTCTTTTACACTCAGTAGGCTGGTCCGGTGATAGTGGTTCTATTATTTATAAAACAAATGATGGGAACCTTGCGAGTTATAACATAGACAAAAGCAGCCATGAGCAATTTACAAATATAATGCAACCTATCATGTCACCTGTTTCAAACTCTTCTGGTGATGTTGTTGCTGTACTAGGAACATTTGTTAAAACAGAAATTTTGCGTTTTAAAACCCCCTTTGATGCAGACGAATCTACCAATGGTGTCTTCGCAGTAACTAAAGATAAAAGTGTCTTTATTTCATCCAATAGTTCAAATATTAGGGGGGTAATAAGTCCTGATGGCAAAAAAATGGTGTTTGAATCTGATAGAACTGGAATGGCTAAACTTTGGTTTAAATCTGAAAGTGGCAGTGAAGTTCAATTAGATGCATTCGAAGATATTCAATTTATTAGAGATATTAGTTTTTCATTTGATAGTGAGTTTTTATTAGGGCGTCAGGGGAATAAACCATTTACTTATAATATACAAACTCAAGTTCTAGAATACATAGATGTGGATGAGAATGTTGAGGTTTACAATGTATCTTGGGGGGTAGATAAAGCGCATTTTGTTGCATCAGTCGACATGCTTGGTAAATCATCCATAGATTTAATAGATGTACTAACGGGAAAGTCAATACGAACATTAGCCGATGGAGGAGAATTTGGACGCTATTCTTCTACGGGAAGGTTTTATTTTACTCGGCACAGCCAAGGTTTGTGGGTATTAGAAGGGGGGGAAGAAAAGTTACTGATTGATGACTTTACCGTAAGGACAAACATGTCTTGGATGATAGTTAAAAATTACCTGTACAATTTAGTTTATGTTGAAGGTGTTAACTATATCGAACGAATAAACCTAGTTGATTATAGTAAACAAACTGTAAAGTTGGATAATAATAATATTATTGGTAATTCTATCTCTGTAGATGAGCATGGGAATGTTTTCTTAGTCGCTTCAGAGCAATCTAATGTCGATATTGTTAAGATTGTCTTTAGTAAGGTCGACCTGTAACCCATTGTTTTTTAGGTTAATCATGTTTTCATCACTTTATTATTATGACTTGATTATTGTGAGGCTGTAATTTTGTTAGTGCAGGTTAACCCAGTAAATTGTTAAAAGACTGTTTTACAAAAACTTTACCCTGGGTTTTACCACAGTTAATATTTTTAATATGTTTTTTGATATCTGGTCCATATCAAATGCCTATCATTATTAGTAATTGTACTATGGTTATTATTAGTCTTTTATTGTTCTGGGTTAATCTGCAAATTATAAGTAAAATTATAAGTAATTGTTATTAAATATTCTTAATTAAGGGTTGAAAATGAAAAATTTAAAAGAAGATAAATTGTTATCTAACCTGTCTAATGCGGCTAAGGCATGCTCCTTGTTTTTAGTTTGCTTTTCTGTTTTTGCTACACCGGGTTCGGATAGCGACAATTTAAAAGATAAACAAATTGAAATAAAAAAAGAACAAGAGAGAATGCAAGAATACCAACGTAGTTTACTTAATGAAAAGTCAGGTCTTGATTCCGGTTCAATTGTTATTTCTCCTATGTCAGGTTGTGAACCATTTCCTTGCAGTGGTATCCAGTTGTAAAAAATATATACTATTTTGTTTGATTAGATTTGAAGTGAAATTTGTCGAATTAGATGTAATATAAATATATTTTTATTAGCGTATATCCATTTGCATGCTACTGAGCCTAACTACGTATGTTTGCAAGCCTGGACAATAAGTAGATAAAAATATAGTCATCTCCCCTTTTAGACATAGGTGTTTTCATTTTGATTACACCTTTTTTTTGTCATTTTTATAAAGGGGCTATTTACAAAGAGCACAACAGAGTCAAATCAAGCTAAATAGTTTAACTTTAAGACAATTCCCTTATGAGAAGCTGTTGCCGTTGACGTGCATTAACGAAAAAGTCCAAACCACGAATGAGAGTAGTGAGTGAATCAAGGCGTAGACGGCTTGATCTAGTCGCTCCATTCCGCGAGCCTGCCATATCAAGTGTCCGTGAAGTATCACAACCACTGGAAATAATAGTAAGACGGGGTAGAAGCTGACGGCGTGACTGAGTGAAAAATGGGTGTCGCTGAAAAGGAGTCGGCTTAAGAGAGCCCATAAGACCATGAGTCCGGTAAGCATGGGTGGGGCGATATGCCGAGACTGTTCTGAATTTAGTACCATAGTCTGCCTTCCTTGTAATATTGAGCCTGCTTTACTGGCTGTTTATTCTTCTTGCTGTTCTTTTCTAGCCATATTTAATGGTTTAATTTCAATTCTAGCTTTTAACTAATGTCTTACTTTAATTTTAGCTTAACTTTATTCTAGATTAGCAACTAGGCTTGCGGGCGATCAATTGTGCCTTGTAACTGAGGTTCAAATCACTCATGACTTCTCCCTCAAAATAATGCAGAAGAGTCCATTTTTCAAATTCATTTTTGAGTTCATTGGATTTCAACAGGAACTTTGGGTTTCTCGGTCGTCCTATTTCAGCCTGTTTATCGATGAAGGTTTCATAAACGATCAAGCCGCCAGGTTTTACTGTGGCTGCAATCTGTGGAAAAAGAGGCCTATGTAAATAGTTGAAAACTAAGACTAGGTCATATTTGTTTTGCGCTAGCTCTGGCGCCGAACCATCTTCCAGGTCCCATGCCAGATAGGTGTGCTCTGTTGGCATCGAATCTGCCTGAGGCTCTGAAGGCATACAGAGATTAGCCAATGACTTGTCAATAAAGGTGACTCTATGGCCTTTATCGGCAAACCAGAGCCCATTACGGCCACTACCACAGGCGAGATCTAAGACCTCACTCTTATCTAGCAGGTTTAACTCTTGGTTTTCGGTGATTAGCCTAGAGGAAAATTCAACCTTTAACTTCTTTTCTTGCATCGATTCTTCGCCCATGAATTATTGAAAAGTGCCTTAAGCTTGCCGGGCCATGTGAGACGACAACAGAGAGTAGTAACACTGTGATTAACAGCTCAGGCTTGTAGCTGGCGAAAGGAATGAAAAGGGTCAATAACCCTAATTTTACTAAGGTTAGTACGCCTTTCAACTGGATTAGCCAGCGCCAATCTCTGACTATTTCCCATAACATGAGCAGTGAGCCAGTTGTCATGGCCATGCACCAATAGACGAGCCACTCTTCTTGGGCCACGCCCAACAAAATACCACCACCGGCTCCTGTTATCCCCAAAATGTGTATCGCTCTAAGTGAGGTTTTTCCAAGTCTTTGCAACCAAAATTGCCTTTCAGATAACTTAGTATTTTTCATATGAGAGCGGATACTGGCTAGGTGTTGAAGAGCTACTAGTTTATCAGGAAATGACAGGCTGTGAAGCAATATGGGGCTAATTTTAAAATTCCTTGCCTGCATGTGGGGGCATAGTTAAATAACTTACACAGCTTAATTAAACCAGATGTACCTTAATGTGAAAACAAGAGGTAAACTTTCATGACTGAATATTTGTAGGCGAATGGAATGAAGATAGGATTTTTTAGTGCCAAGCACTATGACATGGAACACTTCGATCGTACTAACCAGGCATTTGGTGCATCCATCGAGTATTTTGATTATCGGCTATGTATGAAGTCAGTTAAGTTGGCCCATGGTTTCGAAGCTATCTGCGCTTTTGTAAATGATTCTCTCTGTGAGGAGGTGCTAGTCGAGCTGGCTAAAAATGGCACTAAGATAATCGCCATGCGTTGTGCTGGCTTTAATAATGTGGATTTGGTCGCGGCAGAAAGATTGGGGCTCAAAGTCGTTAATGTACCAGCTTATTCTCCCGAGTCAGTGGCCGAACACACCATAGCCTTGATGCTGACGTTGAACCGTAAGGTGCATAAGGCTTATCAACGCACCCGAGATGCCAATTTCTCCTTAGAGGGCTTGGTTGGCTTCAACATGAATGGCTGCACTGTCGGTGTGATAGGCACAGGTAAGATAGGTTTAGCGACAATTAAAATCTTGCTGGGGTTTGGCTGTACGGTTATCGCTTATGACCCTTACCCAAATCAGTCTGTGCAGGATCTCGGTGTCGACTATGTGTCCCTCGATGAGATGTACCCTGTCTGTGACATCATCACACTGCATTGTCCTCTCACGAATGATAACCATCATCTATTATCTAAATCTAGCTTCAATAAGATGAAAACGGGGGTCATGGTGATCAATACTAGTCGAGGTGGTTTACTCGATGCCTTAGATGCTATGGAGGCATTAAAAACGGGACAGCTTGGTGCGTTAGGCTTAGATGTATATGAAAATGAGAAAGAGCTATTTTTTGAAGATAAGTCGAATGAGATCATTCAGGACGATATTTTCAGGAGACTATCGGCTTGTCACAATGTCATCTTTACCGGGCATCAGGCTTTCTTAACCGCTGAAGCCCTCGGCGCTATCGCATTGACCAGTCTCACCAATGTTCGCCGGTTACTCGATGGCAAGCATTGCCCCAACGAGCTATTTTAAGCCCGGATAATAATTTTAAGCTTCAATAGCATTAATGTCATATGAAACATGTTTATTGGCCGATAAGTTTTGCCAATGATAGTAAAAGGAAACTAACACCATGATGGTAAAACAAGAAGTTCATGATATTCCAACCAGTACAGGTTTGATGCGGACTTACCTTTATCGCCCGAAAGCGGAAGGGGTGTTTGCTACTATTATTTTTTATTCAGAAATTTTTCAGCAAACGGCTCCCATAGCAAGGGCCGCGGCTATCTTGGCTGGTCATGGCTTCGTGGTATTGGTGCCTGAGGTCTTTCATGAGTTGAATCCTATCGGTACTGTGCTGGCTTATGATGATGCCGGTAAAGATAAAGGTAATGAAGACAAGTTTGCTAAGCCGCTTGAGGCTCATGATTCAGATGTCGATGCTCTGGTTACCTTTGCCAGAAGCCAGGAATTCTGTACCAGTCAGGTTGGAAGTATGGGGGTTTGTATCGGTGGACATTTGGCCTACCGCGCCGCACTTAACCCTGATGTCTCGGCCGCATTCTGCCTCTATGCTACAGATATTCACTCCAACACGCTTCCTTGTAAGCCTGGAAATGACTCTCTGAGCCGCACTCAAGACATTCAAGGTGAGATGGTTATGGTGTGGGGCAAACAAGACCCCCATGTATCCGGCGAAGGACGCAAGTTGATCTACGCTAAACTGGAAGAGACAGAGCGAAATTTCACCTGGTTAGAAGTCAATGCCGAACACGCCTTCATGCGCGATGGTGCAGATAGACACGACCCGGCGCTTGCGATGCAGATGTATGGTCAAGCAGTCGACTTCTTTCATTGTTTATTAAGGTAATCTACTTCACGTCTCCCTTATTATCTCAAAAAAGCGTTAACGGGCACTTCATCTCCTGTATATGGGCGAAGTGCCGGCTTGACTTGGAGCTTTTAAGATTTCCTTTCATGACCCGCTATTCGTATAATGCTCGGCCAATTCCCCTCCAAATCATAAATAGATGCAAGACGAACATGTTCTCCACGAAAGCCAAGACGAGATCGGTCCACTCATTGTCTTAGATGATAAATATATGCGAGTACTTTCATTCGGCGATAATGATGAGCAGAGTAAGTTACTCAAGTCTGAGCCACATATTCCTCAGCATACCTATATCCAAGCCATGCTGTTAGTTCTGCTCTTTATAAAGCCCAAACGAGTCATCATCTTAGGTCTGGGCGGTGGTGGACTGATCCATGCACTGCGTAGGTACGATACCGGCATTAAAGTCACTGCGGTTGAGCTAAGAGCTCAAGTCATTGAGTTAGCTAGACGTTACTTTCAACTGCCGATTGGTAAAAAACTGTCGATTATCCATCAAGATGCCAACTTGTTTCTCGAGCAAGGCGATCATAAAAAGGCTGATGTTATTTTTGCCGATATCTATGGTGCAGACGGTGTCGATGAGAATCAGTTATCTGAGACCTTTATTGCCAATGCCGCGGCCTTGATTAAAGCCGATGGCTATCTGGTATTGAACTGCTGGAAGGAGCATAGCCAAAATCGAGTGCTATTGAGTCATCTGCAACAACATTTTAGCGAGGTTAGGGCTTGCTTGACCGGAGGCGGTAACTGGGTGGTGTTCGCCGGAAAAATAAAGCGAGAAATTACAAGCGCCGGTTTAAAGTCCAAGGCTCACTCCTTGTCGCAACAGCTCGACTTTACCCTAGGGCGTTCCCTGACACGATTTGCCTTGTGGGAATAGACCTAATGGAGTCGTAGGGTTTGCTCTTGTTATCTGCTCATAAGTCCATAGTTCTTAAAAAGCGATTAGGATGATAGTTTTTATCCGTTATATTTAATTTGTCTGCTTGGTTAATATCTTCACATCGAAAACGAACTGATGATTCATTTGAACGTCAGGACAAAGATTTTATTACCATTTACGGAGCATTCAATGAACCAATCTATCATCAACACTGAAATCAAGCCTTTCTCTGCAACCGCTTTCCATAAGGGTGAGTTTGTACCCGTTACTGAGAAAGACCTATTGGGCAAGTGGTCAGTAGTATTCTTTTACCCAGCCGATTTCACTTTCGTCTGTCCAACTGAGCTTGGCGACATGGCAGACCATTACGCTAAGCTGCAAGAGATGGGCGTTGAAATCTACTCAGTATCTACCGATACTCACTTCACTCACAAAGCATGGCACGATACTTCAGATACTATCAACAAGATCCAGTACCCGATGATCGGTGACCCAACTGGCGCCATCACACGTAACTTTGGTGTGATGATTGAAGAAGATGGCCTGGCACTACGTGGCACATTCGTTATCAACCCTGAAGGTCAAATCAAGGTTAGCGAAGTTCATGACCTGGGAATAGGCCGTAGCGCTGCTGAGCTGGTTCGTAAGATTCAAGCCGCTCAATATGTAGCGACTCACGACGGTGAAGTATGTCCAGCTGCATGGCAGCCTGGTGCCGATACGCTTGCACCATCTCTAGACTTAGTCGGTAAAATCTAAACTGACTTAAATCCGCTGGTCTAGATTTTTCTCTAGGCTAGCTGGACTTAAGTGAAAGCTCGCTTAAGCCGAATTTTATTTTTTGTTGGTTCGAGCCGCCCCCTTTCAGGTTCGGGTTAGCAAACTCTCAATTTTTATAAACCAATTATTTATAAAACTTATTCTATTTTTCTAGGAGTCATCATGCTGGATACGAATCTTAAAAATCAACTGAAAACCTATCTGCAAAACCTCAAGCGTCCAGTTGAACTTGTCGTGTCTGCAGATGATAGCCCTAAGGCACTCGAACTTAAGTCATTGGCGCAAGATATCGATAGTTTATCTGAATTAGTCTCAGTGTTAGAAGTTCAAGGTGAGCGTATGCCATCGATGAAAGTGACAAGTGCAGAAACTGATACAAGCATTACGTTCGCTGGTTTGCCCATGGGTCATGAATTTACCTCGTTAGTATTGGCATTGTTGCATACTGGCGGGCACCCACTGAAGCTAGATGATGCTGTTATCGCGCAGATCAAAGCGCTACCAGGCGAATATCATTTCGAGACTTATGTTTCTCTAAGCTGTCAAAATTGTCCCGATGTGGTTCAGGCATTGAATATGATGGCTGCAGTCAATCCCAAAATCACCAACGTGATGATAGACGGTGCGCTGTTCCAGACAGAAGTGTTTGATCGAGACATTCTGGCGGTTCCTTCCGTGTACCTTAATGGAGAACTCTTCTCCCAGGGACGCATCAGTTTAGCTGAGATCTTAAATAAGTTAGACACAGGTGCGGCGAGTCGTCAGGCCGAGCAATTAGCTCAGAAAGACGTGTTCGACATGTTGGTGGTTGGCGGCGGCCCTGCTGGTGCATCTGCCGCTATTTACTCGGCGAGAAAAGGCCTCAATACCGGCGTCGTTGCCGATAAGTTTGGTGGCCAAGTGGCTGAAACCCTGGCTATTGAGAATTTTATCTCAGTCAAGGCGACCGAAGGGCCCAAGCTGGTTACTAACCTTGAGTCCCATGTACGTGAGTACGACGTTGATGTGATGGACAATCAACTTGGCGTTAAGTTGACACCAAGCCAAGGGCCAAACCCTTATCACGAATTAACCCTTGAAAATGGTGCAACACTAAAAAGCCAAACCTTGCTGCTCGCCACTGGCGCGAGATGGCGTGAAATGAATGTTCCCGGCGAGCAAGCGTATCGTGGTAAAGGTGTGGCTTACTGTCCACACTGTGATGGTCCCTTGTTTAAAGGAAAGCGAGTTGCTGTCATAGGTGGTGGTAATTCGGGTATCGAAGCGGCAATTGATTTAGCTAATATTGTTGAGCATGTGACTGTGCTGGAATTTGATATTAAGCTTAGAGCTGACGATGTGCTGCAGAGAAAGGCTGCATCTATGGACAATATCACCATAATTACTCAAGCCATGACGACTGAGGTTCTTGGTGATGGGTCACGAGTTAACGGACTTAACTACACAGATAGAGCCACGGATGAGCAGCACAGTATAGAGCTGGCTGGTATCTTTGTTCAGATAGGTTTAATTCCTAACACCGAATGGCTTAAAGGTGTGGTAGATCTAACACCGAGAGGCGAAATAATTGTAGATGAGCGTGGTCAAACATCTATACCTGGCATATTTGCAGCGGGGGATGTGACTAATACTCCTTATAAGCAGATCATCATCGCCATGGGCAGTGGCGCTACAGCATCATTAGGGGCCTTCGATTACTTGATTCGACATAGTGCACCCGAGCAAGCGAATGCCGCCTAATTCTTTAATTTACACTTAGTTTAAATGAAAGCAGTCAACGTTAATCGTTGGCTGTTTTTTTATGTCCATTTATAATCTTATTTTTAAAGCTTGTAAGTGGAAAAGTTGTAAGCTTATAACTGAGCCCAATTTTAAACAAGGCAAGGTTTCTACATGGATTTAAAGATGCCCTCATCGGAAACGCAACTAAAAAAAGAGTGTCACCTTTATCTCATTAATGGGGGGAGGTGGGCGGCGTCGATGTCTATTTTTATTTTGATTGCTATGCTAGCAAACATTGCCTTGCAAACTTCTAAAGTATTGCTCGCATCGAATATCGTCTTATACATGATGCCTGTTTTTCTCACTATTTTGCTGGCAGCAGTAGTGATACGAATTTATTCAACCGATGAAATATCCAACAATGCATTATTAACCTATCTCTGTTCTTTAGAGTTCAGTTGGTTATTTTTGATTTGGATGATTTTTGATAGTTCAGAAGAGATCTTTGCAGGCAATGCGGCTCTGGCTGGCGTCGAATCAATCGTAGATGTACTGGTATTTACTTTTGCTATTGCATTATTTGTCGATAGAAAAATAATGTTAATGGGGGTGCTGCCTTTAATGTTATTGAGTTTTTTTCTGCGGGTAACAGAGATCCCAGATAATTACTTTTTTCCATTAACTAAGTTTATTTGTTTTTTTGCCATCGTAATTACGGGTCAGAAGATACTTTACACTTGGTTTAAGACTGCGGTAGTCAGAGATATCGAGAAGCAATATTTGTTAAAGCATTTCAGGCGAATGGCGTTAATCGATGGGTTGACAAATATCAGTAATCGCCGTCATTTTGATGAGATTTTATCTCAAGAGATTAGGGCGTCAGAACGAAATAATCACCCACTTTGTATGCTCTTAATTGATGTCGATTATTTTAAAAAACTAAATGATAGTTTAGGTCATCAAGTTGGTGATGATTGCTTAGTTGCCTTAGCTAAAGTGCTCACTGATGTTGCTAACCGCCCAAGAGATCTAGCGGCTCGTTATGGCGGCGAAGAGTTTGTTATGTTACTTCCGGATACCGATAAAAGTGGTGCCTGTCGTATTGCGGAAAAACTGAGAACCGCCTTATCTGCGGTAAAGATTCCTCATCCAGATTCAGATATAAGTGAATACATAACCGTTTCTCAGGGAGTGTGCCAGTGGCAAGAGGGGATGCAGCCAGATGAGTTAGTCGCTGAGGCCGATAAGCAACTTTACCTGGCAAAGAAAAGTGGCAGAGATTGTTTCAAAGCAGTATGAATTCAATATGAAAAGTTAATTCAACTTAAAATTTAATCACTTCAGGTGTTTTTTTTATATCGTCTATAATTCAATAGATTAACTGTCTTTAGCTCAATCCATATGGGCATTCTTAGACAATACCTTTCTAGTTTGGTTCCCTAAAATGTTGCAAATAAGTTGCAGGCTAAGGCATCTGTTCTAGTCTTAAAGCGGATATGCCTAACTTAAAGGTTTTTTTATGAAACATAAACTAGCAGTCAGTCTTGGTGTTCTGCTACTTGCTTCTCCAGCGCTAGCAGAAGTTCGTATCTCTGGTTTTGCTTCAATTGTAGGGGGGAAAGTGATTGATGGTACTGGGGTTGATGAATTTGATCTCCCTCCCACATTTCTAGCCGATTACCCTCTTGTTGGAGCCTATGAAGAGGAAATTAGTTTTGAACCTGATAGTCTTTTCGGTTTGCAATTTTCAGCAGACTTACTGGATGGTTTATCTGCAACGGCTCAGTTAGTTTCTCGTGGAGCTAATGATTTCGATGTTGATTTTGAATGGGCTTACATCTCCTATGAACTCAATGATAATTGGACTGTTCAAGGTGGTAAAAAGAGGCTTCCATTATATTATTATAGTGATTTCTTCGATGTCGGTTATGCCTATCCATGGGTTCGTCCACCAGCTGATAACTACACGTGGCAAATTTTTAATTATACCGGTTTGAGTGCTTTGTATAACTACTTAATAGGTGATTGGACTATGTCTGGTCAACTCTATTACGGTAGTGAAGATGATGAGCCAAATAAGCTGTTGTCAGAGTTTTTCTTTGGTGAGGCGACTCGTGAAATTTGGAAAGATATCGGCGGGTTAGTGGTTCAGCTTAATTACGACTGGTTAGATATACGTCTGACTCATATGCAGTATACCAATGAGCGATATATTGGTGGAGAGCAACAAATGTGGGATGGAAGTACTGAGCGTAAAGGGAAGTTCTATGGTCTTTCAGTAAATGTTGAATATGAAAATTGGATGTTATTGACTGAAATTAATCGCTTAGATCTTTCTGGTACTGATCTTGACACTTATATGGTGACCTTCGGTTATAGGTTTGGTGATTTCTTGCCTTATGCGAGTTATTCGGACTTTGATGACGGAGAAGGAGGGGAAGTACACAATACGACTTCTGTCGGTGTCCGCTGGGATTTCCACCCTTCAGCAGCATTTAAAGTTCAATATGATGAAGTGAAAGATAATGGTGGTCCTGGCCTGAAAGTTGCTGGTGATTCAGAATCATTCAGTTTTGGTGTAGACCTCGTATTCTAGGAGAGAGAAGATGAAAAAATTATTTTGCTCAATCCTATTGAGTTTGTTCTCGTTACAAGCTTTAGCGGGTATCGCTGTGATAGTCCATCCGAACAATAGTGATTCCTTAGATAAGAAAAGTATTTCAAATCTATATCTGGGTAAGACTAAGAGGTTTCCGGGAGGAGCTCAAGCAGTTCCTATTAACTTGGAAGAAGGACAAGCGAGCCGAGGTGATTTTGACTCCAATGTGTTAGGTAAATCATCGAGTCAATTGAAGTCTTATTGGTCTAAAAAAGTGTTTACCGGTAAAGGTACTCCACCGAAAGAGTTTGCAACCGATGATGAAGTGATAAAATTGGTTTCATCTAACCCTAATATTATTGGCTATATTGATAGTAGTAAGGTTAATGATTCAGTGAAGGTGGTTGCTGAATTTTAATCTGTTTACTTTGATTGATAGCAACCTAGGATCGAGGGCTTCCTCGATCCGATATGGGGTAGCGAATGAAATGGTTTAATAATGTGTCAATTTTTAAGAAGATCGGTGCGATCTTTGTCTTATCTGTAATTATTTTTGCTGTGACATTAGGGATAAGTATCGTCTCTATCAATAAGAATCGCGCCACGCTCTCGTTTATGGAAGACAAAGTTTACCAGCGTGTTCAGCTTGCGAATGAAAATGTCATTTTCATTCAACGTCTCGATGAACTCTACACTCAATCAGTTTCATTTGCCGATGAAGATTTACTTGCCAGTGCCAGTGAGATGTACGTTTCCCTCGAAGAAAATATTACTCGTCTAATCGCTCTGGATAAGCCGCATGAGAAGAGGCTTAGATCTCTCAATAAGGTAATTGAGATATTTAATCGGATCACCTTAGATCTGGCTAAAGGCATGCTCGAAGGCACGATTGATATGGGTAAGATTGGTCAGATTATTCAAGAAAAAACCAAGGCGTATGATGACTCATTGGCTCTGGTTCAGGGGTATCAGCAAGATAAGGTTATCGAGTTTAAAGACACAATCAAGGAGGCTAGGGATCGCTCTGAGCAAAGTTTGTGGTTAACCCTCTCCATAGGCATAGCCTTGTTGATTATCATGGCCATCGTGACTATAGCCATCGCTCGGGCTATCAGCCTCTCAGCTAAGAGTGTCGCGGCATCTTTGGCCGAACTCGCCGATGGTAAGGGAGACCTTTCCCATCAACTCGACGTCATGGGTGATGATGAATTAGGTCAGGTATCGGCTAATTTCAACCGTTTCTTGAGGCTGCTGGCTGAATCAATTCAGCGGGTGGTGAATGTGACAGACCCCTTGCTCAATAGTGCACACTCCCTGGAGAGTCAGATGGAAATAGCCTCGAGTGCGACTCAGAAACAGAGTCGTGATGCCGAGACTGTGCAGCAATCTATGGAGGAGATGAAGCATTCTGTTACCGATATTTCCCATAGCGCTAATCAAGCCGCCGAAGCCGCACAAATTGCGGAGCGAGAGGCCACAGAGGGGATGGCTGTAGTGCAAAGAACCATAGATATCTCACAGGAGTTGAACAGTGAGATAGAGCTGGCATCTACGGCAATTAATGAACTGGCCAAAGATACCGAAAGTGTTAACTCCATTCTCAATGTGATCACTTCTATCGCAGAGCAGACGAATCTATTAGCACTCAATGCCGCCATCGAGGCCGCAAGGGCTGGAGAGCAGGGGCGTGGTTTTGCTGTTGTTGCCGATGAAGTTCGGGCGTTAGCGTCGAAAACAGCCGATGCAACCAAAGAGATCCGCGAAGTCTTGTCTCGCTTAAAATCGGCTGCCGAATCATCGGTTAGTACCATGGGGACCGCATTGAGTAAGTCCAGTGAAAATGAGAAAAATGCGCAAAATACCGGTCAGGCGTTGAACTCTATTCAGCAACAGATAGTGAGTATCAATGGCATGAATACACAGATAGCCGCAGCGACAGACCAACAGTCAGCGGTGGCCTCTCAAGTGGTTGATAATGTGGTGGATATGAATGCATCTTTTGAGCAGACTTTGAGTATTCTATCTGAGGCAAGAGATGTGTCCGTAGGTATGTCTGGGTTTGCCGATGACCTTAAGAATGCCACTTCTCAATTCAAGTTATAAGCGGGCTAGTTAGCTTGTTTTTAATACCAATTGGTATAAATAAAGAAAACCCTCGATATCGATTGCCGATATGAGGGCGTTCCGTTTCAATATTCCAGTCTAAAAGCCGAAGCCTTGGCTCAAATGGTATTAAGCCTTAACATTGATATTTTGGCCACTATTGCCTACAGGAGCAGGATTAGTTGCCTCAATCAATTGAAGTGCAATTTCTCCTTCAGCTTCTTGCTGTTCCTTCGCGAGTTGAGCCACTTTAACTATCATGCCGCCGCTACTTAATTGCGGTTCTAGATTCGTCGTACCTAAAGAAATTGCCATCGATATGCCTCGTCTTTGTTTTAGTTACTAATAAAGAACTATCGGCTCGACTAACCAAATATTGAGCATTATTTTTGACTAATTTCAGATAAAACCTTGAGTGTTGGCCGCTTACATAACGGCCAATTCATTTACTTTAAAGACTTGCGCGCCATGGTTATGGCAAAGCTCAATAGAATAGAGCTTGCAATCAGCATGATAGCGACAAGGGGACTCTGCAGTGAAACGGGATCTATAGCTAGCATAGTGCCCATACCTATCATCATAATTCCGGACATCAACTTAAGTGTCTGACCCTCTTTCTCTGTGAGTTTACGTTTCCCCATTGTGGCACTAAAGACGATGACAATAATGGCCAAAGGAATAACATAGACCAGGTTATAGAACACGAGATACAGATAGCGCTCTAAGTCAGATAGATCATGCATAGAAAGTACACTGGTATAGATCATCGGGAAGCCTGCGGTACAGAGCAACTCATAGGCGTTAGCTACAATCGCTAGGATAACGGTACCGCCAATCATCGCAGCCATAGAGCTGGCATTAGTCAATTTCCCCATACGTTTTATTAAGCCTGTGCGGTTTTTAGCCGACATGGACAGTGTCACTTCCCCCTTGGTGAAGAAGTAATCCTTGATATTAATGACTCCTGCAATGAGCGCTAGAATACCCGCGCCTAAGATGATCAAACTACCATCACTGCCTGCGCCAAGAAGCGTAAAGATATTGAGCCAAGCTATCATAAACAGGAAGTAGATAAAGCCAGAGAAGAAGACAAATATACCGCCAACGATCAGCATGCGTGTTTTACTCTTAGCATTTACCATGATTGATAGCAGGAAGAGTAAAACAAAGAATGCACAGGGATTAAAGGCGTCGACACCCGCAAGTACTATGGTTAGTAGAGGTAGGGAGAGCTTTTCAGGTGCTACGACTCCTATTAAAGGGAGCTCTATGGGTTGAACCTGGCTTTGTTTCGCAACTTCACCAGTAGAAGCTAAATCGCAAGTTCCTTCATTTCCCGGATTTTCGCTGGTATCGCTGCATGTACCAAAGAGAGACGAATGCCCCTGCTCATCTGTAGCTTGGAGCGGATCGTTATCGATAACTGTGCCACCTAAGCTGCGGTAGCAAGCTTTCAAGTTATCGAGTAGATACTTACCTGTGACAGCTTCACTGCTATAGCCAACGGTTGCCAGATCGCAAGCCGCGATATAGGGAACTGAGCGAGCTGCAACTTGAGTCTTATTAGCAATACCTTGCCAAATATCCATGGTGTCAGGATCTGACACTAGGTGGGTTTCAAGATCGATCCAAGGATAACGTTTAGGCAGTGAATCTATGAAAGGGTGGGCTTCTGCGCAGTGAGGGCATGTCTTGGACCAGAAGAAATAGAGTTTAATCTTTAGCTCGCCATCTTGATTAACGTAATGCCAGCTCGAATCTTGACTGCTCTCTTGTGGTGTTATTGATGTGTTCGCTAACGTTGAAAATGAGCCGAGGCAGAAAATCATAAGTACGAATAATGCTTTAGCCATGTACCCTCCTGTGGGATGTGCTAGATGTTATCGCTGATACTGGTATCACAATAAATATCTTACTTATCTTTTTTTGGGGGGATACATTCGCATGCAAGACTTGCAACAGAAATCTCGAATCATAAGAAAATGGGAACTGAGGCCGATTCGCTATATAAGGTTTAAACCTATGGTCACAGGGAGACCATAAGTGGGAATTTATACCATTCCGAGTAAGTATCTGATCATTCAGCGGGAGTTCAAAGCACTGTAGGCAAGGCGAATGTTTGAAGCTAATAGTTATTCTATATCGAGAACATTCAACGTAGCATAAAGGGCTTTGAAACCCGCACTGCGTGAGGCTCTCAGTGTTTCCACTTCTGTGTTACATTGACTTAAAAGGGAATAACCATTTCCTCATCAATGTGCCTTGAATTGAAAAAACTGAGAGCCTCTGAACTGACCAGATACTTATATGGAATGGTATTACATCGCTTAGTGCTTTATTGGTATTTGCTAGATGATATAAGCCTTAGCACCGCTATGGCTTATTCGTTGATTTGATCTTGAAATTAGCTCATTAATTTCATTTACTCAGTTTGTTCGAGAAGTCAGTTCATCAAGGTAACTGGATAGTAACCCTTAAATTCTAGCGAGAACCAGAGATAGTCCCTTCATGAGGATCACTAGTGTTTGAAGCATCATCTTCTGAGTTTATGGACAGCAAGCTGGTATCTTTTTGAGCCGCTATAGCAAGGGCTGCGGCAGAATTCGATTGAGCATCATGACACCAAGTTATACTGACATCTCTGAGATCTTCGTTACTGGCGGTTAAGATACGGCTGATGACAGGTGCCGGGTAATGTGAATTGGTCAGGTATTGTTTTATTCTATCTATACGTCGATTTGCCAGCCACATATTGTACTTGCGGTTATCATCGCTGGCTTGATGTTTTAATATCTGAAACTCGAGTAGTAAATAGCCCGGTTTACTTGATGTACTTTCAATTAATTCATCCAACTGCTTGGCATACTTACTGGGGAAGTAAGAGCTGTTTTTAGCATAGGGGATTTCAGTGAGGTGTATATATTGTTTACACTCTGCTATAGCGCTTCCTGCAAACAGTAAACAGATGATAGATATGATTGCTTTCATTTATAACTCCTTCGAAGCAATGCCCTGTTGGCCTTCTGTGACAACAAGATTTACGGTCTAGATAGATAATTTTAGGTGCAAATCTATGCCAATGCAGGATAAAAATCAATCCATTGAATCTTGAGGTTTTTTTAAAAGAGCTGTTTTTCAAACACAGATCTAAAGTGCCATTATACAGACAGGCGCCGAAAGCCTTGCCGCTCCTAGCATACTGGTTTAAAGACATATTTTTGACATGAATAGTCAAGAATACTCAGCATGAAAAAAAAATTAAAATTTACAGTCTTGGTCGTATATTTTTGCCCTGTTTCGGTTCTTTTTATGAAAAAAGTCGATTTATTTTTCATATGTAAGTATATTGTGCACAATATAACACTGTGGTTTTGCTAACATGCCTAACGTAAAAGATATCAATCCTCTCTCGCTCGATAATCAAGTTTGTTTTTCCCTATATAGTGCCACCAACGCCATGGTGAGAGCATATCGCCCGTTATTGAATGAACTGGACCTGACTTATCCCCAGTATTTAGCCATGTTGGTATTGTGGCAGCACCAAGGCATCAGTGTGAAAACCTTAGGGGAGAAACTGCATCTGGATTCGGGCACCTTGACACCTCTGCTTAAGCGTTTGGAGGTGAAAGGATTGGTCAGCCGTGGTCGCAGTGAGCAAGATGAGAGAGTTAGAGTGCTACATATTACTCAATCAGGGAAGAAATTAGAGGCGCAGGCTGCAAAAATCCCCGATCAGATGCGCTGTAAACTTGGGGGGGATCCGCAAGTATTTACTGAATTAAAACGCCTATGTGATCAAGCTTACCAATTACTCAGTTCTGCCAAGTGAAGCGAGTCTCATTTATAGGAAAATTTATAGGGAAGTCAGGTCTAAACTTTGGTTAAATAATTGTGCTATCTTGGTTTTATTCGAGTGAATAGAGAAAACCATGGATACAATAGATGTGGTCATCATAGGAGGTGGGATCAATGGGG
Source organism: Shewanella sp. YLB-07 (assembly GCF_009377275.1). Classification (NCBI taxonomy): domain Bacteria; kingdom Pseudomonadati; phylum Pseudomonadota; class Gammaproteobacteria; order Alteromonadales; family Shewanellaceae; genus Shewanella; species Shewanella sp. YLB-07. Next base: position 392,241 of record NZ_VOQB01000005.1, on the reverse strand, counting down.
CTGGCATTGCGCAATGTGCATCGGCAGCAGGTTACAGCGTCTTACTACTCGAGAAAGGTGCTATCGGTGGGCAAACCTCCGCAAACTCAAGCAAACTCATTCATGGTGGTCTACGTTACTTAGAGACCGGACAGATATCTCTGGTTAGAAACTCCTTATCTGAGCGCCGAGCCTTGCTTCGTTTAGCGCCCCATCTAGTGAAAGCCGTGCCTTTCTACATCCCTGTCTATGACACGAGCCAGCGCAGCCAATGGGCGATACGTGCCGGGTTAACGGCATACTCAGTACTGAGCGAATTCGATCCTCTAGGGCGTTTCACCAGCTTGCCTGCGGTGGAGTGGTCGAAAATTACCGGGTTAAAGCTGCAGGGACTAAAAGCCGTGTTCAGGTATTGGGACGCCCAGACCGATGATAAAGCGCTGACCCAAGCTGTGATGAGAAGTGCCCAAGACCTTGGGGCGCAAGTCCTCAGCCATGCTGAGTGTGGCGCGATGGTCCATAAGCCAGACTACTGTGAAGTGAGTTACCTTTATCAGGATGCTCTCGTGGTACAAAGAACATCTTGTGTCATCAATGCTGCTGGTCCTTGGGTCAACGATGTGATAGATAGCTTGGTCCCTCCCATGGCTAAAGAGAGTGTCGACTTGGTACAAGGCTCTCATCTCCTATTGGACATTCCTGCGCCCGATGGGATCTTGTATCTGGAATCTTGCTTCGATAATAGGGTGGTGTTTGTGATGCCCTGGAAAGGCAAAACCTTACTCGGGACCACAGAAAAAATTCTGGAAGAGCTAGATGGCAAACCTGAGTCTACGCGAGAAGAGATCTATTACCTGCTTGGGATATATAAACATTACTTCCCGGCTCAGGGGAGCGTTGAACAGCTGGAAGGCTTAATCACAGACACTTTTTGCGGGGTAAGAGTACTGCCTAAGCTCAATGGCAGTTCATTCGATCGCCCCAGAGAGATATTACTCAAAACCAGTGTTACTCACCCCAGGCTGATGACGCTCTATGGTGGTAAATTAACGACCTTCAGAACAACTTCTAAAGAAGTGGTTCGCTGGATGGAGTCTAGGTTGGGAAAACGAGTCGCCCTCGCAGATTTAGATACTATGCCTATCTTATGAGCCATGACACCGATAGTTGAAAAACATTTTCAACTATCGGTGTCATGTTAGTGTCATATTGGTGTCATATAATTGCCGATAATTATTATTCCATTACCTAGTCAATTACTCTATGTGGCATATTTTTGTTCGTTTTCTCTCCTTGGGACTCGTCAGTTTCGGTGGTCCCGCCGCGCATATTGGCTATTTCAGGCAGACTTTTGTTAGCGATCTGAAATGGCTCGATGATAAACATTACGCGAGTCTGGTTGCATTGAGCCAGTTTATGCCTGGGCCGGGTTCGAGTCAGGTAGGTTTTGCCATAGGCTATCACAGAGGCGGTTTACTCGGTGGCATAGCCGCCTTTGTCGGCTTCACTCTGCCCTCATTTTGTTTACTCTTTCTACTGGCGGTGACCAGTGCTCAATGGTTGGATAATGGCCTGTTTCAGGGGGCCATATATGGTCTGAAATTACTCGCCGTGGTCGTGGTTGCCGATGCTGTGTGGATCATGTTCAACCAGTTTTGTCGCAAACATGTGGCTAAAGTTCTGATGTTAATCTCTAGTGTCCTATTGATTTTATATGGATCTCTGCTGACTCAGGTGCTGATCTTGTTGGTGGCAGCTCTGGTGGGGGTTAAATATCTTGCTCCCAATGACGCTAGTGATGAGCTTACCCAGGCAGAAACTAAACCTATTACTCTGGGTTATGCCTGGTTAGCCGTCTTTGCCATTTTGTTCATCGCTTCCCTGGCGTTAATAAAGATGGATGCTCAGTTGGGTCAAATCTTTGGTCAGTTTTTCCAGACCGGTAGCCTGGTATTTGGGGGCGGTCATGTGGTGTTGCCGTTATTGGAGACCATAGTCGGTGATGCCATGACCAGCGATAGATTCATTACCGGTTATGCTTTAGCGCAAGCGGTCCCTGGCCCCATGTTCGCTTTGGCTGCTTTCTTAGGTGCCGAGCTTTGGAGTCAATCGCCTTTAGTTGGGGCCTTAGTGGCAACCCTTGCGATCTTTCTTCCTGGCTTCCTATTGATGTTAGTGGCATTGAAGACTTGGGCAGCCCTGAGTGCTCGTCCTAAGGTTGTCGGAGCCTTAGCTGGTATCAATGCATGTGTGGTTGGTTTTCTGGTTTCGGCGCTCTATATGCCGGTGTTTACCAGTGCGGTGAAAGTGCCTCTGGACATGGCATTGGTACTCTTAGGCTTTGGTTGTTTGAAGCTGTTTAAGCCGAATATTTTATTCTTGGTGGTGAGCTTCGCATCGGCAGGGGTATTGGTTAAACTGCTCGTTATCTAGCTAAAATAGGATTAGCTAAATAGTAGGGGGGGGGAAAGTCATTCCCTCTTTATATTTGACATCATTTGCTGATTATCTTTTCCTAGATTCCTAGATTCCTTGCTTACCGAGTCATCTTTTTTACAAACACCACCACGAACAGGGCTATGGTGAAACTGCCGGTGAAGGCTTCTATTGCCGCAATGGCTTTTGAAAAACCTATGGGGGTAAAGTCGCCATAACCTAAGGTAGTAAAGGTCACCACCGAATAATAGATACAGTTAAAAAATAGAAATAGGTTGGTGATGAAGTCGTTGTCCGTGTTGAACACGTGCACATGACTGTCGTAACTCAGACCGGTGAAAAGGTACAAGATGGCGCAGACTAAGATCAGTCCCATAGAGAAGCCGATAACGCGCATTGGTGCCTCTCCGTAGCCGCAAAAGATATCGATTGTCTTAGAGACGAAGCGTTTGAAGCTATGTTTGGGCATCTGATGACGGCGCATGGTGAGCTCTTTACGGATATACTCACCCGACATAGCAAATAAACCCTCACGTTCGGCGGCTTTTCTCAGGTCTCGGTAGATCTCTTCGGCTTGTTCGAAGTAATCTCTGGCCATCTCCTTTTCGCCAACTTTGACCGCTTCTAATGCGAGCTTCTCTTGTTTTATTTTCTTGCCAATTGAGATGTTCTCAATCTTGGCACCATTCCACTTGATACCAAGCAGGTTAGTGCCGACTAAATTGGCGCAGTGTACGTTGGACTCCCTCAGATCCGCCTTCATCAGGCTGGCATTGTGCAGGTTTAGATTGAATAGATGAGCCTCTTGCAGATCGGCACGGTAGAGTTCGGCATTGGTCATATCGAAGCCAGTCTTTTGATGGTGACGAACCAGATCGATGCCATGGAGCTTGGCACGTTTGAGGCATATTCCTCTGAGCATGCCACCACTGCGAGCAAATTGCTCTAGATTGGCTATGTCTTCAGGTTTATCTTTGATGATTTTAGGATCATGCCAGTAACACAATCCTGAAGGCTGTGCTGGTTCTGAGCAGGAGTAACCTTCATCTTCGTGGTAGCAACATGTTGGGGTTTTATCGGTCATGATGCAAGTATAGACAGGAGACTTCTGCTTTGTGTGAAGCGGAGACATTAAATATTTGATACGTCATCAGTTTAGGTAAGTTTTCCATTTTTCTGCAATTCTGGTTTTAATTCCTGGGTGTTTAGCTGACGGTTGAAAGACTTAGTCTTCAAACCTAAGCGTATTAAGCTCGAAATAAGCGCAATTCATCTCTTCGAACCACTAGTGGTATTCTTTCGATTAAGTTAAAATAACGGGTTCGCAGTTACTGCCTAATCTATTTTGAGTTGAAGAGATATGTTTGAAGTAAATCCGGTAAAATTTAAAATCAAAGATCTTGCAGAACGTACCCTTAGCCTTCGGGGGTTTCTTTGACTACGATGTTAAGAAAGAGCGTCTGGAAGAAGTTAGCCGAGAGTTAGAGAGTAGCGATGTTTGGAATGACCCGGATAATGCCCAAGCCTTAGGTAAAGAGCGTGCAGCATTAGAATTAATCGTTAAGACCATCGACGATATGGATACGGGTCTCGAAGATGTCGAAGGCCTGCTTGAACTCGCTATCGAAGAGGGTGATGAAGAGACCTTTAATGATGCAAGTGCCGAGCTCGATGCGTTAGAGAAACGCCTTGAAGACCTTGAGTTTCGCCGCATGTTCTCGGGTCCCCATGATATCGCCAATAGTTATCTGGATATCCAGTCTGGATCTGGTGGAACCGAGGCTCAGGATTGGGCCAATATGGTGCTACGTATGTATCTGCGTTGGGGCGAGGCACACGATTATAAACCTGAACTTATCGAAGTGACTGCGGGTGATGTTGCCGGTATTAAAGGCGCAACTATTAAGTTTAACGGTGAGTATGCATTTGGTTCCCTGAGAACCGAAACTGGTGTTCATCGTCTGGTACGTAAATCACCTTTCGATTCATCGGGTAAGCGCCATACCTCTTTCTGTTCGGTATTTGTCTATCCTGAAATAGATGATTCCATCGAGATTGATATTAATCCATCGGATCTGCGTATCGATACTTATCGCGCTTCCGGTGCTGGTGGTCAGCACATCAACAAGACTGAATCTGCGATCCGTATTACTCATCTGCCGACCAATACTGTGGTGCAGTGTCAGAATGATAGATCTCAGCATAAGAACCGTGATGCAGCGATGAAACAGCTGAAGGCTAAGTTGTTTGAGCTTGAGATGCTCAAACAAAATCAAGAGAAGCAGGCGGCGGAAGATGCCAAGTCTGATATCGGTTGGGGCAGTCAGATCCGCTCATACGTGCTCGATGATGCGCGTATTAAAGATCTGCGCACCGGGGTTGAGAGTCGAAATACCCAGACCGTCTTAGATGGCGGACTCGACATGTTTATCGAAGCCAGCCTTAAATCTGGTTTGTAATACTTACAAATTTTTACCCACTTTATGTGTATCGGCTCAGTAGAACTGAACCGATTGAACTAATTTATTTTAACGTGTGATCTGTAACATTTACGAGAGAAGAAGATGACTGAACAAGTACAAGACGAAAACAAGTTAATTGCAGAGCGTCGTGCCAAGCTTGAGCACATACGCGCTAACTGCCCTGCAAATGGTCACCCAAACAACTTCGATCGTAAACATAAAGCGGCAGACATTCAGGCTGAATATGGTCAATACACCAAGGAAGACTTGGAAGGTATGGCCATTCAGCGCTCGATCGCAGGTCGTGTCATGGCCAAGCGTGGTCCATTCCTGGTTATCCAGGACGTCAGCGGTCGCATCCAGGCATACGCGGGTAAAGACGTTCAGAAAGATCTTAAAGCCACATTCCAGGGCTTAGATATCGGTGACATTATCGGTGTTACTGGTCAGTTGCACTTGTCTGGCAAGGGCGATCTCTATGTGAACATGGAAGAGTATCAGCTGCTGACTAAGGCGCTGCGTCCACTTCCTGAGAAGTTTCATGGCCTGACGGATCAAGAGACACGTTATCGCCAGCGTTATGTCGATCTTATCGTTAACGAAGAGTCTCGTAATGCCTTTATCATGCGCTCTAAGGTGGTTGCTGCTATTCGTAACTTCATGATCAAGAAAGAGTTCATGGAAGTTGAAACGCCTATGATGCACACCATCCCAGGTGGTGCTACGGCGCGTCCGTTTATCACTCATCACAACGCACTGGATATCGAGATGTATCTACGTGTGGCTCCTGAGCTTTATCTTAAGCGTCTGGTTGTCGGTGGCTTCGAGCGTGTGTTCGAGATCAACCGTAACTTCCGTAACGAAGGTCTATCTCCTCGCCATAACCCTGAATTCACTATGATGGAATTCTATATGGCCTATGCTGATTATAAAGATCTGATGGACTTGACCGAAGAGATGCTCAACTCTATCGCCACCGAGCTTTGCGGCTCTCCAAAGCTTCCATACGGGGAGCACACGGTTGACTTTGGCGGTCCATATGCGCGTCTTAGCATGTTAGATGCTATTAAGAAGTACAATCCTGACAATGAGACTATTCAGTCTATGACCTATGAAGAGGTTAAAGACGTCGAGTTTATGCGTAATTTGGCTAAGAGTATTGGCATGACAATCGAGAAGTTCTGGACCTGTGGTCAGCTACTCGAAGAGATCTTCGGTGAAACAGCTGAGCCTCAGTTGATGCAGCCTACCTTTATCACAGGTTATCCAGCGGATATCTCGCCATTGGCACGTCGTAACGATGAAAACCATTTCATCACCGACCGTTTCGAATTCTTCATCGGCGGCCGTGAAGTCGCTAACGGCTTCTCTGAGCTTAACGATGCTGAAGATCAAGATCAGCGTTTCAAGGCCCAGGTTGCCGCGAAAGATGCTGGTGATGACGAAGCCATGTTCTATGATGCAGATTATATCAGGGCTCTCGAGCACGGCTTACCGCCTACGGCCGGTCAAGGTATCGGCATCGATCGTTTGGTGATGTTGTTTACCAACACGCATACGATCCGTGACGTGATCTTGTTCCCTGCTATGCGTCCTCAAGCTCAAGGCTAAAATTTGAACTAGAAACGTTAAACTTGGCTTTGGATTGACTTGACTTGACTTGGGTGTTGCTTGCCAATACCCAGCCCATATCAATCCGTGACGTGATTTTGTTCTCGATTATACGTCCTCAAGATCAAGGCTAAACTTTCATCAAGAAAGTCAAAAAAGTGATAAAGGCAGCTGAGCTAAATACTCAGCTGCTTTTTTTATGATTAAAGCCGGATAAGCACCTACGCCCAGCTCATATCAATCTGTGACGCAATCTTGTTCCCTGCCAAAAATCACTCAGAGTAGACCACTTGTTCATACTGATTGGTATAATATAGGCTCGATGATATCAAGCTGCAGGGATGATTCCGTTTACGTTACTAGCATCATAATTTTAATATCCCTATGCGTGATTAATCCCTGGGTTAGTCGACTAGCAGAATATAATCAATGTTTAAGATGTTCCTGTGGCTGGTACATTTATATATCGACAGATACACTATTTTTAATATCATTTTAATTATTGATTGAAGTTTTTCTCTGATTTTTATAGCTTAAGCGGTAGGTTGTAAAATGATGATTAAAGGTAACCTTGTTAGATGTATAGGCGGAGTAAGCTAATGTTTGAGTTTATGGCACTATGATAGATATCCCTATTTCATTGAAGTATTGGCAAAATTGGCAAAATTCTGTCGATTTACTTTCGAGCTATGCTCAATGTGATGTCGTACTAAGGGTCATAAACGCTTCGGAGCAATACTGTCCCCAATTAAGTTCTGCTTCTCTCGGTAATCATCAGGTTTTAGATGAAAACTGCATTTCAGATTTAGCCAATTATTCTCATATTATAAAGTGGCCATCAAGGGCACTGTTTGGTTGCTTATCTTTATGTATTGAGTCTGAAAAAACAGAGATGAATCCACTCAAAAACTCTGAAAATAGAGATGTTGAACTGGTCAAGTTTGAGTCTTTAATCACATTATGTATTAAAAATATTGAGCTGGAATTAAGCGAAATTTATCGTGAGCATCAACAAAAAAATAAACTAGAACGTGGACCAATAACGTCATTAGAAAATGTAAATCTGCAACTTTTTATAGACAGTTTAAAAGAGCATATTTGGATAAAAGATACATCTGGTCGTTACATGGTGTGTAACCAAAGTGTTGAGAGGGCATGGGGGAAAACTCGCGAAGAAATTATCAGCAAAACTGATGAAGAACTTTTCATTGCCGATTTAGCCAGCGAATTTATTCAAGCTGATTTTGATGCCGTTGATAAAGGCATCCAGATAGTAACAGGGGAATGCAAGGGACAAGATGAAGATGTTGATAAATATTGGTTAGAAACGTCTAAAGTACCACTGGTGGCGGAAGGCGGTGAACTTTTAGGTGTCATTGGTGTTTCCAGAAATATCTCTCAGCATAAAGCGGTCCAGGAAGAATTAGAATTAACTGGAAGGGTATTTGAAAACTCTGTTGAAGGTGTGATGATCACCGATAGAAAAGGTGAAATTATTGAGACTTATGGGGCTTTTTCTGAAATCACGGGCTACTCAAAAGAGGAAGTTGTGGGAAAGAATCCTCGTATGTTTAGCTCGGGGCGCCATGATAACGCTTTCTTTGCCGAGTTATGGAGTGGATTAATCCATAAAGGCAAGTGGCATGGTGAGATATGGAACAGGCGTAAAAATGGCGCGGTATTTCCGCAAATGCTAACCGTCAGTTCGGTATTTGGTGAGGACGGTGAAGTGCGTTACTTTGTCGCCGTGTTTGCTGATATCACGCTTCAAAAGAGAAGTGAAGCTGAGCTTGCACATCAGGCCTACCACGATCCTTTAACTAAGCTACCCAATAGGATGGCGTTGATCTCACTGATTGAACAGGACATTCGCCACGCAGAAGTTCAACAGGGACAATTGGCGACGGTATTTATCGATGTTGATCTATTCAAACATATCAATGATAGCTTTGGTCATCTGGCTGGCGATAAAATTTTAGTGGAGTTAGCAGGCCGTTTAACTCGCCAGAAAGGATCTGAAGACACCTTGGCTCGAATAGGTGGCGATGAGTTTGTTGTTTTACTACCACAGGTAGAGGGAAATGAAGAGCTGACATTAGCCTTGAGCAAACTCAGAAAGGCATTTGAGCAACCATTTTTTATTGATGACAAGGAGCCGATAAGACTGACTGCTAGCATGGGAGTGTCGGTGTACCCTCATGATGGCAAGGACAGTTATACCTTGCTGAGAAATGCAGACTCTGCAAAGCATAGAGCTAAACAGGATGGTCGTAATAGCTACGCTTTTTATACAGAATCTTTAACCAAAGAGTCTATCGAGCATTTGAAGTTACAGAGCGCTTTACATGATGCGTTAGACAAGCAAAATTTTCATCTGGTTTATCAACCTAAGCTTGATTTTGTGACCATGCAAACGACTGGCTTTGAAGCATTATTGCGTTGGTGCGACCCCGTACTTGGCAATGTCTCTCCTGATAAGTTTATTCCAATCGCAGAGAAAATTGGCTTAATTAATGAGATAGGTTCATGGGTATTGAAAGAGGCGTGTCAGCAAGGCGTTAAATGGATCTCTCAAGGAAAAACATTCGGTCGCATTGCGGTTAATGTAGCGGGCCAACAATTACAGCGAACGTCTTTTGTTGATGAGGTTAAGTTGGTGCTAGAAGAGACTGGTTTGCCAGCGAGTGCATTAGAGCTTGAAGTGACAGAGAGCTTTATGATGTCAGACCCTGAGGTTGTGATACGTGACTTGCAACGATTAGGTGAGATGGGGATTGAACTCTCAATAGATGACTTTGGCACCGGCTATTCATCGTTAAGTTACTTAAAAAAATTGCCTATACATAAACTGAAATTAGATCAGTCATTTGTTAAGGATCTTCCTCTAGATCTAAACAATAGCGCGATAGCGAAAGCTGTGATCGCTTTAGGGCAAGCTTTGAACCTTAAGGTGATAGCCGAGGGGGTCGAGAATGAAGCCCAAGCGGCATTTTTAAGAGATAATGGATGCCATGAAGCACAAGGATACCTTTATAGTAAACCCATGTTACCCGAAGCCCTAAATGACTTTTTAATAGATAGAGTACACTACTAGATGAAAAACATATTGTGTTTCGGTGATTCAAATACTTGGGGTTATGAACCTGTAGTATGTAAGCGTTATCCCTATGATGTTAGGTGGACAGGTGCGCTTCAAAAGAGGCTTGGCAGTCAATATCGCGTCATTGAGGAAGGGCTAAACGGGCGAACATCAGGGGTTGATGAACCAGGGCGCGACTTTAGAAATGCTGCTCGTTACTTCCCTATGCTGCTTGAGTGCCATAGACCATTGGACCTTATTGTGATCATGCTAGGTACTAATGATCTTAAGTCTCAATTTAAGCTTACGTCATCGGCTATTGCCCTAAGTGTGAAAGGACTCTGTGAGATGGTACTCAATTGCGAATATATTGAGAATGCTAATACTCAACTACTGCTCATTGCACCGCCTCATGTGGCTAATCTCCCCGAAGAAGATATCCAGGTTTTTGCTGGTGCCAGAGATAAGTCTCTGCAATTGGCTACAGAGTATAAGAAGGTCGCGGATGAGCTAGGTATCTTGTTTCTGGACGCGAGTGAGATTGTTGAAACAAGCGATGCCGATGGATTGCATTGGATTGCGCAGCAGCATCAGGATTTCGCTGCAGTATTAAGTGACAAGGTATGCAGCATTTTTGCCCATTGATGTCCTTTTCTTGGCTCTCTTAATTAGCTGAGGCTACAGTTTTGTGTCCAAGTGCTCCATCATTATCTCCATCATTATCTCCATATTTTCCCATATAATGTCTTCAAGTAAGCCTCGACTTTGAGCGCTATTGATTAAGCTATAATTACTGTCACTAGCATTGGGGTTTGAGTGTTAAGGCATAATATTGGACGTTGAACTGGCAAAAATAGTAGAACTGCAAAATATCATGTGGATATTGATTGCCACAGGTAGCGTGTTGTTTATGCAAGCTGGATTCTGTTTTTTGGAAGCGGGATCGGTTCGGTCTAAGAATAGTATCAATGTCGCGGTAAAAAACTTCTGTGATTTTTGTTTGACCTCTGGCGTTTTTTGGATCGCTGGTTTTGGCATCATGTATAGCAGTGCCGGACACATGTTCAATCTTGATTACTTCTTTATTGCGATTACCGATTCACCTAAATTACTCGCCTTCTTCGTATTCCAGCTGGTTTTTTGCGGCACAGCTTCGACAATCATGTCGGGAGCAGTCGCCGAGCGCACGACCTTTTCCGGCTATCTGATTATGGCCTTTTTCGTCTCAGGTGTGCTATATCCGATTTTTGGCCGATGGGCGTGGAATGGAAATTTTGAGGGACTCAACTTAGGTTGGCTCAATCAATTAGGCTTTGTCGATTTTGCCGGTTCGAGTGTGGTGCACTCTATCGGCGGTTGGGCCTCCTTAGCGGCTGTGATGGTGATAGGCCCGCGCATCGGCAGGTTTTGTGAAGCTAGTACTCCTATTCAGGGGCATAACATCCCCATGGCAACGGTAGGCACCATCATTCTCTGGTTCGGTTGGTTTGGCTTCAACGGCGGGAGTAGCCTCAAGTTTGATGACACAATTCCCATGATTATCCTAAACACTAATTTGGCCGCAAGCTTTGGCGCCATCTCTGTACTCTTGCTTACCTGGTATAAGCGCCAGAAACCCGATGTGCCTCATGTGCTCAATGGGGCATTAGCCGGCTTAGTGAGCATCACAGCCAGTTGTAATGCCGTGTCACCTCAACAGGCTGTGTTGATAGGTTTATCTGGTGGTGCTATTTATCTTGCTAGCACTAAGGTTTTGGAACATTTTAAGATAGATGACGTGGTGAAAGCGGCTCCGGTTCATGGTGTCTGCGGCGCATGGGGAACTTTATGTGTTGCGCTATTTGGTAGTGCCGAGGTACTCGACACTGGCTTGAGTTTCACTGGCCAAGTCGGTGTTCAACTCCTGGGCATACTCGTTTGTTTTATTTGGGCATTTGTCCCTACCTACCTTTTTTTAACCTTGATCCAAAGGTTCATCCCCTTAAGGGTCAAAGCCGAGGATGAGATAAGAGGGCTTAATACCTCAGAGCATAATGCCAACACCGAAGTATTGGATCTACTTCACGCGATGGAGAAGCAGAAAAACGAAAGTAACTTCGGCATGAGTGTCCATGAAGAGCCCCATACCGAAGTCGGCCAGATAGCCAGAGAATATAACCGGGTACTCGCGGTGGCCCACAGTGAAATGGAGAATACCAATAAAGCTAATGCCGAGTTGATGGCCTCGTTTAGAGAATTACAGCGGGCTCAGACCCAACTGGTTGAGTCTGAGAAAATGGCATCTCTAGGGGGACTCGTGGCAGGGATCGCTCATGAGATCAATACCCCACTGGGCGTCAGTGTGACCGCAACGTCTTATTTGGAAAGAGAGCTTAGGATCTTAGAGTCTCAGTATAAGGCGGGAGACCTGACGACCGAAGATGTAGAGAAATTTCTCCAGGGAGCGAACGAGGGCACAGGTATCATATTGATCAATTTAACTCGGGCTACCGAGTTAATTAAAAGCTTCAAGATGGTTGCGGTGGATCAATCATCAGATAAGTGCCGTGAGTTTGACTTGAGGGAATATATCGATGAAGTACTCTTTAGTCTTCAACCTAAGTTTCGAACTAATCAACACAGTATTGAGGTTTCTTGCCCCGAAGGGATAGTTATTTTCAGTCATCCCGGAGCTTTAGCACAGATCTTAACCTGTTTTTTAATGAATAGCCTGCATCATGGATTTGAGCAAGGAAACATAGGTGAAGTTCACATCGAGGCGAAATTAACAGCTGGAGATGTTGAGTTGGTTTATCGGGACAATGGCCAAGGGATTGATGCAGATAGCTTACAGCGAATTTTTGAACCATTTTACACCACTAAGCGAGGTAAAGGCGGCAGTGGACTCGGACTGCATATCGTCTTTAATCTGGTGACTCAGACCTTAGGTGGCACTATCACCTGTCGTAGTGAGCGGGGTGAGGGGGCTGAGTTCACTATCAAGTTCCCCGTCAAGCTTGAAGAAGCCTAGATCTAGCCCTAGAAAGAGTCAAGATGCAGAACTAGGTAGCTATAAAACTCTGGTGATTTCAGTCAGCTCAATGACTTCTCTTGGCTGCATGTCATCTAGTTTGATATTGCCAATACGTACTCGAACTAGCCTCATGGTAGGAAAGCCTGCGGCTGCGGTCATCTTACGAATTTGGCGGTTCTTGCCTTCGCTGATGGTGATAGATATCCAACTCATGGGACCATGCCTAGGGTCTCTTATTTTTCTGCCATTACTCGGAAGTTCAGGCTCTCCATCTAGCTTGAAAACCTTGCAAGGGAGCGTGAGGTACTTTTCCCCCTTGATGCCTATCTCGACTCCCTGCCGAAGACGGATTATCGTCTCATCATGAATATTACCGTCGATCTGGACATAGTATTCCTTCTCCACCTTCTTACTGCGGACTCGATGACTGACCATGCCATCGGTTGTCAGTAACAAGAGGCCTTCTGAGTCATGATCTAAACGCCCAATCGCCATGATCCCTGCAGGGAAGTGGGCCAGGTCACCGAGCAACTTCTTGCTCTTTCTGGTTTCGGGGACAAATTGACTCAGAAATCCATGTGGCTTAAATATCTTGTAGTGGCGATGGGGCTCACTTTGGTCTGAGTTAGAGGATGAGGTGGAGTCAGCTTGAGAAGAGGTATCAGGCATTGGTGAGTGTCATAAATGGGTCAAAGAGATGTGTCATTATATCCTTTAAGCCCTGATGATGAGTAGTCTAGTGGATGTTGCTGATAATATTCCTCTTACAATAATAAATGACAGCGTTGTCATTCGGCGTTATAGTAATGTTAAAATTGCCAGGTAAGAGTATAAATAAGACGAGTGAGCCACATTGAGTAAGTAAAGTGGTTTGGCGGCGGCATCTATACTTAATGTTAATTTAACTGGCTACAAACCAATTATTTCATAGTCTTGAGCTTAGCTCTAAGTCAAAGTGAGTCGAACATCATGCAAATAGTCATCTTAAAAAACAGTGCTGAAGTTGCCGAATATGGCGCTAATATCTTTATCAAGCAGCTGCAAAGTAAAGCGGACTCAGTGTTAGGCCTTGCTACTGGCTCTACACCTGTCTCTCTATATCAGAGCTTGATCAGAGCCAATAAAGAGCAACAGATCTCATTTAAAGATGTGACCACCTTTAATCTGGATGAATATCTTGGCTTAGAAGGCACTCACCCTCAGAGTTATCGACACTTTATGAACCAGCAGTTGTTCGATCATCTAGATATCGATAAGGCTCAGACTCATGTACCGCCGGGTGATGCCGAAAACCCTATAGAAGCTTGCGTCGGTTATGAGCAGCTGATTGAGGCCGCCGGAGGCATAGATATCCAACTTTTAGGCATAGGCCGAAACGGTCATATTGGTTTTAACGAACCTTCATCTGGTTTGATGTCACGCACTAGAGTTAAGACCTTAACTAAGGCGACTATCGACGATAATGCCCGCTTCTTCGCAGAAGGTGAATATCAGCCTCATCTGTCGATCACCATGGGCATTGGCACTATCCTAGATGCAAGAAAAGTCGTGCTACTGGCTACTGGCGAGAGCAAGGCCGAGGCGATCCTCGCGACGGTGGAGGGCGCGTTGACTGCTGCATGCCCGGCATCGGCATTACAGTTACACAAGAATGCAGTGCTTGTGATTGATGAAGCGGCAGCCTCTAAGCTGTCAGATCGCGACTTTTATAAGCATATTGAAGCTGAAAATCAAAAGTTATTGGCGCGGCTAGCCAAGTAAGCAGCCAATCTTGTACTCATCCCGCACACGATTAAGGACAGCTAAGCTGTCTTTAATCGTTTCATATTACTCGCTACCAAGTTCTGAGCCATACTTTTAAGGGATTACAGCTGGCTTTGAACAAGTAGTAAGCAAGTTGTATGTTATAACGATTAGTATTAACTTTTAAGTCAGCTGGTTAAGGAGAACATCATGCTGCGGAAAATGACTATTCTAGTCGCTGTCATCATAGCGATTCCTTTCGTCTTGGCACTATTTGTTCAGAAAGATTATTCGGTGATCACCAGTGTCACCATAGACAGGCCAGTCGCCGAAGTCTTTGACTATGTGAAGCATCTTAAAAATCAGGATAATTTCAGTGTCTGGGCGCAAATGGATCCAACAATGGAGAAAACCTATAAAGGTGTCGATGGCACTGTGGGTTTTGTCTCGGCATGGAAGAGTAATAACGAAGAGGTGGGTGTAGGTGAGCAGGAGATCATTAAGATTGATGAAGGTAAGCGAGTCGATTTTGAACTGAGATTTATCTCCCCCTTCGAAGCCACCGAACCTGCATACATGACCACAGAAGCGCTTGGTAGTGATAAAACTAAGGTGAGCTGGGGATTTCGTGGACACATGAGCTACCCAATGAATCTGATGTTCCTATTTATCGATTTTGAAACACTGATTGAGAATGACCTCAGTCAGGGATTGGACAAGCTTAAACTATTACTTGAATCGGATAAGACTATACCTGAGAAGACGATAAATACAGACGTTATTGAGTCTCTTGATTAGGCTTCCGGCTAGCTTTGATCGAGTGTACTTCTATTTTAGCATTTGCTGTCACTGGTGTTTTCTGTCTGGTTTGCTAGGTTAGACAAAGAATAAAAACAAGGAGTTTATTGAAGCTATGAAACAGACTGAAGACCATCTGCCCCTGACTGACTTTATCGAGTACAGCGAAGAGGAGATGCTCGAACGAGCACAGAGTAATTACCAGGAGGTCAAGAGGCGTCATAGCATTCGCCAATTTTCAGACCGAGCCGTGCCCCAAGCTATTATCGAGCAGTGTATTCGAGCCGCTGCAACGGCGCCCAGTGGCGCAAATCATCAGCCTTGGCATTTTGTCGCCATCAGCGACCCTGAAGTGAAGGCGCAGATCCGCCATGAAGCAGAGGCACTGGAACGTTCTTTCTATGAAGGACGAGCGGGCGAGGAGTGGCTCGATGCACTGAAACCATTAGGTACCGATGCCAACAAGTCTTATCTTGAGCGTGCTCCCTGGCTTATTGCTGTATTTTCGCAGAAGCGTGGTGGCATAGATAATGATGGCAGTAAGATCAATTATTATGTTCACGAATCGGTCGGCATAGCCACAGGTTTCCTATTACATGCGTTACACCATGCAGGATTGGGCACATTGACACATACCCCTAAACCCATGTCTTTCTTGAGTAAGGTGTGTGGCCGGGATAACGATGTGGACCGTCCCTATATGCTTATCGTCGTGGGCTATCCAGACCAAGATGCGACGATTCCCGAGCATGCTACCAAGAAGAAGGCGTTAGCAGAGATAGCTACATTTAACTAATTTAGCTTCTAGCTCTAGTTAGGATCAGGCTTCGACAAAGGGCACCTCAAGTGTCCTTTTTCAATGCGATTAGCGATTTTTTCGTATTTCCAATGTTAGCGACTCATTAATAAATGCTTAAGCTTGTGCTGTTATACTCCGTCGGCTGCGACTGTGGCTAAACTCCCCCTTATTCCTTGTTCCCCAGAACACTCGAGTGTTAATCCACATTTTAGAACCGCACTGTTAGTTATTTTATCAAGTAACTATTACATCTGACTACTCAATATAGCGAGTAGCTAGAATCTGAGCATATTTATAGGAGAAAGCCGTGCTGGCGAATGTGTCTGTTTTACAGAGCAAACTTAAACTTATCGATAACAGTAAAGCGTTTCAGGGCTTTGTAATTTTCGTCATCATAGTCTCAGCGCTTTCTATAGGCGCGCACACTTATCATCTACCATCTTGGATGGAGAAGAGCTTGCTTGCGCTCGATGTGGGTATTACCGTCTTCTTCGCCGTCGAAATTGTCATACGTTTCCTTGCCAGCGATGGACCAAAGAAGTTTTTCAGTAATGGCTGGAATATTTTCGATACCTTGATCGTGATAGGCAGCCTGATCCCTGCTGGGGGAGCTGGAATTCTCATCGCCCGTTTGCTACGGATCTTCAGGGTGTTGCGACTGGTGTCCATGATCCCCGAGCTTCGCATGCTGGTGAATGCGTTATTCAAAGCGATTCCCCGTATGGGCTATATCGCACTGCTGATGTTTGTCATTTTCTATATCTATGGTGCCATCGGCAGCATGCTATTCGCTCATATCAATGACTTCCTCTGGGGCGATGTCTCGGTCGCTATGTTGACCTTATTTAGAGTATCGACCTTCGAATCCTGGACCTCTGTGATGTATGAAACCATGGCTGTCTATCCGCTCAGCTGGATCTATTATCTGAGTTTTATCTTCCTGACAGCTTTCGTGTTTCTCAACATGATGGTAGGCGCGGTTTTGGATGTTATGACTCAGGAAACTGCTGCTATGCGGGCCGAAGAAGAAGCCGAAGAGGTTAAGAAACTCGCGCCATTGGTTGAATCAACGAATGATGACAAACCTGCCAGTGCAGCCGATGTAGCGGAGCTGAAGGCTCAGATTTCCGAGCTTAAAGGCATGTTGATGAATAGTGTGCAAGGGGCACAAAGTACTCAAATGACGCAGAAGGTGGGTTAAAGCTTAAGGTTTCAGTTCCTAGAACCTAGGTTTTAGGAACTAATGACTTTCTACTTCATCAAGCTGAAACCAATAAATCCAATCCAGCTGATAACGAGCAAGCCCCAAGGTAGCAAGTGTACATTGGACTGAGCTGTTACTTCAGAAGTCTCACTCTCTGTTGTCGGAGCGGTTTTAGCCTTGGCCTTGATATCTTGCTTGCGGGCTCTATCTCGGTCGCGGGCCTTGTTTTTGTGTTGCTTCTTATATTCGGCGATACCTTTCTCAATACCTGCGGCAATCAGTTTAGTCCGCTCTTTGGTTTGTCCTGGCTTTTGAGTGGCTTTAGCCACCTTCATCGCTTCATTTTTTGTTTCGTCGGAGACATTTTTCGCCGCAGCCATCTATAGAATCTCAAGATTTTTTATTGGCTGCGACTATATCACATGACTAGAAGGGATTCTGTTTCAGGTAGGCAAACAGGCCTGTTTGCAGATTCACATTCCAGAAGCGTCCCGCCAGAGTTTGGGTCATGATTTTGCCGCTAAGCTTGACCAGGCCATTCGTTTGCCAGGCGGAAAAAAGGGGCATTAAGTGACTGACCAGTTCAGTATCAAAGTCAGATAAGGCCAGCACTCCACTGTCTAATCCAGCTTTAAACTGGCTATCCAGAGCGGCCGACGGGTTAGGTGACATCACCATGCCTGGTACTTGCGACGGCAGCGTGTCTGTAGCTTGCGACTGAGCTTGGTGCCACTGTGACAGGTCACGAGCATTCATCATGCCGTGACCATGCATATTTCCCCCTGCGCCAGCGCCAAAGGGAAGAATCTCTATGCCACTCTTAGCTAAGGAGTTATAGATGCTACGTTCCCGGTTATCTCGGCGCCAATGGCAACTGGACAGGCGTTGCCAGTTTGAGGATTCTAATAGGCTGGCTCCTGCGGCGTACATACTTGCACGAGTCTGGCTGTCGACGGCGGGGGCGAGTGTTTGCTTCTTTTGTTTGCTCGTTGCCTTCTTTTCGGCCTGATGACTCAACTTTGTGCCCTGTAGCCCGATAAGCTGATAGAGATCCACTCCGTGGACGCCGGATTGGATGACATCTTGCAGATCTTGTTGCCATATCTCCATGGTTTGACCCGGTAGGCCAAAAATAAGATCGGCAACGATCGAGGCACTCGGGTGCTCGCTTAATTCTTGTAAGCGCTCGATCAGGGTTTCTCTGTTATCGAAGCGGCCAGCGGCGAGTCGAACCTGAGTGTCGAAGCTCTGTACTCCGAAGGAGAAGCGGTTAAAGCCTGAGGATAGTGCCGCATCGAACTTAGCATGGGTGAAGCCATTGATGCGTCCCTCCAAGGTGATTTCAGCGTCTTTAGCCAAGGGAAAGGTTTGAATAGTCTTGCCTATGATGGCTATTTCGCTGGCTTGCATGTCCGTCGGCGTGCCACCTCCCACATAGACGGTATCGAATGTACCGCTTTGGACGAATGGGGTTTTAGAGGCGATATAAAGTTGTTTAGATAGTTCATCGACATAGTGGCTAATGCGGGCCGGGTTGGAGCCATTTTCGAAGAAATTACAGAAGCTGCAGCGTTTGCGGCAGAAGGGAAGGTGTATATATAAGGCTCGTTGTGTTGCCGATGTCGGGCTTGTCCACCAGGTTTGCCATTGCTGTGGAGTTAAATTCAGCGGATGACTCCCACCTCGCCCCGCCCCGCATGGGGGGCACTCTTGACTGTGAAGGCAAATTTAAGGGGGGCGGGACTGGATATCCCAGTCATCGAGGGGGTTAAAACAGGGCTGTTTACGTCATTGTTTAGAGAGTTATGGATGTTATTCACTGGACATTCGCTGAGAGCGACTCGACAAGGATTACTTGTTGATAATGATAATCACTATCATGTTTAGGTTTGTTGCTTTCGATCAAAATATGATGAAGTGAATTGTAAAGATTGCCTGGCAGAGTCGATGACTGCCAGGCAGTAAATACCTAGATAAGCGTTAAAAAAGCAGGGGGATATCACTGTCCGGCGCCTTGACGACGAGAGGGTCGTATTTCCACACCTGACGGATAGTCTCGGGGGACAGAGCCACTCTGGGAGGCCCTTGGCTGACAATCTGTCCTTGCTCCAAAACCACTAAGTTGTCGGCATAGCGTGACGCTTGGTTGAGATCGTGCAGCACCACAATGACGACATAGTTTTGCTCGTGAGCCAAGGCTTTGGCTAAGGCTAACACCCTGTGTTGCTGAGCGAGATCCAGTGCCGAAGTGGGCTCATCCAGGAGTAAGATAGGTGGACGACTCGCCTGCTGTAGCTGGGTCAATACTCTTGCAAGTTGCACTCGCTGTTTCTCTCCGCCGGACAGGGTTGGGTAACTGCGATGTTTAAGTGACAGCAGATCTAGCCTGTGTAACTGTTGATCTACAATTTCTGCTCCCTGGCTGCGGCTAACACTCAAGGGATATAACCCCATGGCGACGACCTCACTCACCTTGAAGGGGAAGGTGAGGCTGGCGTGCTGGGGCAGAACGGCCAGCGTCTTGGCCAACTCTATTCTATCCCATTCATGTATCGGCCGATTATCGAGTAAAATCTTACCGGCATCGATTTCCGTTTCCTGACAGAGGCTCTTGAGCAGTGTCGACTTACCCGCACCATTGGGGCCAAGCAGGGCGGTTACCTTACCAGCTGTGATGGTGAGGTTAATGTCAGTCAATACCGGCTTATTATCTATGCGGACCGACAGATGTTTAATTTCAATCATATGCCAGTCACCTATAGAAATTTCGACCGCTGTTTTAACAGCAGGAAGATAAAGAATGGGGCACCAAGCAGCGCCGTCACTAAGCCAACGGGTAACTCAGATGGCGCGACCAGAGAGCGGGCGCCTATGTCGGCCAGAGCCAATATTACCGCACCTAGCAGGGCGCTCAGTGGCAATAGTTGTTTGTGGTCAGGGCCGATGAGAATACGAACCAGATGGGGAATAACCAAGCCGATAAAACCTATGATGCCGGTTGCTGCCACTGAGATCCCAACACCTAACGCACAGAGTATGATGAGTTTAAATTTAAGCTTATCTACGTCTATACCCAAGTGACGGGCTTCAGACTCCCCAAGCAGTAGCGCATTGAGTGCCCTGGCGCTGCGATTGAAGTGCCAGCTGAGCAACACCAGAGCGACTAAGGCGAGAATGACATATTGCCATTGAGCACCGGCAATAGAGCCCATCTGCCACAGGGTGAGATCTCTCAGGGCCATATCGTTGGCCATGTAAGTCAGCACACCTATCCCGGCCCCCGCTAAGGCTGCGACCGCAACGCCGGAAAGCAGCAGTAACACCACAGAGGTTCCTGTCGGACTGCTGGCTAAGCGGTACACAAGCAAGGTGGTGATTAACCCTGCGAGGAAGGCACTGAAGGCTATCCAATATTGGGCAGCCGCCGGAAACATGACTATGCATATTGCCGCACCTAGAGCGGCGCCGGAAGAGACACCTATGATGCCGGGATCGGCCAAGGGATTACGAAATAGTCCCTGCATCACGGCGCCACATTGTGCCAAAATTGCGCCTACGGCCATGGCCAGAAGCGTCCTTGGCAGGCGGACATTGTTGATCACCAGTTGCTCATGGGGAGCGACATCGGAGACTTCATAATGAGTCGCCCAGGAGATCACCGCGCTGAGACTGGTAGACGGGCTGATATTCAGCGGTCCCGTGCTTATCGACAATAAACTGGTGATGACCAGCAAGGCGATAAGCCCAGGCCAAAGCCAACGTTGGCTATTCATAAAGTTATCCAAGGTATGGGTATGTGGCTAATATCGATTAATTTCAATCAGATCGCTTGCGAGTTTATCGGCCGCTTCGATGGCACTCAGGCCTAACCCGCCTAACAAGGCTTGGGGTTTGATTGACCGTATTTTGTTGTTTTGCCCTGCTGGAGTGTGGGCAAGCAGTGGCATGGCGTTAAGCACTTTTGCGGCGTCGCTAGCAGCCTTGTCCGCATCACTCATTGATGTTTCGGCTTGATCGTGTGAGCGATTAGAGATCAGGATAAGATCCGGTTGCAGGGATAAAATGCCCTCCTGAGACAGGCTCTTGTAACCGGAGAAGTCGGCAATGTTGTTGCCGCCGGCTAGCTTGATGATGATATCGGCTGCAGTGCCCTCACCGCCGACCCGTGCTGGCCTGTCGGCTTGCAATAACATAAACAAGATTTTAGGTGCCTTTTCAGCGCTGCCAACTTGCTTCTTCTTTGCCGCTATACCATCTAAAGAGGCTTGAAGCTTTAGCTTCAACTGTTTGGCTTGAGCTTGACGGCCCAGTAGCTTGCCCATCGTATCAATATTGCTTAGCAGTTGAGGACGATCGTTAGCAGTAGGTAATTGGATGACTTCGACATCGGCGCTTCTGAGTACCTCCAAGGTCGTTTCCGGGCCCATGGCATCGGTGCCCAGAACCAGCGTCGGGGTTAAGGCTAAAATACCTTCTGCAGACAGCATTCTGTGATAGCCCAACTTGTCTATTTTTGTCATCGATGGAGGCAGTATGCTGGTGGAGTCCACCGCCACTAACTCGTCACCGGCCTCCAGTGCCAGCACCAACTCGGTCACCCCAGCGCCCGCACTCACAAGACGCGCTTCTTGTGTGTCTACATCGGCATGAACGCCTTCATGGGCTGATACATTGAATGTCAGTAACAGGCTGGCAGATAACAGCAGGCACTTCGAGCTAACTTGTCTATTAAAAACGTGTGATGGGTTGAACATATGTGGCTCCGAAAATAGGCTAATGGTTAATTATTCTTGTATCAATAAATGTCTATGGTTCCATCAGTATCTGAGTATTGCTGATCTGCTGCCTCTGCATGAGCGCAAGTAAGGTCATCAAGGGCTGAACTTGTGCCTCTTTATCGGCTGCAATAATTACTTTGGCGTCTGGTTTGTCCTTAAAGCTGCTGACGAAGGCCTGTTCAAATTGTTCGAAATCCTGATATTCCTCGCCATCCAGAGCCCAAAAAGGCTGTGAAGCCATCACATTGATGGTGAGGTGCTTATCCTGAGATAGCGCCTGCAACTCAGATGTCGATTCCGTCGGGACTTCGATGGCTAGACTCAGTAGTTGGGTATTAGCGGTCAGCAAGAGAAACACTAAGACGATGAAGATGATGTCGATCAAAGGCGTCAGGTCTAGCCCAGGTATGCTTGAGCTGGCATCATCTTGCTCCAGACCAATCATATTCCCACCTGAGCTTCATCAGTCTGGGTTTCATTAGTCAGAGAATTAGTGGCTTGAGATTTTTTCGACTGAGTATTACTGGCTCGGGCGTTATTGGCCTGAGTGCAAAAGGCGCTGGCTTGTGGATCACAGCCTAAGGTCATGGCCTGCTCCAATCCTTCGAGCCATAAGTTGATCTGATTGAGGACATAGGCAATTTTGCTGCAGCGCTGATCCGCCCATATACCAAACAGATGGGCCATAGTGATGGCAGGGACGGCTATGATGAGACCTGCTGCTGTGGTATTCATCGCCAGACCTAAGCCTGATGCCAACTGGGAAGGAGTCACAGGACCATCGGAAGCGCCGAGTTGATTAAACATCTCGATTAGGCCAAGTACAGTTCCCAATAGGCCTAATAGCGGGGTGATAATGCCGATCACTTGCAACACCTTGAGGCCAGATCGCAATACTTGTTTCTGCTTAGTTAACCAGAGATTGATGATCTCCTCTCGCATGGTTCGATTTTGTTCTGCATGGGTTAGCAGCAGGTGCGTGCCTTTAGACAGCATGCTTCGTCCCGTGCTTAATTGAGCTATCAAGGCTTTGACTTGCTCCGGATCAGACGTTCTGCTCTGTTTGCGCAGGCCTCTTAACCAGGTATCGCGTTTAGGCAACTCGAATATCACCAGCGCGAGTCGCTCTAAGATGATCATCAAAGCGATAAAGGCACAGATGAACATGGGCCAGGTGAGGGGGCCGAGTTGCTCGCTCAGAGAGGTAAACAAATTAACAGACATCTGGGGTCCTTATTGTTGAAAACTCATTGATAAAAACCTGTCACTCAACGGGTCTAATGGCTTGTAGGTGTTGTACTCATCTTGTTCTCAGGGAAAATTAAACGCTAATTAAGGGCAAACTTGACCGGCACTTTGACTGTGTAAGCGAAGGCCGTTTGTGGTGAAGGCGGAGAAAATTGCCACTGTTCAACCGCTGTGATTGCCGCCCTGTCGAGTAATGAAAACCCTGAGCTATTAATGAGCGTGAGTGACAGTTGCTCGCCAATATGATTAAACATCACCTCTATCATTGCCGTGCCCTCGAAGCCTCGCTTACGGGCAAGCTTAGGGTATCTAGGTTGGGCTGGTGGAGATGAAAATGTTGGTCTACTCAGCGTTATGGCTTCTTGACTGACGCCTTGCTTGGCCGTTACTTCGGCTTGATTCTGCGACTGTACAAGGACATCGGCTGATGCTGTGAGCATCGGCTCCTTGTCAGCATCTTTAATCGGTTGTTGAATAAGCTCTTCAACCTGCTGCTTAGGCTCTGTTTTGGCAAGTTTGGTTGGCTTTGCCTGGGTGCTTGGTTTAATTATCGGTTTAGCCACTGCTTTAGCGACAGCAGTAGGTGTCTCGATGGGCTCTGCAATGGGGGCTGGCTTTTGAACTTTCACTATCTCTTGCTTAGGCTCGAGCTCTTTCTGAGGTGTTTTCTTCGCTTCGACGCTGGATCGCATCGCGATCGACAGATTGATCGCCTGAGCTTGGCCCATGGCACTGCCCGAGTTCATTTGGAACTTTTCGACATTAACCGGGATCATATCTTGAGCAGCAATAAGCCCACCCTGGATTAATAGGGTGATACAGCCGAATGCTAAATATCGTTTAGGTGTCATTGTCTTTACGCTTCTCTTTCTCTAAGGGGCAATGAGCCTTGCTCCGTTGCTATCCTGTTAGCAGTGTGTAACCAGCTGTTTGTAATAGGTTTTAAATCCTGAGTTCTTAACGTAAATCCATATTGCCTATATAAGATATACGAACACTAATGAGATCGCAAATGATAATGATTTCTATTTGATCTAAGTCTTTTACTCATGTAGAGTGCCAAAAATACCCATTGAACCTGTTGAAACTTTAATCAGCTAACGATCGCTATTTTGATCTTGTTGGTGATTCTGGCTGTAAACAGATTAATAATAAGACCCGAGGAAATGATCGATGACAAAGAAGCCGTTAGTGATAGCTATGGCGATAGCACTGAGTTCTACGGCCATATCAGCTAAGACTTTTGCTCAACAAACAGAGTCTGTGGCTGAGTTTGACGAAGTGTTGGTTACCGCTACCCGTATCAGTGAAAAGGCATCGGAAACCAGCCGAAGTGTTGCCGTTATTGATGAAGAGGAGCTGCAGGAGCGACAACCAGCATCTGTTGCCCAAGCGCTGAAAAACGAAGCCAACATTAATGTCTCGAATGGCCCTCGTGCCTCATCTCAAGGTGTTGAGATCCGTGGCATGAGCGGCCAACGTGTGCTACAGACCATAGATGGTGCGCGTCAAAACACCACCTCAGGTCACCGTGGTACTTACTTTATGGATCCGGAACTGCTTAAATCTGTTGAGGTGATACGTGGACCTGCGAGCAGTCTGTGGGGAAGTGGCGCGATTGGCGGTGTAGTGGCACAGAATACTAAGTCGGCAAGAGATATGCTTGATGAGGGAGAGACCTTCGGTGGTTACCTTAAGCAAGGCTTCGAGACTAACGGTGATAAAATTAAGACCAGTGGTGCGATTTACGGTGTCGCCGATAAATTTGATTGGTTGATCAACGGCAGCTACAACGACAGCAATAATATCAAGATAGGTAACGACCAAACTCTGGAGAACAGTGGCTCCGAGAGAACCAGTGGCTTGATGAAATTTGGCTGGGAGCCAAGCGAAGGTCAGCGCCTGCAATTATCAGGACGTTTCTCCAATACCGATGAGTTGGTACCGAGTAATCCTGCTGAAGAGGTAGGCAATTCAGTGCCTCTGATTAAACGTAAGACAGAAGACAAAAACCTTACCTTGGCTTACAGCCTGAATCCAACTCAGAATGCCTATCTGGATCTCCATTCCACACTTTACTGGAACGGCACAGATTACGATGAAGACAGGGTCACAATGGGTCAGGTGGATAGCACCGAATATGAAACCTTAGGTTTTAGTGTTAATAACAGCTCTATTTTCGGCGGCACAACCTTGACATACGGCATCGATGGCTATCAGGACAAGATCAAGACAGTACGTGATGACCCGGAGCAAACGGGGGAACGCCCCGATGATATCGATGGCAAGACCACAGTTTGGGGCGCTTTCGCTAAGGCTGATATAGGGCTTACCGAGACTTTAGCATTAGAAGTCGCGGCGCGTTACGACACCTTCGAAAATGAGAGTAACAACTTAGGTGAGTCATCAGACGATAATGCATTATCGCCTTCGCTGGGTCTCGTTTGGAAAACCACCGACTGGCTGACTCTGAGTGCCAGATACGATGAAGCCTTTAGAGCGCCAAGCATAGAGGAAATGTATTCGACCGGTACCCACTTCTGTATTCCTGGCTTTGTGTGTAACACCTTCGAGCCTAATCCAGATCTGAAAGCGGAAAGCGCAAAAAATAAAGAGATTAAGGCGGACATGCGTTTCAGTAACTTGGCGGGTGACGATGAGTTAGCTATTACCTTGAACGTGTTCCGTAACGATGTGGATGACTTCATCGAACAGTACGTATCGGACATAACGTTTGAGAATGGTTCTCCTAAGATGACAACCTCTTGGGACAACGTTGATGAAGCCAAGCTGACAGGTTTCGAGTTCAGTACCCGTTATCGCTATGAGCAGACCCGCTTAACGCTCAACTATGGTCAGACAGAAGGTAAGAACAAAAACAGCGGCGAGTATCTGACTAACATTCCGGCTAAGAAGTTGGTTGCCGATCTGTCTCAATCTGTGATGGAAGGGGATGTTAAGTTCGGTACCCGTATCACCTATGTGGCAGAGCAAAATCAGAAGCCTGACTCGTATACAGCTCAGTATGAAGACTACAAACTTTGGGATGTGTATGTGGCATGGGAACCAGCCATGGGCACATTAGAGGGCTTACGTGTCGATTTCGCCATTGAAAATATTGGTGATGAAGAGTATCGCCAAGCGTGGCAGAACTTGTATGAGCAGGGGCGTAACTTCAAGCTGTCGGCCAGATACAATTTCTAATTTTGATAGCTTATAAAAATAACTAGCAGTTATCGCTAGCAGTAAAAGGTAACAGACTATTTTTAAATGGATTTAAACGTTTGCAGCTCATAGGGGAAGCGTGTCGGGGGTCTACTAAGTACTCGAGCTAAAGTGCTTGAGTAAGTGACCTCGTTCGACACATTCCTCTTTGAGCCGGTTAAAAGCGCACTTCGGATACGCTTTAGCATTCTAGCCTAAGCATCCGAAACTAAGAGAACACATTTATTGATGGGAAGCCCAATGGAAAAAGTAATCGAAGAGAAACTTACCGACGAGATAAAACTCGCAATCCGCTCCATGCTTAACGACAGACCCGAATTGATGGCAGGTCAAATCGCAGCCGAGCTTGCAGTCACGGAATTAGAAGTTGTATCTCAGCTTCCCGAGGGGCAGTTTGCCCTTTTGTCATTGAGTGAAAAAGACAGTTTATTGGAAGAGCTGCCGACTTGGGGGCCGATGACCACGATAATCTCGGTTTCGGGCAGTATCTTCGAGTTTAAAGGCTCATTTCCTAAAGGAAAGTATGCCCACGGTTACTACAATCTGATCACTAAGGGCGATGGTCTGCATGGTCACCTTAAGCTGGATGATATCAGTGCTATAGCCTTACTTAGCCGACCGTTCAGAGGTCAGGAGAGTCATGCGATCAACTTCTTCGGCGCCAAGGGCGAAGTGGTATTCAAGATTTATCTGGGCAGAGACAAGAAGCGAGTACTGATCCCTGAGCAGGTCAGTCGATTTAAACAATTAAAAGAACAGAGTCAGGCGTAGTAAGTGTTTGCCGCCTGAGTTGAAAGTTTCAGGCGTAATAAATTAAACCGCTAAGCCTTTTCCCCCTATTTGAGTGTAGAGATAATCATTATGTCAGAGCAAAAAGTATCAGAACAAACAGCAGTACAAGAGAAAGTATCAGCAGACAAAGAGCAGAGATTACGCGAAAAATTACTGCCAGAAATCGAAGAGTTTAAGGCGAGTCGCAGTTCATTACAGCTGGCAACTAAAAGCGCAGCGGGTGTGCCAAATGCCAGTTATGCTCCATTCGCACTCGCCGATGATGGCTTCTATATCTTAGTCAGCGAGCTTGCGAGACATGGCACTAACCTGAAAGAGTCATCAGAAGTATCAGTCATGCTGGTTGAAGATGAGTCGGAAGCGAAAACCATCTTCGCCCGTAAACGTCTGACCTTCGATGCCCATGCGAGTATCGTAGACAGAGAGACTGAGGTTTTTACCAAAGGGGTTGCGGCCCTGTCGGCTCGTTTCGGTGAGATGATAGACAATCTGTCGGTATTGAAAGATTTTAACCTGTTTAAGCTGACACCTCATCATGGCCTCTATGTGAAAGGCTTCGGCCAGGCATTTAGCCTGACGGGTTCTGAACTGCTGGATGTGGACTGGAAGCGCGACGGCCATCATGGCGGCGCGCCAAAAGTCGAAGCTGAGATTGCCGAGCCAGCCTAGCGCATAGTAAATGGCTAAGGTGAAAAAATTAGCAAGCTCGAGCTAGACTAAAACCTCCTGATACAAACAAAGCCCGCGTTTTAACGCGGGTTTTGTTATTCTCTCTTTTATTAAGTCAACAAAAGACGTTAATCTTTCGTTATTGCTTCTCCATTAAGACTACTTCTCCATTAAGGATGCCCCTTGAGTCAAGATGCTTCTTCAGCCTCAACCATAAATACTGATACGAACAAATCGGTTACATCAGCCTCGGCGTCAAAGAGTCCCAAGCCCCAAGTTCACCGAAAGTCGGTGCTGCCCTGGATCGCCAGCTTTCTCAAACCCTATAAGGCTAGAGTTATCGCGGCCATCGTCTTCTTGTTTATCGGCTCTCTGGCATGGTTGTCTTTAGGCCAAGGTGTTCGCCTTATGGTGGACGAAGGCTTCTTACAGGAAAATGGCAATCGTCTCAACGAGATCATCATGCTGGTGATCGGTATTACAGCCTTGAGCAGTTCAGCCATCTTCTGCCGCTTCTATCTGATGACCTGGCTTGGCGAGCGGGTCAGCGCCGATATTCGTCTAAAAGTGTATGACCATCTGCTCAAGTTGTCGCCGGGCTTCTATGCCAAGCTGCGCACGGGGGAGGTGATCTCTCGTTTTACCGCAGATTCGACGCTGCTTCAGTCTGTCGTGGGGTCCAGCCTCTCCATGGCGCTGCGTGCCAGCGTGACTGTGATTGGTGGCATCGTGATGATGGGGATCACCAGCATCAAGATGACGGGCTTGGTCTTGTTAGCCGTACCTCTGGTATTGGTTCCTATTTTCTTCTTTGGCCGTAAGGTCAGAGAGTTATCCCGCAAGAGCCAGGATAGAGTTGGCGATCTGGGTGCCTATGTCGATGAGACGTTACACGAGATCCACACGGTGCAAGCCTATTCCCATGAGGATCAGGACAGAGCCTTGTTCAGCAACAGGGTTGAAGCCGTCATGGATGCGGCAAGGGGCCGTATCTGGTATCGCTCGATTCTCATCGCCCTGGTGATGTTTCTCAGTATTTTTGCCATCGCCTTAGTGACTTGGGTCGGTGCTCATGATGTGATGTCCGGTGGCATGACGGGCGGTGAGTTATCGGCATTTATGTTCTATGCCGTGATGGTTGCAGGTTCTGTAGCCACCATCAGTGAAGTGATAGGTGATATACAGAGGGCCGCCGGTGCTTCCGAGCGTTTGATCGAGCTTGTCGAGGCCCCCATAGATATTCCCACCGTCGATAATCCGGCCGAACTGCCGGCAAAGGTCGAAGGTGACCTCAAGCTCACAGGTGTGCGTTTCAGTTATCAAGATATTCAGGATTCTCAACTTAAGCAAACAGAGAAGACAGAGGTTTCTGGCAAGTCAGCCCCATCTATCGATGAAGAGGTGATCAGAGGCCTGGATATTCATATCCATCCGGGTGAGAGGGTCGCCCTGGTCGGTGCCAGTGGTGCGGGCAAGAGCACCTTGTTTGAGCTGTTACAACGTTTTTACTGTTTAAACGCAGGCACCATAGAGCTAGATGGTATCGATATCGCGCAGCTTAAGCCTCAGACATTACGCCAACAGTATGCACTGGTGCCGCAGGAGTCGGTTATCTTCGCTACCAGTGTGCTAGAAAACGTGCGTTACGGTAGGTTAGAAGCTAGCGAGGAGGAGGTCTTTAAAGCCTGTGAGGCCGCTCGCGCCCATGAGTTTATCTCTGAGTTTAGGGATGGTTACCACACTTATTTGGGTGAGCGTGGAGTGAGGTTATCCGGCGGTCAGAAACAGAGAATAGCCATCGCCAGGGCTATATTGGCCGACAGGCCGATACTCTTACTCGATGAAGCCACCAGTGCGCTCGATGCCATCAGTGAGCACAAGGTTAAACAGGCGCTGGACAGCTTAATGGTGGGTAAGACCACACTGATCATCGCCCATAGATTAGCGACCGTGCTCAATGCCGATCGTATTCTGGTGATGGAAAGAGGCCTGTTAGTGGCGAGCGGCACCCATCAAGAATTGATGCAGAGCAGTGAGCTTTATCGCGAGTTTGCTAGTTTGCAACTGATCACAGAAACTTAAAACTTGCCTGCTAACAAGTAGCAAGTATCTTTTCAGAGTGGGTTCATTGGACTGGTTTGGTGTTTGCTTGTTATTTGGTAAGCATGGCTTCAATGGTATCTATCACCTGCCGTGGGTGCTGTACAGGATGTACTAATGTCGTGATCACATGGATGTGAATGAACGACCTTAAGTGTAAACACTTCTGCGACACGGCGCCTTCTCTATTGACGAAAAGGGTCCCTATAGCCTCTGCGACATCAAACAACGTCCATGTTTAACGGCCAGTTCGGCATCCCAGCCTCTCGTTCGGAGAGTATCACTTCGTGATACCTCACCCTGAAACCGAAGGTCACAGCCGCGTTCACACCTGTTCTGGTTTCGAGAAAGTTGCTTCTTCGATTTGAGCTTTATTGGTTAGTAATGAACTGAGCGTTGAGCTGCTCTTTGTCTGATTATGCTCGTTCATCCTTAGTAGACTCCATAACCACATGAGTTGTAATCATGGCAACGTGAGGAAGCATCCCAAGGGTATTAGAATGAAATGCTTTGTAGCTTTTTAAATCTGTAGTTTCTACACGTAATAAGTATTCAAATCCGCCTGTCACGTTATGACACTCCACGACTTCGTGTGATAGAGAAATGGCATCTTCGAAACTTTTCTGTGCTTCACTTGTATGCGTAGAAAGTCCAACTGTAACGTATGTGACAAAGCCGCGACCAAGCGCTTTGTAATTAAGTACTACACGATAGCCTTTAATGATCTCTTTACTTTCTAATTCTTGAACACGGCGTAAGCAAGCGGATGCAGACAGGCCTATCTTTTGTGCCAGTTCAGCATTTGTGATCCTTCCATTCGCAGTCAACTCTTGCAAGATTCTTTCGTTATATCTATCCACACATCACTTTTATTGTGTAATTAGCTCGTTCATCAACGATATACGCAAGCTCATTTCGTGTAAAGCTATATATAGTATATTAAACAATCACATGAGCCATGCTCTAGCTAATAAAGGTCAATCAATGAATAATCTACCAGATGAAACGAAAAAACGATTTGTGGCTATTCTGAATAAAAAAATGGATGCCGGGCGTACAGTCAATGTACTTGGTCACATTAGCGTTGGCTTATCAAATTTGCTGACGTCTGATGACGCGGTTTATATTGACTATACAGATCAGGACAGCAATCTACACAGTAGCGTGTCTCATTTCCCATTTATCGTTTTGAAAGCAGACAACTCAAATAAAATTAGAAAGGTGAGAGAAGAATCTATTGCCCGAGGAATTAAATTCACAGTTTTTACCCATACCATGATTGAAGGGGGGTCAATAGCGCAGCTGTTCATGACAAAGGAAACGCCAGAATTAGAACTGAATTACTTAGGGATATGCCTGTTTGGCGAAACAGAAGTAATTCGAGAGGTGACAAAGAAATTTAGCTTGTACAGCTAACGCTTCCAGCAAGCAACAAAGGGGGCGTAGCGAATTAGGTAGGTCTCATTATTCAAAATTGTGTACAGATAAGGTTAAATAAATAACCTTATTTTGAATAACCCAGTGTAGATAATGGAATGGACCCATCCCCTTTTAATCGGCCTCACAATGGGCCACGATGAAGTTGCTACAACTCATCAGAAAGAGGACGGGTCCACCATGAAGATTACTACAATTGGTTTAGATATCGCAAAGTCTGTTTTCCATTTTGTTGGCGTGAATAAAGCAGGAAAACTTGTCAAAAAGAAGATGATTAAGCGTAAAGATTTAATTCATTTTTTTGCACAAGTAGAACCTAGCCTTGTTGTCATGGAGGCTTGTGGTGGAGCGAATTACTGGGCTAGAGAGTTTCAAAAGGTAGGCCATGAAGTCAAATTGATAGCCCCTCAATACGTCATTCCATACAGGCCTGGTAATAAAAATGATTATAACGATGCGCTTACAACAGCAGAGGCAGCTCAAAGACCAAATATGCGCTTCGTACAGCCAAAGCCTGTCGAGCAGCAGGATGTACAGATGCTTCACCGAATGAGGGAACGTCTAAACAAACAGTCTACCGCCTTAGTCAACCAGGTTAGAGGCATGCTGGCAGAATACGGCATCGTAATAGCAAAAAGCACAGCGGCCTTTAGGACAGCTTTTCCTGACATTTTATCTGATGAGAACAATGAACTGACAGTGAAAGGACGATACATATTCAATCAGTTGCATGAAGAGTTTACCGACATCGAGAAACGCCTAAAAAGCTGTGATACGCAGATAGTAGAAGAGAGAAATACAAACCCTGTTTGCTTGCGTATAGAGACATCTCCAGGTATTGGTCCTGTCACTTCGACAGCTTTTTACGCAGCGGTAGGGGAAGGAAAAGACTTCTCCAATGGCAGGCACTTCTCAGCTTGGTGTGGCTTAGTGCCAAGACAACATAGCAGTGGCGGCAAAGATAACCTGCTAGGGATAAGCAAAAGAGGCAATGCCTATTTACGAACTTTGTTTATACATGGAGCAAGAGCGGTCTTGCAGCACTGCGGGGGCAAACAAGATAGGTTGAGCCGCTGGGCATACGCTTTGGCAGAAAGAAAGGGGTTTAATAAGGCCTGTGTTGCAGTGGCTAACAAGCTTGCAAGAATAACCTGGGCTATCGCCGCTAGGGAAGATGAATATAGGACATTTGCGTAGCAGTTAGTCCTAGAGTAAGACGAAACGAGTTAGCGTAAAACATACCAGCAAGTTGCTATGACACTTGATTTGATGATGAGACAGTCAGACTGCTCTACTTAAAACCTAACAGCCGCAAGGGCTCTAAAGAAGCCGTGTAGATGATCAGGAAAGTAGAGGGCACATATCCATCAGGGCCAGAGGTTAACCTCATAAATAGGCCGAATATATGGGTGCAATGAACTCTTCTCAAAATTGATATCAAATGTCTTGCAAACGGGATGGGTCCATATAGGCTGCGAGCTTCCAAAACAAGGATGTTTTGGCAGAGCCTACAGGGACTACTCGCGGCGTCTCGCAGAAGTATCTGCACATACCCCGCTGGGAAGCGGTAGGTTATCAAGAAGGTACGACCTTCAACAACCTACCTGACACCAAATATACGAATTGAAAATGTAATAAGCCTTCATTCGAAGGCTAGCTAACTTTGTTAATCGTCTAACCAGTCCATATTAGGTAATTCATCCAAATGTTGGTCATAACGCTTTGCGTTAAAAGAGGCTTCATGTTTCATGACATCGAAGATTTCGACAGCCAGCGCGCAGGCTATCCATTGAATCGCTTCTTCACGCGGTGTTCCTGTCATGACTAAACGCATCAAGGTTTCTTTTACCTTTTTTGGTTCACCGTCGACGATCTGATTCTCGACAGTTTCAATTAATGTTTCTTTAGTCATGTAGCTTTCTTGCTGGTTGTACATTATCACTACTCTGTTATCTAGTTATCTAGTTATCTAGTTATCTAGTTATCTAGTTATCTAGTTATCTGTTACCTACTGAATGCCATTATGCCACAGGCATAAGAAAAGATTGGACTGTCATACCTTTGAGGATAACAAAGGCTATTCACCACGGAGAACACAGAGGACCACGGGGAGAAGCTAAACCAAAAAATGTCATTAAGCTTCATTTGAAGCGAACCAAACTTGTGATTGAACTTGTCAGGCTATGGCGACATTATGTATCTGTATACAGTCACTCTTAATTTCAGTTAATTCAAAGATAAAAAATTATGTCGAAAATATTAAAACGGATTTTTATTTCGGTGAGTATCTCTATTCTCATCTACTTGGGTATAGCCTTCGGGCTTGTCTACTTTGGTGGGCCCGATGCTGCCGAAGATACGGCTGGTGTGAATGGGACTGTTATGAGTAAAGCTGGCTCGATAGAGCAAGGGGATATTGTGGACCAAGGTATCGATTTTTCCGAGATGAAGCTCGACTATAGCGACATGCCTGAACTCGAGGCATATACCGCCCGTGATGGTACGTCTCTGGATTATCGCTATTATCCCAGCGATTCCAACAAGGTGCTGATTCTGCTTCATGGCTCTGGTTGGCACAGTCAGCAGTTTTTCCCTCTGGCTAAATATATCAGCGAGCAGGGGCAGGCACAGGTGGTGACGCCGGATCTGCGGGGCCATGGCGTGAGTCCCGTGAGGCGAGGGGATATCGATTACATAGGTCAGTTCGAAGATGATCTGGCGGATCTGATTGGCCAGCTGAAACAAGATGCTGAATTAAAAGATGTTAAGAAGAGTTCAATTATCATGGGGGGGCATTCTTCCGGCGGCGGCTTAGCCATACGCTTCGCCGGAGGCGAGTACGGAAATCAGGCCGATGCCTACCTGCTGCTGGCACCTTTCATCTTCTACAATGCCCCGACGACCAGGCCAAATGCCGGTGGCTGGGCCAAGCCTTATACCGCCAGGATCATAGGCTTGAGTATGCTCAATAATATTGGCATTCATCGTTTAGATTATCTCACCAGCATCGAGTTCAATATGCCCGCAGCCGTTCGCAACGGCACAGAGACACTGGCTTATTCTTATCGGCTCAATGCCTCATTTTCACCGCGGGATTATACAAAAGATCTCGGTGCGATCACTCAGCCACTACTCTTGTTGGCAGGGAGTGCTGACGAAACCATGTTCGCCGATAAATACCAAGCGCTTATCTCGAGCACATTGCCGGATAATGATAAAGCTGAGGTGAAGCTATTACCCGGGTTGAGTCATATGGGCATAGTGGTTAACCCGGATGTCAGGCCGGTTATCAAGCAGTGGCTAGAAGGGATTTGAGTTCCTCGTTCCTAGGTTCTAGAACCTAGGAACTCGAACCTATGCTGCTTACTTCCTTAACTCTCTTCTTAAAATCTTACCTACCGTCGACTTTGGTAGGGCAGACATAAACACTATCTGTTTAGGTACCTTATAGGCGGTTAATTGCTCTTTGCAGTAGGAGATGATGGCGGCTTTTGCGGCTTCTGGGTCACTGTGTTGATCCGCCAGTACAATCACGGCTTTTACCGCTTCGCCGGCTCGCTCATCGGCTACGCCTATGACGGCACATTCGAGCACAGCTTCATGGTTGGCTAGTACATCTTCCACTTCGTTCGGGTAGACGTTGAAACCTGACACGATAATCATATCTTTCTTACGGTCGACTATCTTGTGCAGACCATCTGGGGTGGCAAGGGCTATGTCGCCAGTCTTAAAGTAACCGTCATCTGTCATCACCTGGGCGGTTTCCTCTGGCTTGTTCCAGTAGCCACTCATCACCTGAGGGCCCTTCACTGCCAGTTCGCCAGTCTCGCCCTGAGGTACTTCATTATCATCATTATCGAGAATCTTGACCTTAGTGCCTATGACTGGTTTACCGATAGTCCCCAGTTGTTCGAGGCCCGGTGCATTGAGTGAGACAACGGGAGACGTTTCAGATAGGCCGTAACCTTCGGATATGGTGCAGTTCGTTGTCTCTTTCCACATGCCAGCAGCGGCTTGGGTTAGGGCGGTGCCACCCGAGATGGTGACCTTGAGGTGACTAAAATCTAACGCCTTAAATTCGGGTTGATGACATAGGCCGACAAACAGGGTGTTGAGCCCGGCGAAACCGGTAAATTTATAGTCTGAGAGTGTCTTGATAAGAGAGGCGATATCTCTGGGGTTAGGCACCAATACCGAACAACAGCCGCGCTCGAAATAGAGCACCAGGTTTATCATGAAGGCGTAGATATGATAGACGGGAAGCGGGGCGACAAATATCTCTTCGCCTTCCACGAGTTTATCGCTTAAGCGTGACTTAATCTGCATGGCATTGGCGATGAGATTGCTGTGGCTGAGCATGGCACCCTTCGACAGGCCTGTAGTGCCTCCTGTGTATTGCAGAGCGGCTAAGGTGTCTAAATTGGTGCTGAATCGCTCGAATGGCAGGCTCTCGCCCTGGGCCAGAACATCTAAGAATTTATGGGCCGTATATGAGACTTGCGGTTGGGCCTGAGGTGCCAGTAGATCCGCCGCATGGGTCGAAATTACCGTGTCTATTCCTGTGTTGGCAACCACATTCACCAGGCTTGGCAGTAGATCCGACAGCACCACTAACACCTTAGCGCCTGAATCATTATATTGATGGGTCAGCTCGCGCTCGGTATACAAGGGGTTAGTGTTTACTAACACCATGCCAGCGCGAATGGCACCGTAAGCGGCGATAACATATTGGATAATGTTGGGCAGCTGTATGGCAATACGATCACCGGGCTTAAGACCCGAAATACTCTGCAGGTAGGCGGCAAAATAGCGAGAGTCACGTTCAATTTCACTGAAACTTGCGTGATGGCCTAAACAGGCATAAGCCGTTTTATCTGCATATTTCTCACTCGCCGTTTCTATCAGCTCTATGAGTGATGGGTATTGAGTGAGGTCGAGTGTTGAATCTGAATCGTATGCCATAGGTTGAGCCCTTATGAATTAAGCGAATGCTGGTGGGTATGATTGGCTAACCCCGGCAGCTTCAAAAATCAAACAGGCGTTTAGATTAGTGCTAAAAATGGCATCAGGTCAACAAAAAACGTGAAACCGGTCACATTTCTAACTTAGCCTAACAGTATGTTAAATTTAGAGTTGTAGCTCTAGTGTGGTTTGCTGACGTAGGATCTAGACGGGATAATACCCGCCAGCCAATTCGGCTAGCGGGTGATTTGTTGTGTTTAAGTTGGGGTTTGGTTGGTTTTTATGGGGTGAAGAAATTAGAGTCCTGAGATATCTGGTTGCTGGGATCTTGGGTATCTATGAGTTGAAATACTATTCTGGTCATTCCAGAGCTCATCTGACGCGCATCAGGTGTGCCCTGGTCTATGACTTGGCTAGTCTGGCTATACACAGTGAGAGGATAGGTAAGTTGTTCACCCGCCTTGACCTTGAGCTCTACGCTTCGCTGCAGACTGTAGGACCTGTCACCTGACAGAGACAAACGATAGTGTTTCTCACTTTGGGTCTTGTTACGTACCTTGAGGGTGTAACTGTTTTCAATTTTATCATCCAGAGTCTCACGGTAGAGGCTCTGCCTGTCTCTTATCACGTTGAGCTGAATATCTTTCTTCAGGTAAATATCCAAAAAAACCACCGAGAGCATCACCATGGCAGCGATACCGTAGCCTAAGAACTTAAGTGAAGTCAGAGGCTTGTTGTTCTGGCCCCTCAGATGATTCTCGCTGCGATAGCCGATGAGATTGCGTGCATAGCCAAATTTGTCCATGGTCTGATCACAGGCATCGATACAGGCGCCGCAGTTGATGCATTCGTATTGGAGGCCGTTACGTATGTCTATTCCTGTGGGACACACATCGACACACAAGTTACAGTCGACACAGTCACCCAGCTCGGTGGCTTGTTTGCGCTTTCTTGGTCCACGGGACTCTCCACGATTGGGGTCATAGGCTACTGTGATCGTATTGGCGTCAAACATGGCAGATTGAAATCTGGCATAGGGGCATAAGTGCAGGCATACCATCTCTCGCATCCAAGCGGCATTGATGTAGGTACAGATAGCAAAAAACCATACCCAGGCAGCGAGCATAGGGCTGGCACTGAAGCTGAATATTTGTGGGTAGACGCTGGTGGCCGGAACAAAGTAAGCGATAAAACCACAGCCTGTCAGCAGGGCTATCAGCCCCCAAAGAAGATGTTTGCTGGTGCGTTTGATTATCTTGTCTCGATTCCATCGACTTTTATCCAGCACTCGGCGCTTATTGTGACCGCCCTCGATACGGTTCTCTATCCAGACATAGATGAATGTCCAGGCGGTTTGTGGGCAGAGGTATCCACACCAGACTCGCCCAAGAAAGGCGGTGATAAAAAACAACAGAAATGCCGCCGTGATAAATATCCAGGCCAGAAGGGTAAAGTCCTGTGGCCAGAGTGTGGTACCGAAAAAATAAAACTGTTGTTCATTGAGATCGAATAAGACGGCTTGTCGGCCTTGGTATTGAATCAAGGGCAGCAGAAAGAATGCGGCGATAAGCAGGCTATTTAGGCTGGTTCTCAGTCGTTGGAAATATCCTTTCTGTTCCCTGATATGGATCTTACTATTTACTGGTTTCGATATGGATGGGATCTGTTTTATAGCAATAGTTTGACTGGTGTTATCCACAGCAGGAGATATTTGTACTTCGGCCCCAGCCTTTAGAGATATAGGGTTTATAGATGATGAATGGATCTTGTTTTTCATGTTTGGTTCCGACAACTTACTCTCACATAAAGTACTTCAGCTAAAGCAAGAGTAAGGCCAGAATTAGACGCGTTTAACTAGTTGATAATTAGTTGTTTAAATTCTTAGGTTAATTTGTGGGTCACGATATATCACGTTATCGTGATATATCGTGTAAAATGGCGGTTTATTTTTTGAGCTAGTTCTATACCGCACGTATTATGTTTAGTTTCTTTTCATACAAGATCTTAGTGTACTCGGGGGGCTGAGTGAGTTAATTCTATACCGCACGTATTATCATGAGTTTTTTCATGCGGGATCTCAAGGTACTCGGTGGCAAGCCCAGTATGGCCGCTGCGCCTTTGGGGCCGGAGATGCGCCAGTTAAGCTGTTGCAGTGTCTGTCTGATATGCTCGGCTTCGACTTGATCTAAGGTTTTGCCATATTTGACAAGATTTTCGGGCTCTTGGGTGTTTATCTTGGGGATCTGAAGTATGGGACTATGGCTCAGAATACTGAATCGCTCGAGTACGTTCTGTAACTCCCTGACATTACCCGGCCAGGAGTAGGCCAGCAGGTTTTTGAGACCTTGCTTACTGACGCCTTTGATTTTTTTGCCGAGTTTTCTATTCAAGTCCGTGACAATATCGCTGATTAACTGGGGAATGTCGTCCGGGCGCTCTCTAAGAGGGGGGACCTTGATGGGAAAGACATTGAGACGATAATAGAGATCCATCCTGAATAAGCCTGACTCAACACGCTTGAGTAGATCATGGTGTGTGGCTGCGACCAGCCTGATGTCGACCTTGATGCTTGTACTGCTGCCGACCCGCTCAAATTCATGCTCTTGTATGACTCTGAGTAACTTAGACTGAGCCTCCAGACTCAATTCGGCGACTTCATCGAGAAACAGGGTGCCATTATTCGCGAGTTCGAAACGGCCCTTGCGACGGCTGGTGGCACCAGTGAAAGCCCCCTTCTCATGACCAAACAGCTCACTCTCAAGCAGTGACGTTGAAAATGCGGCGCAATTAACACTCACCATGGGCTTATCGCTGCGATCACTGAGTCTATGCAGGTTGCGTGCTACCAGCTCCTTACCCGTGCCGTTTTCACCACAGATAAGTACGGTACTCTTGGTATTGGCGACCAGTTTTATCTGCCGGATCATTTGTTGAATGATCTGGCTCTCTCCGGATATACCCACATCTCCGGTTCTGTCGGCCAGCTCGGCTAGCAGATAGTGATTCTCATTGGTGAGTTTCTCCGATAGGGCCTGAACTTGCTCTAAGGCTTGCCTCAAAGAGTCTTCGGTTTGCTTCTGAATACTAATATCACGAAATATCGCGACCACACCGACGAGCTCGCCATCTTTATAGACAGGGGTAGAGGTGTAGTGAACCGGAAAGCTGCTGCCGTCTTTTCGCCAGAACACATCCTGACTCGTCTCTCGGGCAATACCATCATGTAAGGTATTGTAAATAGGGCAATCTTCTTGGGGGTAGTGACTGCCATCGGCATGACTATGGTGATGGCAGTCATGAATATTACGTCCCAATAATTCCACATTCATCCAGCCGGTCATTCTCTCGGCGGCAGGGTTAATGAACACGGCATTACCCTTAAGATCGAATCCGTAGATGCCTTCCCCCACCGCATTGAGCAGGAGTTTATTTTCCGGTAAGAAATCCGCATGACTATCGATACTGAGCTGAGTAGAACTGGATATTTCATCGCCATATTTAGTCATATTTAAACCATTGTATTATAAAAATTAAAATGCGCGATATATCGCCAGTCTCATTATAGAACAATTAGCATGATGATGGCTATGTGGAAGGTTTATACCGATTGGTATTATTCTTTATCTGGAAAAATTTTCGGCTCTAGCCCTAGGTTGAATTAAGCGTGGATTGTTGATTAATTGTTTCTATTTTTATTGTTTTAAATTCAGACCAAAAATTAAGGTTAGATTTTTTATTCAGTTAGGTGCGGATAATAACGTTTAATCTACGGTTTTTTTGCATAAGTATTAAAATCAACTTTATATTTTAATAAATTAACAATGGAAATTGTTTCTCATTTGTTATAGAAAAGTAGTGGGGATGATTATCGTTTCTGACTGTGGATGTCTTTTTCACTTCATATTTGAGTGATATTTCTATTGAGATATGAAGTAAGGACTCACAGTGAAAATATAATAATTAAATGAGAATAATGACCATGAGTAATAATAAATTCGGGATAAGCTCACTGAGCTTAGCTATCTCGATAGCGCTAGCGGGGTCCTTTGCCAGCACACAAGCTTTAGCAGCAGAGGATCAAGATATATTAGTAAAAGTAGAAAATGTAGAAAGGATGGCTGTCGTTGGCTCAAGAGCTGCACCGCGTTCTGTTGGTGAGTCTCCGGTACCTATCGATATCATAGATGGTGATGAGTTAACCAAGAATGGCGCAACCGACATGAATGACCTGCTGAGTAAGGTCGTTCCTTCCTATAATGTCGGTGTACAGCCAATCAGCGATGCCTCGACCTTAGTTCGTCCTGCCAACATGCGCGGCCTAGCTCCGGATCACACACTAGTACTGGTTAACGGCAAACGTCGTCACCGTGCATCTGTGATCGCATTTCAGGGGGCGGGCATCTCAGATGGTGCACAGGGACCTGATATCTCTGTTATCCCAGCCATCGCACTCAAACAAATCGAAGTCTTAAGAGATGGCGCTGCGGCGCAATATGGCTCGGATGCTATTGCAGGTGTGATCAACTTTCAGCTAAAAGATGCGTCTGAAGGGGGCTCAATTGAGGCCCGTTATGGTCAGTATTACGAAGGCGACGGTTCCACACCTATGATAGCCGGTAATATAGGCCTGCCATTGACCGATGATGGCTTCGTTAACCTAAGCTTCGAATATAAAGAGGCTGATGCGACTTCCCGCAGCGTACAGCGTGATGATGCCGCGGCCTTGATTGCCGCAGGTAACACTGCTGTCGCCAATCCTGCTCAAATTTGGGGGGCTCCAGAAACTAAGGAAGACTTTAAGTTCTTCTTTAATATGGGGTTAGATCTCAACGACGATCAGCATGCCTATATGTTCGGTAACTGGGCTCGCCGTGATGTCGAAGGCGGTTTCTATTTTCGTAATCCGGAAACTCGTGAAGGTGTGTATGCTGACGGTGATGGCAACCCATTAATCGGCGATCTTACCGGTGATATGTCGGGTAACTGTACCACTCATGAAGCGGCAATGACCCAAGATCAGTGTTGGTCTTTTCAGGAGATGTTCCCCGGTGGCTTCACGCCTAATTTTGGCGGTGTCGTAGAAGACTCGTCTCTGGTGGCGGGTCTGCGCGGTGAGCTTAAAAATGGCATAGGCTATGACGGGACCTTCTCCTATGGTGAAAATACCGCTGATTTCTATATTAAGAACACAGTCAATGCCTCATTGGGGCCGGATACGCCGACCAGTTTCTCACCGGGTAAATACGTGCAACAGGAAACGGGCGCAAGCCTGGACTTTACTTACTTCGAAGTCGATACCTGGAGTTTCGCATGGGGCGCCGAGTATCGCCGCGAGACGTTCGAGATCTATAACGGCGATGTGCCATCATTTGAAATTGGTCCTCTGGCGGCTCAGGGCTTTGGTATCGGCTCCAACGGTTTCCCGGGTTTTAAACCGGAAGATGCCGGATCTTGGACTCGTAGTAATATCGGTATCTACGCCGATGTTGAGAAAGAGTTAACCGATGATTTCTTGATGACTGCGGCTATTCGTTATGAGAATTATGATGATTTTGGAGGCACGACCAATGGTAAGTTGAGCGCCATCTGGAATGCGACTGAGTATTTCTCCCTTCGCGGCGCGGCGAGTACGGGTTTTCGTGCGCCGACTGTGGGTCAGAACAATGTGCGTAACGTGACTACAGCCTTTGGTCCTAACGGATTGCAAGATCAGGCGACTCTGCCGCCGACTAATCCTATTTCAGTACAGAAAGGTGGTAAGCCGTTAGAGCCTGAAACCTCGGTGAATTTGTCAGTCGGTGGTGTGTTAACGGCGGGTGATTTCTTCTTAACTGTGGATTACTACCACATTACTTTGGAAGACCGTATTTCTCAGACTTCACCCATTGAACTGACAGATCAGGATAAGCAAGATCTGGTTGAACAAGGCATCTTAGATGCGGGTAGCTTCTCGGCGGTGCGTTACTTTACCAATGATTTTGATACCACGACTCAAGGTGTGGATCTGGTTGCTAACTACACGCCTGAGTGGTTCGAAGGGTCGAGTTTCTCACTGGCCTATAACTGGACTGAGACTAAGGTCGATTCTTACAATCCAGAGAACATAGGTGAGTCTAAGGTTAAATCTTTGGAGGAAGCCTTGCCGCATCACAAGGGTACCTTGACCTGGAATCAAGATTTGACCGATGAATTCCGCTCTCTGGTTCGTATGAACTATTACGGTGCTTATTGGGAAGATCACTTAGATTCAAATGGTGATCTGCCCATCGATGTGAGCTCGGCTGTGACCTTCGATGTTGAGCTTGGTTACGATGTGAATGAAAATTGGAGCCTGGCACTCGGTGCACAGAATATCTTAGATACTTACCCGGACGATAATCCATGGGCCGGAGAGGCGGGTGCTGCATATCCTGTGACTTCACCTTATGGTTTTAATGGTGGCTTCTACTATGGACGTGTTAACTACACCTTCTAATATTCGATCTTATACCGATAGGTATTAATAAACGTTTGATAAAATGGCTGCTTTGCAGCCATTTTTTATGCTTGCTTCTCTTCAAGGGAGAGCGTAGAAAGAGGTGTTGGTCATTGAATTTTTGCAGCCACTGAGTAATCTAATAGCAATTGGTATCAGTAAGTTGGTTTACTGCTCATTAGTGTAGTGTTTGTGGAAGCCATTAACGGTATCCGCGGGCACAGATAATAAAGTAATAGGAAGTGATATGAGTTTTACTGCTTGGCTGAGTTTAGTGGCCATTTGTTGTTTAGGCGCCATGTCGCCGGGCCCGAGTCTGGCCATGGTGGTCAGGCACACCTTAGGTGGCGGCAGAGGCAAGGGCATTATCTGCGCCTGGGCTCACTCTATCGGCATAGGTGTTTATGCCTTGGTGACCCTGTTAGGTCTGGCGGTTGTGCTTAAGAAAGCGCCCATGGTGTTTAACGGTATTGCCATCACAGGCGCATTATATCTTGCCTGGATGGGTGTTCAGGCACTGCGTTCCAAGGGGGGGATGTCAGATAAACTCGCGGCGGGGAAATCGACCGATTCATTCACGGCCGCCAGAGATGGCCTGGCTATCTCCTTGTTTAACCCCAAAATTTTACTCTTCTTTCTGGCGTTATTCAGTCAATTCGTTATGGCTGCCGATAGCCTGTGGGGCAAGTCATTGATCGTATTTACGCCGCTAATTATCGACGGCCTCTGGTATACGATTATCGCCATGGTGATTTCCCATAAGTCAGTGCTGCCCAAGCTCAGAGAGAAGGCGGCACTGATAGATAAGCTATCGGGAGTCGTACTAATCCTATTAGCCGTGCGGGTGCTAGTGACGATTTAGGTTTTTCTACTTGAAAGGGATTAGTTCCTAGGTTCTAGGAACTAGGCACTTCTTATTTAGTAAATATCTGCACAGCATCATCTTTAGCCGGCGCTTGTGCTTTAGGCTCTTGCTCCTTAGAAAGTGGAGGATTGTTAATATGATCATCCAGGTTATCGTTGAGCATCTCTTTATATTCTTTAGTGAACCACTCGATAGCATTGGCTTTTTCTGCTGCTAAATCGGCTGATTTTAATGCCGCTTCGAACGCATTGAAGCGAGACGCTGCGAAACGTAATGCGGTACCAACCTTACTTACATCTTGTTCTGCAGTGTTTATCTCGTTGGCAAGGGCAATGAATTGATCGGCTAATTGAAAGATTGTGGTCTCTTTTTTTGCTTCTGACATGGTGCTCTCACTCTCGAATAAGAAGTTAATATGAATTTAATAAGCATAAAATCGTAATTTTAGTGGCCGAATACTAACGTAAATTAGCCATTAATAAAGCTCTCTTATCATCTATATGAGATCTGGGTCAGGATCAGCTAAATGCTTTTATGTAGGAGCTGCTTTAGCTGCGATGTTTTATTGGTGCCAGCTCTCCTAGTTAAAAAGCCGGTCCTACAGCTCTTTCTTAGTCCTAAGCCTTCCTAAGTTGTTGGATCTGAATCTGTAATGACTGTGCCATCACGAGAGTCGTAATAGATAGACAGAGTCGGTAACTCATTGAAGAAGAGCTGACATTGATCCGGTGCAATATAGGTGGCACGATAATCCGAATCGGCTACATCGTTTGAGGTCGAAACACTGGGTGCATCTTGCAGTACGGTGCGCCAGACAGACATGCAATCATTGGTGTTATTCAATCTCGGGCTAGCTTCGAATGGTGGGTAGTTTTGTGCGGGCCAGCCCCAGAGATTGATATCGAGTTGTCCAGCTTGCCCGTTATCGTAAACTTGTAAGTTATCCACGGGACCAGAATGCCCCTTGGAAGCCCAT
Source organism: Shewanella sp. YLB-07 (assembly GCF_009377275.1). Classification (NCBI taxonomy): domain Bacteria; kingdom Pseudomonadati; phylum Pseudomonadota; class Gammaproteobacteria; order Alteromonadales; family Shewanellaceae; genus Shewanella; species Shewanella sp. YLB-07. Next base: position 347,590 of record NZ_VOQB01000005.1, on the reverse strand, counting down.
TTAAGATTGGCCAGTTTAATTCCCGCAGAAAAGGCGCCGCCAGTGGCTCGAACTGTGGAGACTTGAGCATCTTGCTTGATATTGATAAATTTCGGCAGTGCAATGACAGCCAAAATAGCCAGGATGATGATCACCACGACAAGTTCGATCAGAGTAAAGCCTGCAACTCTTTTCATTGTGTTTACTAGTCCTGTTTATTTATTTGACTGAGTTTATTTTTAGCTACGAGCAGTGACTCGCAATTTTCTCAGCTCTTTTTTGCTCGAAGCTTTCTTTGACTTCTAGCTTTGTGGATCCGAATCGATAACTACGCTGCCGTCTAGTGAGTCATAGGTAATGCTGAGATTGGTATTGGCTGAATACGTATAGGTGCATGAGTTATCAAAATTATAGGTCGCCACATAATCAGTTTCATTACTGATGTCATTTGAAACACTGGGTTGATCGCCTGCAAAAATAGTCACCCAAACTGAGATACAGTCATCTGTGTTATCGAGTTTAGGTGAGTCACCCTCAGAGTCTGCTGTCCCCCAATGCTGCGCCGGCCACCCATTATCGTTAAAATCCATCTCTCCCGACTCAGCGTCGCCGAAGGTGGGCAGGTCATCGGCGGGGCCAGAGCCTACCCGTACGGCCCATACACTTCTTGCCAGATTAATTCCCGATTTAAATGCGCCACCAGTTCCCTTTACCGTAGATACATGGGCATCTACAGAGAGATTGAGAAACTTAGGCAGGGCGACCACAGCGAGTATTCCGAGTATGATGATCACCACCACGAGCTCAATTAAGGTAAAACCTGCGGCTTTGTTATTGAGTGAGGGAGATCTGGTACGGATCTTGTGGGGGAAGAGGTGCATCTTTTAATATAAACCGTATCTTGTTCGATATTCTTATTGTAACACTTTTATCTATCTTGAATTGCAACTTAAGACTGACCCTTAAAGTGGAAGGGCGCTATTGAGTAGCATACGCACTACTGTGATGAGGAAACTATGACTGTACACTCCAATTGGAACACCTTTATTGAAGCCGAGAGGCGCTTAGCGTATTACCAGGAACTTCAAGAGTTTGTTCTGGGTGAACGTAATACTGTTAAGGCCATATTTCCCTCTCAGGAAGAAGTGTTCACCGCGTTCGAGAAGACACCTTTAGACAAGGTGAGAGTGGTTATTATTGGGCAAGACCCTTACCACGGACCGAACCAAGCCCACGGCCTGTGTTTTTCAGTTAAGCATGGGGTGAAATCCCCGCCTTCTCTGGTTAACATGTATAAGGAACTGGTGACTGATATTGCTGGTTTTACAACACCCGATCATGGGCATCTCTCCAGTTGGGCCGAACAAGGAGTATTGATGCTCAACACAGTATTGACCGTCGAACAGGGCAAGGCGCACTCACATGCCAAATCGGGTTGGGAAACTTTTACCACCAATGCGCTCAAGCTGTTAAACGAGCAAGATACGCCCATCGTATTCATTCTCTGGGGAGCCCATGCGATCAAGAAGGGCAAGGTGATCACATCACTGCATCACCATATTCTATCTGGCCCACATCCTTCACCACTATCAGCATACCGTGGCTTTTTCGGCTGCCAACATTTCTCCAAAACCAATGCGTTGCTAGTATCACTCGGCACCAAGCCGATCGATTGGCAGGTATAAATACGAGTTCCTAGGTTCTAGCACCTAGGAACTAGGCTCTCCCTTCCTCTAATTTACTACTTTCCTACTAGTCTCTTAGTCTGTAAAAACAGGCTTTTATACCAGTTTTCCTGTTGAAATAAATTGTATATGAGCAAAATTAACTTGATCTTGTATATTGTATAAAATATAACTGTATCGTAACAAGTTTATAACAAGGGCTTATTCAGCGGCGCTGCTTTTAGTACAAGCCGGTACTAGGCAAGCAGAATGAAGGCTCTTAAATTACAACAAACAAATTAGTTAACTTGTTAATACATAAAATTTTATGTCAGATGTTTAGCCAGTTTGCTGTCGGCTAACACAAATTGGAGAGACACATGTTCAAGAAGAACCTCATTATATTGGCTTGCTCGTTAGCAATAGCGCCAGCGTATGCCAGCGCTCAGCAGCAAGACTTGCCAGTCGAAGGGCTCACTTCGACCGTCGCAGCTACTAGCTTAAGTGCTAATAGCTTCAATGCCAGTGATTTAAGCGCTGGTGTTTTAGGTACACATGCTCTAAGTGCTAGTGCGAAAACGGCTAACAAGCCGAGTGCAAGCCAGCCAGGAAAGACACCAGGCTCATTCCTTTCTATGAGCCTGAGTCAGATTAAACAAGGCAATACGAGCAAGAGTGCAATTCAAGGTGCAACCGGTATGGTCGGCCCCGAAGGCAACCAAGGTCCAGCTGCAGCGGCATGTGTTGAATACGCTGAGTTCGCCTCTTTAACAGGCCAAGACCTGTTTGATTTTGTTCGTACTACCGACTTTAACTGTATCTCAGATCTCTATCGCGAAAATGATGCGACAGCAGTGGCCGCTTATCAGGCGACAAATGTTGCCGAAGTAGCAAACCTTGCCAAGGCGATGGCGGCTAGCTACGACAGCACTACAGGCTCAGAGATGCTGAACTTGTTCTACTTTCTTCGCGGCGCCTTTTATATCGAATACTACAATGACGATCTGACCTATGGCGATGATACGGCCAGGCATGCGGTTCGTGACTTATTAGTTGAGTACACCAAGAACCCTAACTTTGCCGATACCTCATCGTCTCAGGGCAATACACTCGCCGAGTTCTTTATCGCCTGGGATAGCTCAGGCAGCTATTACGAAGGCGCTGAGGCCATCACTAACTATCTTGAAGCTTTTAGCCCTGAGCATCTTGCCAATGCCGACCATAGATACGCACTAACAAAGGCACTGACTACGCTTTATTACGGCAGCTGGGATGCGACTTATACGGGTGCTGCAGAAGATCATACCGCTCTGATTAACGGCTTACTTAAGATCGCGACTTCTGAATATATCTATAACTCAGATTATAGTTATGAGTCGACCGATGCCTTCCATGAGTTTGGCCGCTTCTATGAGTATCAGGAGTATTGGGGACTTTCCGATGCCCTAAAGACTCGTCTCAATGAAGGCGTTGTCGAATACATGAATAACTTCGAGCGTATGTCCAGTGAGTGGGCTGACGCCGCAGGTTACTTAGATTGGTATAACCCGGGTGAGTGTGATCAATTTGGGATTTGTGGCTGGGCCGATGAGCTAGAGGCGACCATTCTTTCGATAAACTATTCATGTAGTGACACCATCGATATTCGTGCGCAGCAGTTAACGAACGAAGAGCTTCAAGCCTCATGTGATCTCATGGGCGGCGAAGAAGTCCTGTTCCATCAAGTGCTCGCTACCGCTCATCAACCAGTTGCCGATGATAACAACACTAACTTAGAAGTTAATATCTTCGACAGCTACGATGACTACAACCAGTATGCCGGCATCATCTTCGGCATAGGTACCGATAACGGTGGTATGTACTTAGAAGGTACGCCATCGGATGTGGATAATCAGGCGAGATTTATCGCCCACGAAGCGACCTGGACAGATGAGATTCTGGTATGGAATCTACGCCATGAGTATGTTCACTATCTGGATGGCCGCTTTAACCAGTATGGCGCCTTTAATTATTTCGATATCGACACGGGTAAGTCTGTGTGGTGGTCGGAAGGTTTAGCCGAGTATATCTCCCATCAGAATCGCTACGATGAAGCCGTCGAGATTGGCCGTAGTCAGAGTTTCTCACTCAGTGAGATCTTGTCCAACACTTATGACAGCGGTAGCGAGCGTGTTTATCGTTGGGGTTACTTAGGTGTGCGCTTCTTGTTTGAAAACCACAGAGACGATGTGGATCAACTATTGGTATTAGCCCGTGGTGGTGACGCCAATGGCTGGCTTGGTTATATCGATAATCAGATTGGCACTCATTATGATGCCGAGTGGAATACCTGGTTGTCGACGGTTACCAGTAATGATGAGCCGTTAGCGGGCTGTGAAGGTGATGAGTGTCTGCCACCACCCTGTGAGGAGACAAATACCTGTCCGCCAGTTCCATGTGAAGAAACCAATACTTGCCCGGTAGAGCCCTGTGAAGAAACCAACTCTTGTCCTCCTGAGGAGTGTACTGATGAAGCTTGTGATCCGGCGAACGCTAATCTAGTCGATGGCGTGGCTAAGATAGGCGTTTCCGGCGGTACGGCTTACTACTACATCTGGGTACCAGAAGGAACCGAGAATATACAGTTCAGCTCTACGGCAGGAACTGGTGATGCGAACCTGTATGTTAAGGCCAGCGCTTGGGCGACTAGCAGTGATTATGATCAGGCATCAGAAAATGCGGGTAATGACGAGTCAGTGCTAGTCACTGAGGTCGTTGGCGGCGATTACTATTATGTGACACTCGATAGTATGGATGCTTTCGATGGCTTGAACTTGCTCGCCGAGTTTAATGTGGAAACCGATCCTGTTGACCCGGTAGAGCCTATCGAGGTTACTGAGTTGCAGTCAGGCGTTCGCGTTAAGCAACTTGCCAGCGATGATGCACTCTACTTCAAGATTTTTGTCCCCGGTGATATGAAGAAGGTTAAATTCATCATGTCTCGCGGTAAAGGTGAAGCGGATATGTATATACGTTTTGGGGCGATTCCAACGACTCAAGAGTATGACTTTGCCGATACCAAAGATCTGGGCCGTGAGCGAGTGATCATCAAGCAGCCTGAAGGCGAAGACTTCTACTACGTCATGCTTAAAGCCAGAGATGGTGACTTTAGCAAGATAAGACTGAAGGCAAAGATTAAAGACTAAAGGTTAAGCGAGATTCATGCTTAAAAGTAACATAAGGCAATGAGTCTAAATCATAAAAAAATGGAGCCATTTGGCTCCATTTTTTTATGCTGAGTATTTCGGCTCTAAAGCTTAATCTTGCTGCTGTTCTGAATGTGAGCCTTGCTTAGCTAAACGATAGAGTTCGGCTAATGAACCTGTGATGCGATTGCCTTGCATATCCAGCATGAACAGCTGGTTTTCACCTACCCGATATTGCTTGGGGTCATCTTTTCTACTGGCATCGCCCATCAGGCTAATCTTGTTGCCTTCGCTGTTCCACTCGAATGAACCAGCTTCGGTAAATACTTTTTTAGCTTCATTCTCGTCGCCTAGATAGCGAGTCTCTAACACATAGGTATTATCCAGCTTCAGAGTGAGAGTCGTGTCTATACCTGAGCAACTGGCGCAAGGGGTCACACCTGAATAGGTACCGTTCCAGTCCAATGAAGTTCGGCTAGTATCACCTAGTGGTAAAGCTTCCTTAGTTTGCTGAGCTTTATCTTGTGTTGGGATTTCTTGCTCTGAGCAAGCGCTAAGGGTAAGAGCGAGTAGAGATACGGCGATGATTTGTAGTTTCATCATAATCCTTATGAGTCTTTGAAAAAGTGCAGCCGCCAAGGTTAGCATAATAATCCGCCAAATTAGCTGCTTGCATTAGGCTTTGCCATTATTATGTGAGCTAGCTCTTTTTAGCTGAACCCTCAAATAAACAAAGGGTAAATGGCCTGTTGCCAGCTAATCACGACTCGTTTATGTTGGTAACATAGACTCGCCAGACTTAGTACATCAATGTAGAAAAGTGAGTGCATAAGTTTTAAAAAATAGTTAGCTATACTTTTACCTGAGAACATCTTTAAGGAGGGGTGAGATGGCAAAAATGTTCTGCATAGCCAGCACTTTCCTCTTGAGCGTGCTTATTCTCTTGGCCTGCGTCATTGCTATTCCGCTTGAAGCCAAGCCCGATAAATTGAAAATAGTCTCCAATGAATATCCGCCTTTTTATTCGAAATTATCCCCTGAATTTGGTGTTGTTTCCCATCTGACCCGCGAGGCACTCCAGCGGGCAAATTTGGCTTTTACTCATGATTTTTTTCCATTTTCGCGCGCCGTTCTACTGACTAAAGGGGGCTATGCTGATGGTATTATCGGCATCTGGTATAGGGAGTCCAGAGTCACTTGGGTTGAATATTCTGAGCCTATGTTGTCGGTAAATGTCGTGTTGTATAAGCGAGTACAGCACGACATTAGCTATACCCAACTGAGTGACCTGTCAGACTTCACCATAGGAGTCGGCCGCGGTTATGCTAATCCTCAGGCCTTTATGGAGGCGGGCTTAAAAACGGAGGAGGGTAGCTCTGATGGTGAAAACCTGAAGAAGTTATTGCTTGGGCGAACGGATCTGGTGCTGATCAGCCAAGAGGTCGCCGAGTATCTGATGACTGAAGGACCGAAAGAGTATGATCATGCATTTGAGGTGATAGGAGATCCATTGAGTATCGAGCTATTTCACTTTGGCATCTCTAAAACACGAGGGGATCACAAGGACCTTATTGTGCGTTTCAATCAGGGATTAAATGAGATGAAACTCGACGGTAGTGTTCAGCGTATCTTGAAACAACACGGCTTCGAGGCTAACGCATACTGGCTGCAGGAGTTGCAACAAGAGTTAAAAGAAGTTCCTAGGAACTAGTATCTAGGCTCAAGAATCAAGAATCAAAAAGCAATACACGTGTTGGTGTCACCAGCATAGGCAGAGGCACATCCCAGTGTTCACAGGGTAGGCTTTCGACTTGCTGGCAATCATGAGCAAAACCGATAGGAAAGGGCTTTCCTCGAGTCGTCCAGTTAGCTAAGGTCCGGTCGTAAAAACCGCCGCCCATGCCCATACGATTACCCGTTAAATCGAAGGCTACCAGAGGCGTCACCACCACATCTAATCGATGCGGTAAGATCATTTGAGTGATATCCAGTTTAGGCTCCCAGATTTTTAGTGAGTTCTGCACCAGAGGTGTCGAGGGTGTGTAAGCGAGAAAGACTAGATTGCCTTTACTGAATGGATGCAGCCGTGGTAGATAGACCTGAATATCTAGCTTCCACAAGGCTTCGATTAGGACTCGAGTATCCAGTTCACCGTCATTTGTGAGATAAATAGCCAGATGCTTGACCCTAAGAAATTTAAGTTTAGCGAGCATAAGTGTGCAAGCTTGTTTACCTAGGCTTGACTGCTGATCCGGGGACAAACTACGTCTTGCAGCGCGTATGTTAGCTCTGATCTCTTTGCGATTTAGTTTATCTTGGGGGAGACTAGATAGGTTCAGCAATTTGTTGTTGGTAGGAGATTGATTCAAAGCGGTCGCATTTAGAGTCGAGTGGTATAAATAGCTTACCATTATGAGCGGAGTTGGATAAGCAGTCTTAATGCTTTTTTCTTGAACGATAATAGGCGAGATAAAATATTTTATATCTCTGCATCCACTGAGAACTCTCATGCGTATAAGTAGTAGTTATTAATTAAAAGAGCTATTTATGAAATCAATTCTTCCACTCCTACTATTGTCTATCGTCTCATTTACCTCCATGAACGCTTCGGCCCAGTGGTCATTAGCTCCTTCGTCGGCAGAACTGAAATTCTTATCGACTAAGGTGCTGATGAATAAGCAAAGTATTACCGAGATATCGAGCTTCCAAACCTTATCCGGTACCGTTTCAGATGATGGAGAGTTGGAGCTAAAGGTTAAGCTGGGGAGTGTTAATACTCAAATTTCAATTCGGGATCAGCGTCTACGAGACTGGGTTTTTGAGGTGTCTAAATTTCAAGATGCTGAGATTTCCGGAAAGATAGCTAAAGTAAATTTAACTGCTTTGGCAGTTGGTGCGCCTTTACGAATTAAGCTAGCTTTGGTATTAAAAGCACACGGTAAGGAGATCCCTTTAGAGGCTGATCTACAATTAGTTAAAGACCTTGGTGGCTCGATTTATGTTTCCAGCATTTCACCTATTTTGCTCGATGTTAAGCAACTGGGTTTAAATATAGGTATTGAGAAGTTGATTGAAGTAATGGGCTTAGCCTCAATTAATCAACAAGTTCCAATAACTTTCTATGGAAAGTTTATTGAGAGTTAATGGGTCTGATGAAAGCGGTATAGGCTTCATCTAATTGATCTTCTAAAAACAATTAACATTGAGTATATTTCATTGAGTGAGACAGATGAGATCCTATTAGCACGAACGGCGATGGGGGATAAAGAGGCATTTCAGCGTTTGTACTTTAGCCTTTCTCCGCGTATTTTTCCTGTTTTGATGCAGCTAATACATGATTATCAGTTAACTGAAGACCTCCTTCAGGAGACTTTTGTTCGTATCTGGAATCAAGCATCTAGATATGATATTAATAAAAGTGGTGCTTATACATGGAGTTACACAATAGCACGTCATCTGGCTCTGGATCATCTTCGTCGTTTATCCCTACGTCGTACTCAAAAACTTACAGAATTAGAGATAGAGCTTGAGGTAGAGGAGGTAGGGGAGACGTTATTGAGTCAGCATAGTAAAAGGAAACTTGATACATGCTTGTCTCAACTGAAGAGTGATCAACGTCAGGCGTTTATATTGAGCTATTGCTATGGTTATGAGCAGCGGGAGTTAGTGAGGATCTTAGAGCATCCATTAGGAACTATTAAATCCTGGTTAAGGCGCGGAATGGAGTTTATGCAAAAATGTGTATCCCGTTAAGGTATTACGATACAGAACTGCAAAAACAGCTAATCAATAGTTATGTCAGTGGTTTGATGAGTTACCGAGCGCGTAAAAGAATGAGAAACTTACTCCAACAGCTCCCTGACTTTGAAGCTCGACTTCTTCAGGTGGAGGCTGAGTTTCAGGCGTTACATATGGATCTGTTGCCGAATAAACCTAAGTTTGAACTCTGGGGGAAGATTCAGGAAAGATTAGGTTGGCAAACAGTTCGTTGGTGGCAAAAAATCAACTTTTGGAGGGCTGGGACTGGCGCGCTTGCTTTCTCCTTAATGCTGTCGGTTGGAGTGCAGTTGCAGGATTTGGAAAACGTTGAATCAGAATATGTGCCAATCAGTTACGTAGGAATTTTAAATGCTGATAATACCCAAGCCAGTTTGGCTGTGGCTGTTCATAGGGCGACTGATGCGGGAGATGCTCCGTGGATGATGACCTTACATCTTACCCAACCTTGGTCTCAATTAGAGGAGGTTGCTAGTTTGTGGATCACCGATAACAAGGGACATAAATTGTCCATGGGGCAAATTCAAGTAAAAGACACGCAAGAGTTTGTGCTCACAGCTTCGCAGTGGCAGTTCATTCAAGGTGCCGTCTGGATGGAGTTGATTGCTGATAATAGCGGGGGGATTATTTTGCAAGGCCGCTGTCTTTCTTTGGCGCAGTGGAGTAGCTAATAAAACCGTTTGTACAGCTTGAAGATCCAAAGAAGCTGGAATGCTTGAGGGTTTATAACCTTTCTATCTTATAGCCTTCTTAGCCCTGTCTTGAGCCTTCTAATTATAAGCTGGTCGATTATGCCCATACATGATTCGACATTTCCTCCTTTCATGGAGGTTAGATACCAGCTAAGAAACATACCGGAATGACGGGACACCCAGACACAGATTAGCCACTACTAGATAGGTAGTGACGAATCTGTTGCTCATATAAGACGGATCCAGTGTGCCGGTGAGGCTTGCTCTTATTCAAGTACAGGGGTTTAGAACCAGGAATTATACCGATTGGTATTGGGATCGTTAATCTCGTCTTTATGTAGGAGCTGCTTTAGCTGCGATTTTACAGCTTCTATCTATCCCGGCTAAAGCCGGTCCTACAATTAGAAGCTAACCTTGTCTCGTACCTGCCCGCTATAAGCTAGATTCCGGCCACAAGCATGCCGGAATGACGGGAGACTCAGACACAAGAAGCCATCACTTTTCAGTGATGGTTTTTTTATTGCTCGAATCTCGCGACTCGTAGCTAGGTCCTAGAACCTTCTTTATTAAATTGCTCCCCAAAATACCCTTGCCGCCATGATTTTTATAAAGAGTCCCTTGAACCATAGGTTTGTTATGAGAGAAGAGGTCTGGATGGATTTGCAGGTATTCATCATCTTTAGGCACAAAAAAACCACAACCCTTGAGTTGTGGTTTCTTGTTGCTCGAATCTCGCGACTCGTAGCTAGATCCTAGTTCCTAGAATCTTCTTTATTAAATTGCTCCCCAAAATACCGTTGCCGGCGTAGCCCTTGAACCGTAGGTTCAAGGCGGAAAAATGATTAACTCCTAAGGCTTCTCGGTACGAGCCGAGCTTGCTCAATGTCATCAAAGCATTCATCCTGGGTATGTAAATATCGGCACAGGGACATTGCCGACTGACGCGTATACCAGGGAGCAAAACTGGTTATCTGAAACACTTACTTTCATCTGCTATTGCGATGAGAAGCCTTTCGGATTTAAATCTGGGTACTGACTAATTCTGACTAGCGAGTACTGGCTAACAAGTGATAGTAAAAAGACTCGTTTGAACATGTATCGTACGATCTTCGTACAGTTTAATCTTCTTTTACCGAACGCTCAACGAGTGCGTTCTCTAAAGTTGCCTGCAGCAGACCGATTTTTTCATCCATCTGCTTATTATAATCTTGATTTTTTTGCTGTTCTTCCAGCAATTCATAACCAGTATTTAATGCAGCCATGATGGCTATCTCTTCGCGACTCAGACTGTTAGTCCGTGTTTTAAGCGAAATCAACTGCATTTCGAGCTGCTGCGCCACGTGCTGCAATGCTTTCTCTTGTCCTTTCGGGCAAGCGATGGAGTATGTACGGCCTAGCAAGCTAATTTCAATAGCATGGCTGCTCATGTGGCGATGGGTCCTGATTATTGGCTCTTGATCGGACTATATCGGTCTAAATCGCAAAGTGCAACATGAGTAAGCGCTAAGGTGAGCCATATTAGATTAAATGTTGTTTAGATAGACAGACTTGGGCAATTTATAAACATTTAGTTGGATTTTTGGAAGGAGGGTACTAGGCCCAGCAACATAAGCCATATCTAAACAAACTTGTTTAATTTGGCCGAGCGTCCCACTTCTGCTAGCATGGACTGAGTATTTTCAGCCTGTGGAAACAGTTATGGCAACCCCTCCTTCTCTACGTATAGATAATTTATTAGCAGCCTTAGATGCAGCCGAAATTGGCCAGACACCGGTAGAAGTTCATGGTGCCTTAGTGGGGATTATTTGTGGTGGTGTTGAGCTGTCGAAAGATACCTGGTGTAAACCTCTGCTTGAGCTGATGAATGATGGTCATCCTCTGCCAGATCCGCTCCACTTGCTGATCGAAGAGCTTTATCAAGACACCTTGACCAGAGTCTCGGATATCGAATTTGGCTTCTCGCCCATGTTGCCGGAAGAGGAAGAGCCTCTTACTAAGCGCGTCGAAGCCCTGTCGCTATGGGTACAAAGTTTCTTAACCGGTATTGCCATGGTGCAGCCTAAGATCGATAAGGCTTCCGCCGACTTACAAGAAGTCATCAAAGATCTGGCGGATATTGCCCTGGTCGAGTTCGATGTGGCCGAAGATGAAGAGTCAGAATCGGCCTATATGGAGCTGATGGAGTTTGCCAAGATGGCGGCGCTGCTCTGCTATTCTGAGTTTGGCCCAGATTTGACTGATCCAAATCAAAAAGAAGTCAACGTATTCCATTAAACTCGTCCCTATCTCATTATTGTATCTAGACTTGCCGTGACTCATATAGGTTACGGCAAATTAGAGAAGACCGATGACAGCTGATATAGAAACAAACAGCAATACAACAAACTCCCATGCGCCGCAAATTCAGGACGCTACACTGGTCGATGTCGCCATTGTTGGCGGCGCTATGGCCGGTGCTACCTTAGCCCTAGGCTTAAAAAAGTTGAGTGAGGAGTTAAACAGGCCCCTCAAGATAGCCCTTATAGAGGCACACAAGCCAGGGAGTGAACACCCAGGTTTCGATGCGCGCTCCATCGCCATCGCCCACGGCTCTATTTTCGAGCTTAAACGTCTGGGACTCTGGTCTAAGCTTGCCCATCTTGGCACGCCCATTGAGAACATACATATCTCAGACCGCGGACACTTTGGCATGACAGAGCTCAACGCCGAAGACTTTCATCTGCAGAACTTGGGTCAGGTTGTGGAGCTCGAGCGGGTAGGTCAAGTGCTGTTTAAGCAGCTCGAAGCCAGTGATATCCAGCTCCATTGCCCCGGAACACTGGCCAATGTAGAGGCGCAAACCGATTGCCAGCTGCTCACGCTCAATGATGGCACTCAGATCAAAACGGCCTTGCTGGTGGCCGCCGACGGAGTAAACTCCAAAGTCAGGCAAGCCTTCAATTTAGATATAGAACAGGTAGACTTCGAACAGGTAGCGCTAGTCGCTAACGTCGAGACCGATAAGCTCCACGATAATTGGGCCTTCGAGCGCTTCACCAATACCGGTCCCTTAGCCGTGTTACCTATGGCGCCGCTCAAGGGGAATCCGCGGGTGTCCTTGGTGTGGGCACTTCCCCCCAGTGAAGCTAAGCGTTTACAGTCGGCTCCCCAAGACGAGTTCTTAGCTGAGTTGCAGCAGGCCTTTGGTTTTCGCGCCGGACGATTTACCCAAGTGGGTGAGCGTTTCTCCTACCCCTTGTTAATGTCACACATGCCCAGACCCATCTATCACAGAACCGTGTTTATCGGTAACGCGGCGCAGACTCTGCACCCCATTGCCGGTCAGGGCTTTAACTTAGGCCTGCGGGACTTGGTCTGCTTGCTTGACGTGATTAAGCAGCGCTTACTCGATGAAGGCTCGAGCGAAGAGACGGCGGATCTTGGCTCAGCCAAGTTGACCCACGCTTATCTTAAGAGTCGCGAAAAAGACCGCAACAGTACCATGACCAATATCGAATTTTTGGTGCGCGGCTTTTCTAATGATCACTGGCCTCTGGTTGTCGGGCGTAGCCTGGGCTTAAGGTTACTATCTTGGTTGCCGCCATTAAAAACGCCGGTAGCCAGAACCGCTATGGGCTGGAAGTCGGTAAGCTAGAAGGCTTTTATAAAAGATGGCTCTTGCTCTAAGGGAAGGGCTATTTAAAAGATTCAAACACATTGACATATAACGCTCTAGATCTTAAGTGAAGGAAGTGAGATGCACACAAACTCAAGTGCAATGCAAACCTATGATGTAGCAATTATCGGCGGCGGTATGGTGGGATTAGCAACCGCTATCGGACTGGCGATGGATGAACTGCGCGTGGTGGTTATCGACGCGGGAGAGGCACAAGCCGTCTCGGGCGTAGCCAAACTCAGAGTCAGCGCAATCAATAAGGCGAGTCAGCGCTTACTGCAAAACTTAGGTGCCTGGAGTTATCTGGATGATGAGCGCGTCAGCCCCTACCAGAAGATGGAAGTCTGGGACAAGGACAGCCTGGGCAAGATAGGTTTCGACGCTCATTCTCTCAGTGAAGAGTATCTCGGCAGCATCATCGAAAATGACAACATACGTTTCGCCCTGTCTAAGCGGGCGGCGGAGTTCGACGAGATAACCTATCTTGAGAACCATAGACTCGATAAAATTGCTTTCGGTGAACGTGAAGCCTGGTTGACCTTAGACAATGGCGATAACATCAGCGCCGCCTTAGTTATCGGCGCCGATGGTGCCAATTCTTGGGTGCGTGAGCAGTGTAAGATCCCCATGACTTTTTGGGATTATGGCCATCATGCTGTGGTGGCCAGCATTCGCACCGAAATCCCACACCAAGATACCGCCCGTCAGGTGTTTCTTAAAGATGGCCCCTTGGCCTTCTTGCCCCTGTATGAAAATAATTTATGTTCCATCGTCTGGTCGGTGCCACCGGCCAAGGCCCAGCAGTTATTGGCTGCGAGCAAGCAGGAGTTTGAACGCACCCTCACCGCCGAGTTCGATGGCCGCATGGGCATGTGTCAGCTCGAGTGTGAGCCCCAGGCGTTCCCCTTGCGTATGCGTTACGCCCGTCACTTTGCCCGCCATCGCATGTTACTGGCCGGCGACGCAGCGCACACCATACACCCGCTAGCGGGGCAGGGAGTCAACCTTGGCTTCTTAGACGCGGCGGCGGTTATCGAGACCATAACCGAGCTCAAGTTAGACGGTAAAGATATTGGTGATTACAGTAACTTACGTGCGCTTGAACGCTGGCGTAAGGCCGATGCGCTGGAGATGATTGCCGCGATGGAAGGTTTCAAGCGTTTATTCGAAGGTAGCAATCCTGTTAAGAAAGTATTACGGGATTTTGGCTTAAATTTAGTCGATAACCTTTCTCCTGTGAAAACACTGTTTATACAGCAGGCCATGGGTAACAAAAACAGCCTGCCAAAGCTATGTAAACAAGACTAGACACTTGAGTCAACTAAGACTATTAAGTCTAGCATTTCAGTGGGTTATCCTCGATGGGTGTGTAAGCAATACTTATGTGTTAAAAAACAACATGTTCAACATGAGAAAAAGTAATGGCAAAAGGATTCGGATTAGAAAATTCTTTTGTATACAAAACGGTGTTGCGAGGTATAATTTCGCCGCATTTTAGTACCGATGAGATTTTGTTTCTTAAAGGAAACTCATCGCTGCAATTTTATCTAACGCAATTGATGCACGTATTACGACCGACTATTTAAACAGTAAATAGTGACAGGAGTAATATGTTTGCAGACACACTTTGGCCGTATGTACCCTACGCTAGGTGTTTCTGTTCTGTATTTCTTCTTATGCAGAAGCTAAGCCGAACAGATAGCTGTGTAGTTACGCCAGGTTAGACCCGAAAAGGGCATAATAACGAGATAATAATGGCTAATAAAACTGTACTCTTTAACAAGCACTTAGAATCAGACGCTAAGATGGTAGATTTCCACGGTTGGGATATGCCACTGAACTATGGTTCTCAAATCGAAGAACATCATGCGGTTCGTCAAGACGCTGGCATGTTCGATGTGTCTCACATGACAGTTGTCGATGTGACTGGCACAGACGCCTGTGCTTTCCTGCGTAAATTATTAGCGAACGATGTCGCTAAGCTTAAAGTACCTGGTAAGGCGCTTTACGGCGGCATGCTAGATCATAACGCTGGTGTGATCGACGACCTCATCACCTATTATCTTACCGATACTCACTATCGCATCGTGGTTAACTCTGCGACCCGTGAAAAAGATCTGGCTTGGATTGCACAAGAAGTCAAAGGCTTCGACGTGGTGATCACCGAGCGTCCAGAACTGGCGATGATCGCCGTTCAGGGACCTAACGCTAAAGCCAAAGCCGCTAGTGTATTCAATGCGGATCAAAATGCAGCGGTTGAAGGCATGAAGCCTTTCTTCGGTGTGCAGTCTGGCTCACTGTTTATCGCCACTACCGGTTACACCGGTGAAACTGGTTACGAAATCATAGTGCCAGAAGATGAAGCCGAAACATTGTGGCAGGCACTGCTCGAAGCAGGCGTTAAGCCTTGTGGCCTAGGTGCACGTGACACGCTACGTCTCGAAGCTGGCATGAACCTCTACGGCCTGGATATGGACGAAACGGTTAACCCGTTAGCGGCTAACATGGGCTGGACTATCGCTTGGGAGCCGGAAGATCGTAATTTCAACGGTCGTGAAGCTCTGGCAGCAATCAAGGCTGCCGGTACCGAGAAGATGGTTGGCCTTATTATGGAAGCCAAAGGTGTTATCCGTCCGGGTATGTCTATCTTCTTCAGCGATAGCGATGGTAATGAACAGCAAGGCACTATTACCAGTGGTACATTTTCGCCAACATTAGGCTATTCTATTGCCATGGCGCGCGTCCCAAGAAGTATTGGTGACACTGCTGAAGTCGAAATGCGTAAGAAGCGCATCGCTGTTAAAGTGATCAAACCTTCGTTTGTGCGCAATGGTAAACAAGCCTTTTAATACAGAATTAGAACAATAGAAATAAGGATCAAGAACAATGAGCAATATCCCGACTGAATTGAAATACGCTTCTTCACACGAGTGGATCCGTAAAGAAGAAGACGGTAGCTATACCGTTGGTATCAGTGAGCACGCCCAGGAGCTTTTGGGTGATATGGTATTCGTTGAGCTTCCAGACGTTGGCGATACAGTAACTGCTGGTGAAGATTGTGCCGTTGCTGAATCTGTAAAGGCTGCTTCTGACATCTATGCACCAATCTCAGGTGAAGTACTGGCAATTAACGAAGCCCTTGAAGATTCTCCTGAGCTGGTAAACAGCGATGCATTTGGTGACGGTTGGTTCTTCCGCGTGATGCCTTCTGATACAGCAGACATTGAAAACTTGCTTGATGCCGAAGGCTATCAAGCAGTTATCGACGAAGAGTAAAACCTAGTCGAAAACAAAGCCTCATTTCTTAAAAAATGAGGCTTTGTTCGTTATATCGGTTTTCACCTATTACCGAGATTAATTTATAGCTAAGTGACTTTCGTGACTCTTTGGCAAAACAGCAAGAGCCTGAAGCTGTAAGCAAGCCAAAGCTTGAAGTTCTTTAGCTATTAAAAACCACTCTATTATTAAACAATACAATTAGACCGGTACCTTAGCCCCCCTACAGGCGGATACTGGCAAATATGGAATCAGGTTATCATGACCACTGAAACGCTTACTAAGCTTGAGCAGCACGATCTCTTCCTCAGCCGTCATATCGGCCCGGATAGCGCACAGCAGCAAGAGATGCTGAATTTTGTCGGTGCAGAATCTTTAGAAGATCTCACCGCGCAGATAGTGCCTGAGTCGATTCGTCTTAATCGTGACTTAGCCGTTGGCGATCACGTCAGCGAAGCCGAAGGCATGGCCTATATCCGCGCTATTGCAGATAAGAACAAGGTCTATAAGAGCTACATAGGCATGGGATACTACGGTACTCAAGTTCCTAGTGTTATCCAGCGTAACGTGCTCGAAAATCCAGGTTGGTACACGGCCTACACGCCATACCAGCCAGAGATCGCTCAGGGTCGTTTAGAAGCTATCCTTAACTTCCAGCAGCTGTCTATGGACCTTACCGGTCTGGACTTAGCGTCTTCATCACTACTGGATGAAGCGACTGCAGCGGCCGAAGCCATGGCACTGGCTAAGCGTGTATCGAAAGCCAAGAAAGCCAACATCTTCTTCGTTGCCGATGACGTGTTCCCCCAGACGCTGGATGTGATCAAGACTCGCGCCGAGTGTTTCGGTTTCGACATTATAGTGGGCCCGGCAGCTGATGCCGCTAACCACGACATCTTCGGTGCCTTGTTCCAGTACACCAACCGTTATGGTCAAATCACAGATTTCACCGAGCTATTCGAAGCACTACACGCTAAGAAGGCCGTGGTTGCTGTTGCCGCCGACATCATGTCTCTGGTTATGCTTAAATCGCCGGGCTCTATGGGCGCCGACGTGGTATTGGGTAACTCACAGCGTTTCGGTGTCCCTATGGGATTCGGTGGTCCACACGCTGCCTTCTTCGTCACTCGTGACGCATACAAGCGTTCACTGCCAGGCCGTATTATCGGTGTATCACAAGATACTCGCGGTAACCGCGCCCTACGTATGGCGATGCAGACTCGTGAGCAACATATCCGCCGCGAAAAAGCTAACTCAAACATCTGTACCGCTCAGGTATTGCTAGCGAACATGGCGTCTTTCTACGCAGTATTCCACGGCCCACAAGGTCTTAAGACTATCGCCGAGCGTATTCATCGTCTGACCGATATTCTTGCCACAGGCCTTACTGCCAAGGGCGTAACTCTGGTTAACAATACCTGGTTCGATACATTATCGATTAAAGGCTTAGACGCCGCGGCTATCAAGACGCGCTCTGAAGCCCAAGGCGTTAACCTACGCATAGATAGTGACGGCCTCTTAGGTGTCAGCTTAGCCGAGACCACCACTCGTGAAGACGTGGCTCAGCTGTTCGACATCCTACTTGGCGAAGGTCATGGTCTGGACGTTGCCGCGCTCGATAGCGACATCCTTGCCAATGGCAGCACATCGGTACCGGCAGCGCTTATCCGTGAAGATGCGATTCTGACTCACCCGACATTCAATCGCTATCACAGCGAAACCGAGATGATGCGTTACATCAAGCGTCTCGAGAACAAGGATCTAGCCCTTAACCACTCAATGATCTCATTGGGCTCATGTACCATGAAGCTTAACGCAGCCACCGAGATGATGCCTATCACTTGGCCTGAGTTCGGTAACATGCACCCATTCTGCCCACAAGATCAGGCGCAAGGTTACGCACAGCTTGTAAACGAGCTTTCTGACTGGTTAGTGGACATCACAGGCTACGACACGGTATCACTACAGCCTAACTCAGGTGCACAGGGCGAGTACGCCGGTCTGCTTGCGATTAAGCAATACCACGAGTCTCGCGGCGATGCACACAGAAATATCTGTCTAATTCCTCAATCTGCACACGGTACTAACCCGGCTTCTGCTCAGCTTGCTGGCATGAAAATAGTGGTTACCGCCTGTGATAAAGACGGCAACATAGACATGGAAGACCTCAAGGCGAAAGCGGCTGAAGTTGCCGATAACCTGTCTTGTATCATGGTTACCTACCCATCGACTCACGGCGTGTACGAAGAGACGATTGGCGAGATCTGTGAAGTGATTCATCAATACGGCGGTCAGGTTTACCTCGATGGCGCCAACATGAACGCTCAAGTGGGTCTAACATCGCCAGGTTCAATCGGTGCCGATGTATCTCACCTTAACCTGCACAAGACCTTCGCTATTCCACACGGCGGCGGCGGACCGGGTATGGGCCCTATCGGTGTTAAGAAACATCTGGCGCCATTCTTGTCTGGTCATGCTGTGGTTAAGCACGGTCTCGAGTCTGATAACAACGGCGCAGTATCAGCGGCGCCATACGGTAGCGCAGGAATTCTGCCTATCACTTGGATGTACATCAAGTTACTCGGTAAGCAAGGCCTGAGACAATCGACTCAGATGGCACTGCTTAACGCTAACTACATGATGAAGAAGCTGTCTGAGCATTATCCAGTGCTTTACACTGGTCGTAACGACCGCGTAGCTCACGAATGCATCATCGATTTACGTCCGCTTAAAGAGGCGTCTGGCGTCACTGAGATGGATATCGCCAAGCGCCTTAACGATTACGGTTTCCACGCGCCAACCATGAGCTTCCCGGTTGCGGGCACGCTTATGATTGAGCCGACTGAATCTGAGTCTAAGGTTGAGCTGGATAGATTCATCGAAGCTATGATCTCTATTCGCGGCGAAGCAGCTCGAGTTGAGTCTGGCGAGTGGCCTGTAGACAACAACCCGCTGAGCAATGCACCGCATACATTGGCTGATATCATGGACCCTGAGTTTGACTCACGTCCATATAGCCGTGAAGTGGCCGTGTTCCCGACAGCAGCAGTTAAGTTAAACAAGTTCTGGCCTACGGTTAACCGTATCGATGACGTGTTTGGTGACAGAAATCTTTTCTGTGCTTGTGTACCAATCGCTGACTATGAATAAATGACTACTTGGCCTAGATAATACGGCTTCAGCCTCCGGTTTTCGCTGCTCATTGACACCAGTCAACTCCGCGGCGAAAACCATCGGCTTCCTTGTCTTATCGTCGGCAGTTACGTCATTTGGCTGCTTGGGCTTGATAATACTTCTGTTACTAAGAGTTTCGCCAGCGACGTAATTCTGGAGTCGTTGGCTTCATTTGATGTAGGAGCGGCTTCAGCCGCGAAGTGATTAAAGCGAACCCTTTGTGGTTCGCTTTTTTGTACATGGAAGTACTTATCCGCGGTCGCCATGGATGGTGAATGAGGGGATTTGTACATGGGACTATTTATCCCCGGTCGCAGGGAAAGCGATGGAGTGGAATTTGTGTTTTTAATTCGTCATTCCGGCTAGATATTACAGTCTTTCCGGCATGCTTGTTGGCCGGAATCTGATCTCCACGGACGGAGGGAATGTCGAATCATGTATGGAACGTTATTGACCAGCTTTAGGTTTTTTTGTTACTGGGTAATAAATTAGTAAGTTAAGCCTTCTTGCTACCTAACACCTGCGGTGGGCGATGTGCAGACACTTCTATGACACGCGCGAGTACATCTGACCTCCAAGGAGGGAGGAAATGCCAAATTTTGTATGGAACAAAGTTGGCCATGTTTTTTCTGCGAAACATCCTTGTTTTCGAAGGTCATAGCAGAGTCTACACTTGAGGTTTAAAAGCAGGTTTTATCGCCGTTAGCTAATTTATTGATGGGGCTGAGCTCTCATTAACCCTGTCGTTCTCTGCTTTGTGACTAAACAGGCGTGCACGGATCACGTCATAACACCAGTTGTAGACAATCGCGTAGATCAAGAAGAAAATGACCACGCCGATGTCCATGATAAATACTGTCCAGAAATCTAGCTGCAGTATCCACATCATCAAGGGTAATGTCGCAAAAATCATGCCCAACTCAAAACCAAGCCCATGGCCTAAACGCATTTTAATGGAACGTTCAATGCGGTTAGTTCCATAGAGACGGTCAAAACCTAGGTTATAAATATAATTCCAGCACATGGCAATTAAAGACAGGCCGACAGCCAAACCTGTCGCCGATTTTGCCCCTGCGTCGGTAAATAGTGTGGCGGCGGTGATGACGAATACTAAGGCAATAGCTTCAAATAGTACGCTGTGAATAATACGTTCTTTTGTTTTCATGATAGATCTCTTCTGTGTTGTTCAGTCGTTCTTGGTTGCTATAATCATCATTAAATAAGCAAGAAGATAGTTAGTTACTATCAGGAAAAGTGATATGTATAATCTAGAACAGCTGAGAATGTTCGTTGAAGCGGCACAATCTGGCTCATTTTCGGCATGTGCTCGTCAGTTAGGAAAGGTGCAGTCGGCAGTCAGTCAGGGAATTGCCAATCTTGAAATCGATCTCGACACCACCTTGTTTGATCGTACTACACGCAAACCTTCATTAACCCCACAAGGTGAAAGACTGTTGCCGTTTGCGCAAGCTATCTTGCAACAAACCCGCGAGCTTGACTCTGTTGCTGGCGCATTTAACTTATCCCATGAAACACAGATAAAAATAGCGGTGGACGACGCATTATTTCCCATGCTAACGAGTATGCTAAATACCTTTGCATCACAGTTCCCTGCAACCATCTTAGAGCTTTATGCCGTTGCAACGCCGGATGTATTAGCCTTGGTGCATAGTGGACGAGCGGACTTAGGACTGATGTTTGCTAATAGTGGTTTTCCGCAAGAGGTGGATCTGTGCTATGTAGGGAGTTTGCCGTTCAATGGTGTTGTGAGCCCAATGCATCCTCTGGCCAGTGTCGATATCGTCACTGCCGCAGATTTAATCCCACATCGTCAACTTTTGATCCGTGGTCTAGAAGATCAGCCCCTACCGCATTTTCCGAGCATATCTTCACATATCTGGTGGGGCAATAGCTTCAATGCCGTTAATCATATGGTAAAAGAGGGGCTAGGCTGGGGCTATATTCCCAACCATATGGCGAAGCAATATGAGCGTCAGGGTGACATGGTGCTAATGAACTTAAGCTTTGACCATAAGCCATGGCGAGTACCGATTGATCGCGTGATGGCAAAACAAAAGGCTCGGGGTCCAGCGCTAATGTGGCTGGCCGATGCTGTCACAGATCTGTTAGAGGAGTAATGCATTTTTGGATTATCGCGTATGCTAGTGCTATGGGTACATAATATATGGCTGTCCGGTCCTTTTGGCTGACAGCTGCGATGAATGAGTTTACTCTGACTTCACTGGTCTTTGTTGTGGTTGCATCTGGGATCGTTAGATAGCAAAATCTAAAGTTATCAGCAGAGTTACCATCTGAGTTATCACTACTATTAGCACTAGAGTGCTCAATGAGCCATTACCTATGCCAACAGAAAAAGAACAAACAATAGAAGAGTTGCAGCAAGGACTTCCCATTACGATAGTGGCCGATGGCCAATTTTCGAATTCGCTTAAGCCGCTGTTGACCAAGCTGGAGATGTGGATCAATTTTCAGGCGCTAAAAGCGGATTGGTATGGTAATGAAGATCTTATCCTCTCTTTTGATTTTACCTTAGTCAGGTCATTGGAAGAAAAAATACAACAAATCACAGAAGTGAGTGTAGAGAGCTGGGTGGTAGAATCGGGTTATGCTTATCATTATGAAAGCAGCTGCCTGACGACTATTGCTTTTATTGCGGTTGATGATTTGGCTCAGGGCGGCGTTGGTATTGAACAGGCGATAAAGGACAGATTGACAGCAGTAGCTAATGCTATTGGGGTAGAGCATGGGTTGTTGGCTTTGTCGTAGAGAAGTTGACCCATTTATTATGGATGCCATATTCACCTTCCTACGGGAATTGTTGAAGGCAGCGGCGGTGTTTAGGTATGCGTAAGCCTAAGGTGAGGGGGGAAGTGCATTACTACAAGCTTTACCTTTGCACCATTTTCCGCAGTGATGCTGCTTTTTGAATTCACACATAGCATCCCAGCGGCCGCTAATACCACTGTATTGTCGACGAAACTCTTTTGCAGAGGTTATCCAAGCATCGGGTGAGATACCAAGTTCATCAAGTAATTTCGGACGGCTTGAGTCTATGGCCCCTTTTTTGTCTGGCCTAATAGCTCTTCCTGTCCAATCGATAAGTTGTAGATAATCACAGAAATGAAATGGGAACCCTTCAAGAGTTAGATGCCTACTGTGAACACTTAGCTTAGACCGAAAGCGCAGGCAAGGGGGCGCTAACTGTCATCGATGGCTTGATATCGCCTAGTTACAGACCTATTTTTACTTCAAATACTTAACCGAACTAAAGTTCGGTATTTTTGCTGCTTGTTTTTCGACGTTTGAACCGATATTTAGGCATCCAGAGGCATTCACTACACACCAGAAGCTTATGGGCAGTTTGTGAAAAAATCGATTTAAGACTAAAAATTACAAATTTAAAACGAAAATTAAAGCACAGCTAAAGTATAAAAAAATATCATGAGTGCAAGTTAATTAAAGGAAGTCATCCTATGCAATTAAATACACTCCAACTTTTTGTTAATAAATAAGTATATTGTCATCCTGGAACCGACACCCCCTACAGATTGAGCAGAGATCCCCTGACGCCTTGCTAGCACTCACCTACCAGCCTCAGCATTAATACCAAGGAGTAGATATGATAAATAATCATTCAGTCAATTCATCCCCACAAATCTTGATAAGCAATACCTCAGACAAAGAGATCAAGCCAAAATCAACCACACCCGAACCATTATCTAAAACAGATATAGAAACGCTGTTTAAAAATAACAACGTAGGAATACCTGTTGATCACGCTATAAAAATGCAATCAGTCGCCACGGACAAGAACATTATCTTTGGCATAAGACCCGTTGAAGCTATGGTTCGCCAATTAATAGATGAGTCTCACCCCACAAAAGGCTTTCTGGTAAAAGGCAAGAGTGCCAATTGGGGCCCACAAGCAGGCTTCATATGTGAAAACCAGCAGCTAAGCAAGAGAGAGAACCGTTCACAGGAAGATATCAGCAAGCTTAATGCCGACGTCCAGAAAGGGAAGGGCATGGACTATTTGGTGTCGGACTTGAGGATTAGTAAAGAAAGAATCGATGAACTGACTTTTGATCTTGGCTTGATAGAAAAAAATGTCGACCAGGAGAGTATAATCATCACTTCTAAGGGGCCGAGTGGGAAGGAGTATCGATTTGACGCCAAACAAGGGAAAGATGGATTGTACACGATATATGAAGAGTACAAGGATAAGCCGATTCAAGTATTATCCCACTCTATATCTCAAAAGCCTCTGACAGCTGATTACGATCTTTTTTTAACCAGCCCCATCATTGAAGAGCATGGCCAGTCAGGTTTAGACGCCCGTCCCAATACCGCCGTAGTATTCGGGAAACCACTATTACAAGGAGACACTAAGAGTGAAGTAGGGCCTAATTCAAAGCCAAGCTCACACAGTGGTGATACCTCAATAGTGAAAGGATTTATCGATAAAGCAGAGAGACAGATACGTCTAGAGCAATCTAAATCAGATACCGAAGAGCAGTTTTTTGCAAGGGAAGACAAGGTGATGGGGAATGTATCTCTAAGGGGGAGAGATCTTATCGATGAACTCAATATACAGCTCAATCGTGGTGAGCATCTGGAGATGTTTCATCATAGCGATGATGCTGGCAGTCCAGTGTCGGATATACGAGACAACTTCCCGGCGACATTTTACCTTCCTAAACCACTCGAATTTAATTCTGGTAAGAATAAGATAGAATTCAAAGAAGTATCCGTTATCCAGAATAGGAAAGAGTTTTCAGATTTTATTCGGTGCATTAAAGATAATGGCTATCACTTCACTAGTAATCCTAATTGGGGAGACATTCCCTCACGGCCCTCATTTGATCATGCCAGAGAATTATTTGAGGCAAAAATTCGGATTTAAGAATAACAGAGGCTTGCTGCTTGTCTCTCGATGTTTGAGCCGATATTTAGGCATCCAGAGGCATTCACTACATACAAGGAGATCATGAGGTGTAAATCATGCTGAGTTAGTGAGGTTGGGGCTGGAATTTTAGCACTTCGGAGTTGGAGAATTTAACAATAGATGGCTTGGTTAACAGTTCCTTGGCGAAGCGCTCCGTGGTTTAAACGGAGCTTTTTAAGACGCTGAGGGCTTTTTATGGCTCTACCTGCATCCAATCGACTTTAACGCCGGCTTGGTCGAGCATATCTTGGCTTATTTTAATCTTCTCTCCCCAGCGAGACAGGAAGTCTTTGCTTGGTTGTGGACTATGCACTGTACTTAAACCCGTTTGGATTATCTTTGCGGCGCAGTTAGGGCAGGGGAAATGGGTAACCCAGATCTCGCAGCCGCTGAGATCACGCTTAGCATAGAGAATGGCATTCTCTTCTGCGTGTAGGGTCTTTAGGAGCTTCATCTCACGGTTATCGGTTTCGGCACTATCGGAGATCCCGTGAGGGTAGCCGTTGAACCCTAAAGAGACAATACGGTTATCTTCGGTGATCACCGCCCCAACTTGAGTGGAGGGATCTTTACTCCAAGATGCAACGAGCTCTGCCATCTGTAGAAAACGTGTTGCCCATTTTGTCATCATCTAATAAGAACTCCAATTCTATGCTACTGAATAAACCAGTCTAACTAAGTGCTATTCTCTATTGAGAACAGTGATAAATCAACCTCTCACCAACTCGACTTAGTTAAACGGCTCAGACTAAAGCGTTTGAGAATAAACATGAGTGTCTTAATTCTCTTCCTCGACATTTGAGCCGATAGTTAGACATCTAGAGGCATTAACTAGATGCCAAGAGCTCATGAGGTGTAAATCATGTTGAATTAGTAAGGTCAGGGCTGGAATTTCAGTGATTCGAGCTGGGGGATTTAACATTGGGTGGTTATAAAATATCTAGCTATTGTCTAGAGAAGAGGGGGG
The DNA here is from genome assembly GCF_009377275.1 of Shewanella sp. YLB-07. Classification (NCBI taxonomy): domain Bacteria; kingdom Pseudomonadati; phylum Pseudomonadota; class Gammaproteobacteria; order Alteromonadales; family Shewanellaceae; genus Shewanella; species Shewanella sp. YLB-07. The sequence continues at coordinate 322,255 of NZ_VOQB01000005.1, read as the reverse complement.
CGTCACTAACATTTATTACTGCGGCTCTTGAGCATAAAGCCTGTATTGCCTACAATGGCGTACGCTTTATTCACTACCATTTAGGCCAGACCATGAACGACACTACATCGCAACCAGCCTTACCAGATCGCCTTTCCGGCAATCCCCGCAGCCCACATCATGTGGCAGCAATTTTTGAGCACGAGATAGGTATTATACTCAACGGCAAAGAGCGTTTTGATGTCGAGGAATATTGCATCAGTGAAGCTTGGGTAAAAGTCCCGTCGCACAAAGCGTTGGACCGTCGCGGCCAACCACTTTTGATGACGATAAAAGGCAAGGTTGAAGTGTTCTATCGTTAAGACGAACTGATAGCTCCCCGCGTTCAACATGCAAGTGCACCATTATTGCTAACTCATTGAAGTGACTGTCATCCTGAAGTTTCTGTTAATGTTTATGTGTGACCAAGCATCTGCAGAAGTATTTAGATGGTTTGATATGGTGCACTTAGATCATGAATTCGGGACCTTTGAAGACGTCATAGGTCTTAAATTCTTGGTCGGTAAGAGGGGGAATCAACGTGCTAGCTATTTTTAAACTGAAGGGCAAAAAAGGGTCAGATTTTTATCATTTGATCGTTATTTAAACTATCAAATAATAAAAAGCTGCCCAATCTTTATAGGCTGAATTCAGCTTATAGCAATTGAAGAACTGCTCAGCTGCAATTGAATGCCTGTTATGCTTGTGGAGGTGTACCTTCACAGTTAGAAACAACGGCATCAATTTGTACCAAAGCATCCATAGGGATAGCTGAAACGCCAACTGTTGTTCTTGCAGGAAGATCGCTTTTGAAGAAGGTGGTGTAAACTTCGTTTACAGCATCAATATCTGCGATACTTTTAAGTTGGATATTTATTTTGACTACATCGTCCATAACGTGATCGACACTTTCCACAATTGCCTTGATATTTTTTAGGCATTGTCCAGCCTGCTCTTTTACACCACCAGCTACCATTTCACTCGTTTTTGGGTCCAAAGGTAACTGACCTGAAATATGATTGTAGTGAGAAAAAGCTACGGTGTGTGAGTATGGAACTTTTGGTGCATTTTCAGTATTGCTTGCTTCTATGACGAGTAGTCGGGTGTCTTCAGGAAGTTGTGGGGGTGTACCATCTCCGTGTGACACGACTGTATCAATTTGCACCAAAGCATCCATAGGTAAAGCTGAAACGTTAACAGCTGTCCTAGCAGGAACATAGCCTGGGAAAAATTTTGCACAAACTTCGTTTATAACTTCAATATCCGAGATGTTTTTAAGGAATATAGTTGTTTTAACTACATCGTCCATAACGTGGTCGATACTTTCTAAAATTGCTTTAATGTTGTTTAAGCACTGTTCAGTCTGCTCTTTTACACCTCCAGCTACCATTTCACCTGTTTTTGGATCGATAGGTAATTGACCTGAAATATTATTGTAATGAGAAAAAGCTACAGTTTGTGTAGATACAGAACTTTCTGGTGCATTTTTCGTGTTTCTTGCAACTTTTATGAGATCGCAAGGATCTTGTGGCGCTGTCCCTTCACCGTTTGAAATAATCGCTTCAATTTGTACCAAAGCATCATCCATAGGTAAAGCCGCAACTGCGACAGTTGTCCGTGTAGGAACATAGCTTTGGAAGAATGTTGTATAAACTTCGTCTACAGCGTTAATATCTGAGATATTCTTAAGGAATATAGTGATTTTAACAACATCGTCCATAACATGGTCGGTACTTTCTACAATTGCTTTAATATTTTCTAAGCACTGCTTTGTCTGCTCTTTTACACCGCCAGCTACGATTTTACCCGTTTTAGGGGCTAGAGGTAATTGAGCTGAAATATTATTGTAATGAGAAAAAGCTACAGTTTGTGTGGACACAGAACTTTCTGGTGCATCTCCCGTGTTTCTTGAAATCTTTATAATATTGCCACTCATATCTACATTTATCCTTTTATATAGTACATAAATACGTATTTATCTTTAATCGATCTTGTTTTAAATAATGATTAAAGTGGCGTAATGATAAGTGATATTATTTAGGGTGAATGTGATAAGTATCAAGATCTCATTTTATTAGGAATAGCGAATTAATAGAATTGATCGTCATCATTGAATTAATTGTCCGGCTAAACATCTTATTAGTTATCTTTTAATTGTTCGGTTAATTATCCACGGAAACAAGTGGGGTAGAGTGAGATTCATTTAAATCTAAAGGATTGTTTTTGAGGATGCCTTTGCGTCATTAATAAGTGCGGGAATTGATGAAATATCATGGGGGGATATGGCTTGGTTTAATATTGTGTCTCTGTCTGTTTTCTTGTTAAATAGCAAGGCTCATTTATACATTATGTTTGTATAGCTATGAATAAATGAGCCTTAATGATTACTCTGTTAGTACTCCATACAGAGCAATTTCTTGCGCTGTCATCCAGTGTATATTTTTGGCTGTTGCAGCTTCTAAGGTATACCAGTAAAACTCTGTATTTATCCCTATCGCTTTATAGTAATCCAGATACAGAGTATGTGCTTGATTATCGCGAGGGTAATCCAATGCTTCTTTGCCACTGTCATCCCCCCAAGAATGTACGCCAAGCTTAGCGCCCGGTTCGATAGTGCGTTTTACACCTGCTAAAAACATATCGGTACCGCCCGATGCCACCATGCCATCAGCGGGTATATGTGTGGCTATACCACGATTTCTAATCTCCATTGAAGCCAATAAGTTGGTGTCATCATCCATAGAACCAGGGACATTTTGCATCACTATTGTTTTGATTTGCGGGTACTTGTTTAACAATGTCTGCATCACATCTAAGGTATCTGAGCCGATAACGCCATTCATATAAACGGTATCTGAACTGGTATCATTGTTTTTAAAACTAAAGTTAGCCGACTCTTCCTCATCACCTCCTTCATAGCTTACTTCGGGGATGGCTGAGACACAGCTGGCATCAACAGCCTGATTTGGCTTAGCTAAAAACTCATCTGCTAGGGTATCAAAACAGCTAAAACCAGCAAACAACTGGCCGTGGCCACCTTGGGGGTTAGTCATGTTCTGTGCATTGGGCATATTCTTAGCGACCAGGGCGCCCCAGGCTGCTGGTGTTTGTGTATCATTTTGGCCATTGAGTATTAATACTGGCAGGTTGCTAGTAATCGCCTTAGTTTCGATATCATTCGCTGGGGTAACATTCCACACTTGGCAAGACGCTTTATCGAAGCCCATATGGAACATGCCATTTACCGCTAGTTGTGTGCTCGCTGACCAGCCCTGACTATTAGCACCGGTCAAAGCTGTGATATTAAGAAATGGATATTCCTCAGCACAAACAGTCGATAACCCCATGGCGTTATAAAGCATATCTTCTGCACCGAAAGTTTCATCATTGGCAGCTTCTTCATTGTCAGCTTGTTCATTATCTTGTTCGGTTATTAATCTTTCAAAAGCTGATGAATATTTACTGATATCTTCATTAACAGCCATTAGATAGTTAATGATTACCGGCTCTGTGGCCAGTTCGAGTAAGTTCTGGATGAATACTCGGCTCTCAGCCACCATGCCCTCATTATGCATACGGGCAATAATGTCTTCGATAGCGTCTTTAAAATCATCAGCAGGGCAAGTATCAGTGTTAGCACAATTTTTGACTATCTGATTCAAGGATTCATAGGTTGCCCACGGTGTGTCAGACATGCCGTTCACTTCTATCGGGAACATACCATCTAAAATAACACTGCGAATGCCTTCGCTATTTTCTCGCATTATGGTTGTTGCAAGGCGAGTTCCATAAGAGATGCCATACACATTCCACTCTGGTATTTGTAAGGCTTCTCTTAACTGAATAAAGTCCAAAGCATTATGCACGCTATGGTAAGCATTTAAATCCACGCCTGACTTTTCAAGCCTCGCTTTACACGCTTGTACTTGCGCAGGCGTACCAGCTTCACCATTGTACTCAGTACAAAATAATGCGGGTTTTGAATAGCCGGTACCGCGCTGGTCTACTAAGTAAACATCTCTGTCTTTGATGAAGGTGTTACTTTCAATCACCTGACCAATACTCGCGCTGGCATTCCCCCCAGGACCTCCTTGCAAATAAACAATCGGATCGGCTTTTTTATCTGATGAGATTGAGGCCAGTTTTATCACGGCTATTTCAATCTTTTTTTCTGACGCAGGTTGACCATATATTGCATGCTTTTCCGGTACGCTAAGATAGCCGCAGCTAGAGCCAGTCGTTAAGAGTGTTAACTGGCTAGCCGATAGCATGTCCTTACATTCAATCGACTTATAAGTGTTAACGGCCTCGGTAACACCATTTCCATTATTAGCCTCTGTTTTCGAACTTGAACCTCCACAAGCACTTAGCATACTAGTAGCAATTATTGTCGATGCAATAAGGGGGTATTTAACCTTTATCATTGCTAGCTTCCTTTGTTTTAAATTAAAGAGTTATGGTTTTCACAGTTTCATAAATTATTTCTAAGTGCTGTGATAATCCGTGTGTTGATAAGCGATTATCGGGTATTTGAAACGTGTTTAGGGTAAGCGTATGTAAGGCCTTATATGTAGGAAGCGACAAGTGACAATTAAAGATAAATTTAATGGTGCCAATTATGTTACTGGCATTGAACAAATCAACTCGTTAACTATTATTAGTACTACCCTATCCGTACCAGTTGAATCTAATGTCAAAGTCACCTCTTGATTACGCCAAGCAAGCGCAAGAATTATGTGTGCTATCTGATGTTTATATGACATTGAACCGAATGTTATCGAGTGATAGTTGTAGCATGGAGGAGTTGGCAGGTGCCATTGCCTATGAGCCAGCTATTGCCGCATCGATTTTAAAAATAGCCAATAGTGCTATGTTCAGTATGCCAAGAAAGATAGACAACCTTTCTAAAGCATTAGTCTTACTTGGTATAGGGGAGGTAAAAAAGCTGGTGAATGCTTATGGTGTTACCGCGGCATTTTCTAGCATTGATCCTAAAGTCGCAGATATGGATAAATTTTGGGAGATAAGCGTAGATTGCGCCTTGATTTGCCAGTACTTTTCAAAAAATAAGCAAATCCTCAATACTGACAGCATCTTTTTGTCCGGGCTATTTCATAATTTGGGGATGTTAGCCATTGTCCACAGTGAGCCAGATAGAGTCAGATATTGTGAGGGCTATGATAGCGATGAAACACCTTGGCTTCGTCAGAGAGAGTTATTTGGTTTTACCTTCGCCGATTGCACCACCGAGTTGTTAAAGCTGTGGAACTTACCGGACACCATCATACAGCCCATTGCAGAGTTCAATCGCGTAGAGCTTGCCCCACTCGCTGCCAATAGCAAATTGCTTTATATGGCTTCGCGTTTAGCGGTAATTAATGCCGAACCTGGGGTATATACCAAGGAGGCGTTAATCAACCAGCTTGTTTTGGATGATCTGGATATTAGCTTAGATGAAATAAATCAATCTCTTGAGTATTGTAATTTGCAAGCAATGGAGCTTTTAGCTACTTTTCCAATACAAGGACGTATGAGATAAAAATCGAGACCTAGTTAAGTATTTTCTAATTCATGATATAAGTGTACTTATAATTTTAAGAGGGGCTTGTTTATTAACTTGATTTTTTTGCATATTGATTTTAATAAACAAATCATAATCGAAGGATATAATATTGCAGCTGGTAAAAGCATGTTTTATCGCAGGGCTCTCTTAACAAATTTTCGTAACAGCTTATTGCTAGCATTAGCACCAAGCTGCACATGGTTCACTTATCACAAGGAATATATATGTCCCTTAGCCATCAGCAAAAAGTGTACATCCCCAAGGACGTTAGAAGTAATCAATACATCACTGCAGAAATCAAAGTAACGGATGCGTTGTTGGCCCATTACCCCGATCACAACACGTGTTATCAGACGTTTAGTCAGGCTATTTTCAATCTTGCCGAGCAAGAAGAGTTATATAACGTGCATGTGATCACTAACGATAAGTTACCCGTAGTGCGTTTTCACACTGAAGCGTATTGCTTCCCAACTGCAGAACAGATCATATTTTTCTATAATCCTGAGTATCATGTAGCGCAAAGTCTCCATAGTAAGGATGATTACCGAGCACGCAAAATAAGGATTGTATTCTTAGCGACGGGTGAAGACATTCGCATTAACTCAGCTAATTTTCATATAAAAGTGCAGTCTTTCCTCGCGAAACTGATGCCTCAATTGCCAGAAAAAGATCTCACAATCAAAATCCGTGATCATCAACATCTTTCTTATGATCTGTTCGCCAAAGCTAAAGGCAACAAAGAGAGTTATGGATACAAACTAAGAACAATCAGTGACAGATATAAAGCAAGAAAATGTCCGCTCCCAGAAGGACATGGTTCATTATGCTATGTTACGGTAAAACTACCTCTCAGTCGTAAGCTCAAACAAGCGATATTGTCAGAACATACCAATGACTTTACGCCACTGTATCAGAAGCTAGAGGATGCATTTATCCAAGCTACATCAGCCAAACAACTTAAGCGGATTGCTATGGTGGCGAATGGGCTAACACCACTTGTACGCAACAGTAAATACGATCAAGTTGAGGGTACAGACGAAGTACAAATGCTCGGCTTTGACCCCAATTTAGAAGAGCAACAATTTATTCGTCATTGGGACGGTAACCACTTAGTCGAAACGGTGAGTTTTACTATAGCCGCAGGAGTAAAAGACTGTAAGGATGGCGGTCTTGGCCGTTATTTGAATCGAGTTGAAGATGCGTTAAAGAGCCTTACGTCTGAATTAGGCTTAGATAAATCACGCGAAGAACTCATTGTGCGGTTCCATCAACATATTAGCTATCAAACCCCTGAACAGTTAGTCAATTAACACTCATATCATGGGTGGTACCGTTAAGAAGAGTGATTAACGGTACCATCCATGTTATTGGAAGTGTATTGCTACGCTACTATTTTTTCTTGTCTTAAATGTATAAATTTATATGTAAACTTATCCTAAACGTAAGTTAATCTGCTAGTTATCTAAATTTAATGATGCTGTATCTTATTGTAAATAAAGTTTATTTGTTTGGTTTCTTGGGTCGTGAGCTGCGATTTGTGTATAAGATGCTATAAAGCGTATAACTGAATGGATTTGCTCTATTGTCAGGTGCGAATATTGATGTTCTAATTTCAGCACATCAATTACTTATAGGTTTTAAAATTAAAATGGATGACCCACGAAGTCGACTGACACTGTTATTAAGCTGTCTTTACATGGAGCTTAAATCATAATGTTAGAACTCTTCTTATTGCCTGAAACTTGGATTATATTTGCAACATTATTTGCGTTGGAAATAGTCTTAGGCGTCGATAATCTGGTATTTATTTCGGTGCTTTGTGAGCGCCTACCGCACGAAAAGCGCAAGTTGGCGCGAAACTTAGGTATCTCTTTAGCCGTTATTTCTCGTATCGGCCTGGTTTTCTCAATTTCCTGGATAATGACACTCACTAAGCCGCTATTTTCAATTGCTGACATGGCTTTTACCGGTAGCGATTTAATTCTGATATTTGGTGGTCTATTTTTACTACTCAAAAGCTTAAAGGAGCTTTGGTCTTGGTTAATTAGTCATACTGAAGTGAATCAATCTAATTATGCTAAAACAGGCTTAGTCGTCATTTTATTGCAGATTATCGCAGTTGATGCGGTGTTTTCGATGGATTCAGTGATCACTGCTGTGGGGCTAACAAGTGAAGTGCCTATTATGGTTGCGGCCATCTTATCTTCTGCGGTAGTGATGGTTTTGATTGCCGGTAAGATCACTCAGCTGATTTTAGTTTATCCAGGCCTTAAAACCTTGGCATTACTGTTCTTGGTGTTATTAGGTGGGCTCTTGATAGTGGAAGGTTTTGGTTTGCATGTTAATAAAGGTTATGTCTATTTTGCGATGGCATTTGGTTTAATCACTGAGCTTTGCCATGTTCTATTAAAGAAGAAGCAGAGAAAGCCATTGCTGATTAAGAGCAAGCTTAAGGCTAGGTTTAAACGTAAAGCTATGAATGTGAATAATATAATAGAAGCCTAATTACAGGCGATGCTATTGTAGAAGGAGTGGTTAAGACCACTCCTTTTTATTGTCATTACTTAAACATTAACAGGTAGCAGTATCATCACAGTGAAATTAGGGGGGACTTTTCGTCAGAAAGAGTGTGATAATAGTATGTAAGCTTGATATTAGTCAATTGCTTAAGTCGTGCTCCACTCTATGGTGTGAGAATGTTTTGGCTCAAAGTTAACCTCCTCAAATAAACCATGAACAAAGTGCACCTATGAATGAAGACATCCTCATCTCACTTCCCTCCCTTATTCATCGAATAGGAAGGGAAGAAGTTAAACAAGCCAAAGACATTGCATTGCAATATCACTGCGAGCTTAAGCGTGTGCGTCGTTCTAGAAATTGGGCTGTCTCTGGTGAAGCTATCAAGATTCAATCGTATTCAGCAGGATTGAAAACGGAAAATGGTGGTGGTTTTCGTTATCTTATTCAAAAGATTGAAACAGCTTTACTTGATCATACAGACAAGCTAGAACCTTTAGAGACAAAGCTCGCTCGTATGATTACTTTCAACCCCAACATCACCTTGGCAGAATTGATACACATAACCGATTGCACCACGGCTGAAGCCAGAACAGCACGCTTCCATGCCGACTCTTGGTAATTCCATACTTCAACTTTATAACTTAACGTTGCCACCCACGCTCGTTAGCGGGCTAGTTCCCATTTAGCTGCGACTCTTCTTTTGATCTTAATCAAAGCGAAATAAGGCTGATTGGTTCAATATATTAGTCGAACATGGTGCTGATAATGGTGGGTCAATAGTGACAGATGATAAGCTGATTTTAATCCTAAAAAGCAGTATCACTGTTGGTATTTGTTTAATTTTGCTTGGAATATACTTGCATAATTTCAACGAGATGATCGAAACTATGGGCGTAACAGGCATCATGATTAGTGCTATGTGTGTGGCCTTCGGCATGGCGTTGTCTTTACCAACCAAAATGTACCTGACCTTTATTCTGGTTACAGGGGAAACTGAAAAGCATCAGTAGTAAATCAATTCTAGTTTTTATTGTGAACCTGCCTGTAGTTATACCAGCAAAGGTAGGCTAAGATCGGCTCGATATTAGAGAGAGCGACCTCGCAATCGCGTGTGGTTGCTTTTTGTTTTTCAGTACAGAACTTGAGCCTGATCTGAGTCTGTATTATTTCGCTTGATGCATGCTGGGAGGTTCACCCTGCAGTGTGATTATAAGCTGAAACAATGAGAAGAGAGTCGTTGATGCGTGCAGAGTTGTACCTATTTATAGCCACCTTACTGGCTGCACTAGGTTGGATTGCGTCTAAGTTAGTGGTTTTGGAGATGCCTGGTGAGGCGTTTATTGCGATAAGGTTCCTGCTTGCCAGTCTGGTTTTACTACCGTTCTGCTATAAGCATGTCGTGAAGTTAAGACTTAAGCAGGTTCTCTTGGCCTGTGGTGTCGGTGTCTTTCTTGGGCTTGCATTGCAAGTTTGGGTCTATGCCGTGTCCATTAGCAGCAGCCTGTCTGAAGGGGCGTTTATCATGAGCTTAGCTATGATCATTGCCCCAGTGACCTCATGGATGCTTTTCCAAGTAAAACCGAACAAAGCATTTTGGTTAGCCTTACCTGTAAGTATGATGGGGATGATGTTGCTGACGTTAGGCAATGGCTGGCAAGTCGATACCAGCCAACTCTATTTTCTGCTTGCAGCGGTACTTCTTTCTATTCACTTTGTGCTGAATAAGAAAATTAGCAACCAAATCACTCCGTTAGTTTCAATATGCTTGCAGCTATTTACGGTAGGTATTGTGGGTGTAGGTTATGTTGGCTTTACTCAAGATTATGCTTTTGAATTTAGTAGTAACTTAATATTCTGGTTTGTTATTTCTACTATTTTGGCGACTTCAATACGTTATTTGCTACAAACTATGGGGCAATATTCTGTAAAGATGGAAACTGCAGCTTTAATCATGATTTTAGAGCCAATATGGACCATGATGCTGAGTGTCACTATGTTGGATGAGACGCTGGAATTACAAAAGGCGCTGGGTGGCAGTGTGATTTTCCTGTCACTGTTTCTCTATATTAAGCTCTCCAGGCGATATGCTTTAATGGCGAAGTGACAAAAGTACATCATTTTAGGTTTATAAGGCGTCAGCACTCAGTTGATGGCGCCTATTTTATATTTAACCTACTGACTCTATCGTTAGTATTACTGCTGGGTTTGGCCTGTCGCCGTGCAGTAAAGGGTTCCTGAATACTGATCAAAGCTGATTCTGGTTTTGATAGCAGTTATATCTGAATATTGTGCTCTAAGTTGATTAGAGGCATTAGCGCAGACTTGATTATGGTCTGCAGGCACACCTTGGGATGCCGTTACAGATACAGTGCGCCACCAATCACTGGCTGTTGCAACACCTGCAACTAGTGTCGATGCGCACAAAATGCTTGCTGCGATTAATGTTGATGTTTTCATTTTGTTATTCCTTTAAATTACCGAGCTCTATAGTTTTTATAAATAGTTACTCCTAAAGGTACTCCATTATCCTCTAGCGCCAATTAACTTACCCGTTGAATGACAGCGTTGTCAATAGTGTGTGTGAATAATAAGTGACGAACAATGAGAAGGGGCTTTATAAGTTAATAATGCTTTGAAATTTTATTTAATTTTTTATTAAATGCTTTTTCGTCATTAAGTGTAATACTTATCCGTGAACTAATCTGATAGGTTAATCATTCACAAAGGAAGGAACATTAAATGGAATTAAAAAAATATACTGACGGCGTAGCTGGATGGCAGGGTGGCTTCGCCAACACCTAATCTCACTTCATTGCCTATGCTAGATAACATGGCAAATATCGATCTTCTTCAGCGTCAGCAAGCAGTACAATGGCCTGAATTTAGTTGGGAGACAGACAAGGGCGCTGCCGATCCTAAGCGCTGTTTTCAAATGTTCGCTCCCGATATTTCCAGATTGGGTTATACGGATGCAGGAAGAGTTTACTCTATCATCTGTCCTCAGCAAGGTATCAGCTCACCATCTCTAGGCACTTTGAATGTCGAAGTCACGGTTACTGGACAAAGAGGCTGGGTCGATGAGACAAATCGGGAGCTAGCAGCCGATTTGAGTGTTGTAGGCAAGATCTGGTTTAGTCCCAGTGCGATGCAAAACCCAATCGTTAAGTTGTTATGGGACCACTTTGAAAAGAGTAAGCAGCCCTTTCCCTCTGATAAATCTAAGGCGATAGTTGTTTACACCCACAAGGTCGATGAGCATGAACAGCCGGTTTTTCCTCTAATGAAGGGTGAAAGTACTGGTTTTGATATTCCGGATTTTGCCAAGCACCCACAAGCCTGGTCTGTTGGAAGTCTGGGAGTGCAAATTGGCTCTAATATAAAGACCGGATATCCGGTTGTCGATGCGTTCAATAGCTTGATCATGGATGTGTTTAACTTGGGAGCCGGTAACATGTTACAACTCGGTAATGTGCTGACCTGGAATGTCTGGTTTACCCAGCCTGAGTTAGTTAATACCGAAGAATGGCGAACTCATGCACAGAGGTGGCGCGAATCCATAGATGCGGACCATGGCTCCCCCGATGGAGCGGGCACAGAAGCTAAGTACTTTGATGGCACGCCTTTCAAAGCCGATTTAGACTTTATTAAAGAACAGGAGAAGATAAAAGTTGATGAGTTCTTGAGTCATATCGATGGTGATATCAAGGATGGAATTATCGAATTAATGAAAGATATTTAAATTGAAACTAAATGGATGGCATTGTTATTTTTCTCGTACTGAAAGGCAGCATAAAGCGTGTTTAAAGTGTCATAGTTTAATCACTATGGCGAGATAACTGTAGCGTAAATGATTATGCCATCCACAGATGATTTTACCTAGACGGATTACCTAGGACATTAATTAAAAATATAAAATTAAATACAGTAGGTTTATCACCTAAGGTCTAACAGCATAGAAGCTATCGCAGTGATTCGGATTGAGATACTGTGATAGCCACTGCTCTCGATTGGTTCTAACACTCATAATGTGGGCGGAACTGTTAGTCTGGTCGGTTAATCGAAGTGATAGCTGTTCACAGGCGTGAATCGTTTTCAATAAAACAGATTCATGGTGCTAGAAGGAAATCCAAAAGTTACCGATAAGCTGATTTTCACTATTAATGATCTTACCCTGGCAGGTTTCATCACAATAGGACAAGTCTATATTTCTGTTGTCTATATTACCTTTCATTAAAATATGACGTAGTAATACATCACTATTTAACTGATGGATTAGTGCGTTCCAAGATATTTTACCTTTAAAAATATTGAAGTTTACTGTCATTGATTACCTTTTTGTTTATTGGGGAGGGAGCCGCTGGCTTGCTTGGTGTTGAACCAATATTGATACCTAAATCGTGTCTGAGCTACTGCGCATGATATTTTTTGGCTTGCTTTTTTATAAGCAGGATCAATGCACTAGAAGTACAAACTTAAAATTAGCCTTAAGCTTTAAATATTTATAGTTATGTAACGAACTGAATGATAAACGTAACGACATATACAAAGAAGCAGATGATTGGAATGTTAATGTTTTCGCAGATACGGTATAAACTTGTATTAAAATAGAATTGAAAATTGCTTTAAATATGACGTAAATGGTCATAAAACCATTTACGTCAACTTACAAAGTTAAAGCGCAACTACGTTAGCTGCTTGAAGGCCTTTTTGACCTTGCTCTACTTCGAAAGATACTTTCTGGCCTTCAGCTAAAGTCTTGAAGCCGTCAGAAGTGATTGAACGGAAGTGAACGAATACGTCAGCGCCGCCATTGTCTTGAGTAATGAAACCAAAACCTTTCTCTTCGTTAAACCATTTTACTAGACCAGTTGTTGAATTAGACATGATGTGTCCCTTATAGTTAAATTCATAAAAAATATCGCAGTATGCGATGTGCTGAAATTGAATTATTGAATGTGACGATGAAGATAAGGGAAACTGAGGATAACAACAATAACGAAGAAATCTAAGGTTAACTTTTTACTTATTTTATCACTAATAACTCTAAACAGCTGAGCGAGGCAAATACTACCTTATAATCAAAAATTGTACAGAGTTATTTTTAATTTTTTCATTTGGAGTACCGAAAAAGTAATTAGCAGTGCTGGCCAAGATTGCATCTAAATGATGGGGTGAGTTTTAGAATATATTCTCATCACAAAGAATGAGAAAAGATCGATTAATTATAATATTGATTTAAATCAATTTCTTACTGTTTAATTTGTTCTTTATGCAATATCGAGGCTGTGCCACTCATATTCGATATCGGTCACTATTTGCTTATGAGCTAGTTTACGCTTAGCCACAAGTTTAATGAAACCGTTGTTTTTATGTTCAACCTGTGATCTCGGTCTACTTTTCATATTGTTTGTTTTGAACTTGGACGACCCTTATGATCGATGGTACCTATATAGCAGTGTTATTAGGGAAAGCGCGATGGATGGTGGGGACCCTATGAAAGCATACAAAACTGCAATACTCTTATTTGCATCGCTGTTGATTACGGCATGTGGAGATGACAATCTTGATACTGCCTCATCACTTGAGCCCGTCCCTGAATCATCTAATGGTCAGTTTTCGTTAGCTGTTTCTGACTCTCCAATGGCTGGGATTTCTCATGTTGTCATGGTAATGAGTGAACTTGTTATGACTGGCTCGTCTGGTGATGTTCATAGGTACGACTTAGGGGGAATGACATTCAACCTTCTTGACTATCAGGGGGCAAACAGCCACATGGTCGTTTCAGATATTGAATTACCAGAGGGGCACTACCAGGATGTTCATATCAATGTCGTTGAGGGTGACGGTAACCCAGGTTGCTATGTGGAAAACGGCCAAGGTCGCCATGGTTTACATATTACCTATGGTCACTTACCTGTCGAAGACTTTGAAATTGTCGCTGGTCAACATCACTCTATGACGTTAGAGATCGATCTATATCGTGGCCTCTCACATGAGCAAGGTGAGTATCAGCTTCATCATGACGGCATGTGGTCGGTAGACAACCGTTATATGGGACATCTGCTTGGAGAGATCGACGCTCAGTGGATTGCTGATTGTGAAGCGGCTCATGCAGATGAAGCACCTATCGGCGGCCAATTCAGCCATTTAGCTTACCTATATCTAAATAATGTCACCCGTTTGGAACATATGGCAGATATGGCAGATATGGGGGCAACCCCACCAGATAACATGACAGCTCCGTTAGCGGTTACTCGTATGATGCAAGACAGTGATGGTAATTGGTTTTTCAATGGGCTAGCTGCCAGAAGGAGATTACCGAATTGGCTATAGCTGCTTAGGCCATGTTGATGACCCTATATCTGATAACTTCAGCAGTGGTGATTTTCAAATGTTTAAGGACGCTGGCTCTATCAGTGTCGAATCTGCTAGTGCCGGAGGACACGAAAATGTTCACGTGTGTGGTAACGGTAATGGCGGACATCATGGCGGAGGGATTGGAGGGACATAACGATAAGCTCTATATAGCTGAACTATTATGGCTCCTTGAATCTGTTTTACAAAAGGCTGTCGTTTGGGCCATGATGCACTAGCGCCTAACTGCACACTGTTCAGCGTCCCTGTTGAAACTGCTTCACCATCTCTTCTAGTTCGCCACTCATCTTCGATAAGCTTAGACCCGCTTGGGAATGTTTTTCGGCGCCTGTAGCTAACTCGATAGACATAGTGTGGATCTTGGTAATATTCTGATCTACATCCTGAGAAACCGCACTCTGCTCATCGGCGGCAGAGGCTATTTGAACATTCATTTGGTGAATGGAGTCTATGGCCTCGGCTATCTTGGTCAGTGCGACCCCCGAGCGGGTGGAGTATTCCACCGCTGCCTGAGACTGCTCACGGCTTTGCTCCATGACTGCTACAGCTTTACTCGATCCTGTTTGAAGTTTATCTATTATGGCATTGATTTCTTGGGTAGATTGCTGAGTTCGACCGGCCAAGGTGCGTACTTCGTCGGCCACAACGGCAAAACCTCGTCCTTGCTCTCCAGCCCGAGCGGCCTCGATAGCGGCATTTAATGCCAGTAAATTAGTCTGCTCGGCAATACCCTTGATCACATCCAGAACTGTGGTGATGGCTGAACTCTGTTGATCGACCTCTGCAATTGCCTGCACCGAAAGATCTATCTGTTTAGCTAACTCATCTATCTGTATCACAGCCTGTTGCACGATCTGAGCACCATCATTGGTCTGCTTATTGGCCTCGGTGGTGGAGTCGGCCGTATGAGCCAGATTCGAGGCGACCTCTTGAGATGTCACGGTTAATTGATTCATGGCGGTGGCGACGATCTCGGTCTCTTTGCGTTGCTCATTGATAACTCGACTGGTTTGTTGAGAGACATCGGCGAGCTGCTCCGATGCGGCCGAAAGCTGTGCCGTAGTATCTGAAATGTGATTGATCATATTGACCAGACGAAGGCGCATCTCATTCATGGCTGTTAACAGCTCTCCTATTTCATCCTTGCTGGTGACTTCAATTTGGTGGTTGATGTCTCCCTCTGCCATATTGGTTGCTTGCTTGATCCCGTTAATGACCATGTTGGTAGTGATCCAACTGGTTATTAGACCTATGATAATACTGGCGCCAGCCAGTAAGCTTAACACCCAGATAGCCTGGTGTTCATAGTCCTCAGCATGTCGGGCGCTGGCTTCGGTAAACCTACCCAGTTCATGTAATAATGTTTCCAGTTCCTCATCGAGTTGATCTTCTTCGTGTTCAACTTTTTGGGCCATTATCTCTGCTTCATGTAGCTTGCCCGTCTGTAGTAGTACAAATACCTGATGCACATGTTCGACAAAACCTTTGTGCTCGACCTCAATTTGCTTTAACGCCGTGAGCACCGACTTAAACTCGGTGTAAACGGCCGGTGTTGCTCCTTCCATGGCCGTGCTCGCCATGGCCTCGGCTTCGAGGATTTCGGCTTCTATTTTAGGTGTGATGGCATCGAAATGATGAATTGCCGTGTTAAAATGCCCTCGGTTATCTGGCTCCTGCTTCATAGTGGTGCCGAAATGCAGGCTTCGTTCGAATTGAATAGCCTGTTCAAGCTGATGGGTGGTGATGGCGGCGAGCTTCTGCGTGAGCGGAATATCTATTTCGGCCACACTCTCTAATTCTCTGCCTATCTGGTTCATGCTGTAGATTGCGTAGCCGGAGCTGAGAATTAACAGGCCAATAACTATGGCAGTATTGCCAAGCAATCTTGCCTTGAGGGATAGATTGAGCATGACAATATCCTTTTATATGATGTGGCCGAGGTAGCTCGCTTGTACCTGTTAGCCTGTGAGAGTCGGTGTTAAACCAAGATAGGCTTGGACTATTTTTCCTTGAGTATAGACACATACTAAATAAAGCTCACTTATTGACCCTGCTGAAGGTGTGAATTTGATACTCAATTTTCGTTGGGGCTAGGAAACCATATTTACTGTTAATCAACTTGAGAGTGGGATAGTGCAATTAAGACTGCTGCGAAAGGTATGACTCAAGCGTGCTGATTTTCTTTATGTTTGGGGGCTGTAATACTGCAGTTCGTCGACAAGCGGATCTCGGCCATGGCCAAGGCAAGTTTGCCTGTGGTGTCTTGTTTAAATTCCGGGGTTGAGCACTTAGGGGGATAGTCACCAGAGCCAAAGGTGACAGAGGTTTAAAACCGAAACACATTAAGTGATCGGCATTAAACTCTTAGATGTGTTTTTTATAGTGTGGATGAACCCGATCACTCTTGGGTATCTGCATCCCAGTAATTGGTTGGACGTTTGGCATAGATCTCATCGACTGCCCGGACCAAGACCTTGTTATTTTCCGGATAGACCACCACGTCGTGCTTATCCCGGTTGCCTATGACCAGAAATACAAACTCCTTGTCTGAATCATTTCTGAGGGTGTGAGCTATGGCTGTATCGGCATTGAAGCAGATATAGTCGCCTTTTTTAAAGGGATGAGGCTCGCCATCTATGAGCAAAGTGGCTTCGCCTTCTAAGGCGTAAAGGTGCTCCTCTTCCTTGGTGTGATAGTGAGCTACGGTTGATAATTTCCCTGGGGCGAGGCGCTCCATGGTCACACCTATTTTTTCGCATCCTGCAGCATCGCCGATATGTTTCTGTTGGCTGGTATATTGTTCTGAATGTTGCCAGGACTCCCAACAAACATCATCGACTTTAATTATTTTATTTATTGTCATCATACATCCTTAGCCCGAAGCTGCCACTCTACTATAGTCTGACTAACTCTCGCACGAATTAAAGTGTGATTCAATATATTGAATATCTTCTGCGGTTAATTATATTTACTGTGAGCAAAAGACAGGTATTCGAGCATTGAGGGATCTGTCAATCTGGGGGAGGGTGAGTTAGTTGTGCACGGGGTGTGTTTATTTTTAATAATGAAATGAAAAGAGACGCCATAAGCGTCTCTTTTTCTATGATGGAATTCATGGTCTTCCGAGGCCTGGAATCTCACATTTTCCTTCGGGAACTTGCTTAATCCGTGTAGTTAAACAGAGATTTAACCGTATTCAAGGTCCTGCTTATCTCGTCTATATCAGCTGGTGTAATGAAGATGGTATCATCGCCGGCAATGGTGCCCAAAATGCCCTCTGGCTTACCTATAGAGTCCAGCAAGCGTGCAATTAGCTGGGCCGCTCCGGGACTTGTTCTGACGACTATCATGGCTTGGTTATGATCAACATCCAGTACCAGGTTCTTTAGCGGGCTCCCGGCTGTGGGAACACCCAGTTCAGCGGGTAAGCAGTAGACCATCTCCTGCTTGGCATTTCGGGTTCGCACCGCACCAAACTTGCTCAGCATTCTGGAGACTTTCGACTGATTGATGTTGCTGTAGCCTTCGGCTTGAAGGGCGATAACAATTTCACTTTGGGAGCCAAAACGCTCCTCTTTCAAAATCGACTTAAAGGTCTTAACAAGTTCGTCTTGATTTTTATTTGCTTGCATAGTTTTTGTGTTCTTTTATTCAAAAATCTTCTCTATTTTGAATATTTCAGGCTTTTTTGTCAACAAATACCCGAGTAAATTGAATAAAAATGCAAGTTATCAAGGGGGAGATTTATTATCTAGTATAATATAGCCGGAGTTGGGCTAAGCTGTAGAGCGGAAGTCGATCGGTTTAGCTCGGATCGTGCAGGTTAATGCCTGTATAGCTCACCATTTTAGACGTTTTCTTGATGGCAATTAGAAATTAAATCTAATCAAGACTAAGGGATAATTGAAATTTATTCATTATTCCAGTAATGTTGCGCCATCTGGAAAGATAGATCTATATCACAAATATCCAAGAATTGACGGAGATAACTATGAAAGTTGCTGTACTTGGTGCCGCTGGTGGTATTGGCCAGGCTCTTGCCTTATTACTAAAAACGCAATTGCCAGCCGGTTCAAAACTATCCCTTTATGATATTGCTCCTGTAACACCTGGTGTTGCGGTCGATTTAAGCCATATCCCGACAGCAGTCGAAGTTAAAGGCTTTGCCGGTCAAGATCCATCTGCTGCACTGGAAGGTGCCGATGTGGTGCTTATTTCTGCTGGTGTTGCACGTAAGCCGGGCATGGATCGTTCAGATCTGTTTAACATCAACGCAGGTATCGTAAGAAACCTGATGGAGAAATGTGCCGTAACTTGTCCAAAAGCCTTGATTGGTATTATCACTAACCCAGTCAACACGACAGTCGCCATCGCCGCTGAGGTGTTAAAAGCTGCCGGTGTTTATGACAAGAATCGTTTATTCGGTATAACTACACTGGACGTTATTCGTTCTGAGACCTTTATCGCCGAAGCGAAAGGACTAGACGTTGCCGATGTTAAAGTAAGTGTTATCGGTGGCCACAGTGGTGTGACGATTCTTCCACTACTGTCTCAGGTAGAAGGCGTAAGCTTTACAGATGAAGAAGTTGCCGCAATGACGACTCGTATCCAGAATGCGGGTACCGAAGTGGTTGAAGCTAAAGCCGGTGGCGGCAGCGCGACACTCTCTATGGGCCAGGCTGCATGTCGCTTCGGTCTATCTTTGGTTCGTGGTCTTCAGGGTGAAGAGAATGTTGTTGAGTGTGCCTATGTCGATGGTGGCAGTGAGCATGCAGCATTCTTCGCTCAGCCAATTCTATTGGGTAAGAACGGCGTAGAAAAAGTACTGGCTTACGGTGACGTGAGTGAGTTCGAAGCTAATGCTCGCGATGCTATGCTAGATACATTAAAAGCAGATATCACTTTAGGTGTCGAATTTGTTAAGTAAGCTTATTTGGCGTTAAACCTAATAAAAAAGGAGCTCTAGGGCTCCTTTTTTGATCGCTCATTTTAGCTAAGATGATTCAGGTTCTGATTGTCTAAAACCGTGTTCTATAGTAAACAGAATCTTATATCAAACTGCACTAGGGCCTATCGTATTAAAGATAACTTCCCGCTAATCGATTCTAGTGGCTTCTCTCAACCGCAATTTTAGCCAGAGAGATGAGGGCTTGCTTGTAATTGCTATCAGGAATGCAAGCTAACGCTTCTATGGCCTTATCAGACTCTTCTAAGGCTCTATTTAAGGTATATTCCAATGCACCACAGTTTTTTAGGGCTGTGAGGATCTCTTCGATGTTCTGAGTTCCATCACCGAGTTCGACGGCCTTACGAATTAATGCTTGTTCTTTCTCGGTACCATTAGCTATCGCATAAATAAGCGGTAGGGTAGGTTTTCCCTCTGCAAGGTCATCGCCTATGTTCTTACCTAACTCTTCGGTATCGGCCGTATAGTCGAGTAGATCATCGGTTAACTGGAATGCGGTGCCTAAGTACTTACCGTAATTCGCCAGTGCAGTCTGTATTTCTATAGGGCTGTCTGCCAGCACGCCAGCGAGTCGAGTCGCGGCTTCAAACAGTTTGGCAGTCTTACAATAGATAACCCGCATATAGCTTGCTTCACTGGTGTCAGGATCGTTACAGTTCATTAACTGCAGCACTTCCCCTTCAGCCAGTACGTTGGTTGCGTCGGCAAGCATCTCTAATACCTTCATGCTGCCTAATTCAGTCATCATCTGGAATGAGCGAGTGTAAAGGAAGTCACCGACTAACACGCTGGCACTGTTACCAAACAGGGCATTGGCCGTCTCTCTTCCTCTACGTAGCATGGACTCGTCTACTACATCATCATGTAGAAGCGATGCGGTATGAATAAACTCAATGATAGCGGCTAGCTTAAGATGAGCCTCTCCTTGGTAGTCAATCGCACGAGCTGCCAAAATGGAGAGTAATGGACGCATGCGTTTACCGCCACCATTAATAATGTAGAAGCCTAACTGATTGATCAGGGCAACATCAGATTCCAGTTGTGCATATATAAGCTTGTTGACGTCTTGCATGTCGCTATCAGCTAACTGACGGATGGCGTTCAAATCCATAAATAGGCTCTGGTTTCGTGGGGTCGAAAAGTATCTGCCGACCCAAAATTAATGCTTAATGTTATAATCATGGGATTCTACCTAAAAAAGCGCCATAAGACAGCACTTGAGGTAAATTGTGTGGGTAATTCCGATCTTTTTTTATTCTTTAGTGATTAGGGCTTGTCAGCTTACGCTTCTTAGCGTAAAATCCGCCACCATTGTCATTAAAGCTTTTATAACACCCCCGTCTCAACAAATTGAGCAGGCGTGTTAGAATACCGGAGTAAAATAGCTATGTACGCTGTTTTTCAAAGTGGTGGTAAGCAGCATCGTGTTGCTGAAGGCCATACATTACGTCTAGAAAAATTAGAAGTCGCTACAGGCGATACTGTTGAATTTGACCAAGTTCTTTTGGTTGCCGACGGTGAGACTGTACACATTGGTGCACCTTTAGTCGAAGGTGGAAAGGTTGTTGCTGAAGTTATCAGCCACGGTCGTCACGATAAAGTTACTATCGTTAAGTTCCGTCGTCGTAAGCATCACGACAAAAAAATGGGCCACCGTCAGTGGTTCACCGAAGTTAAAATTACAGCTATCAACGCTTAATTAGGAGTCTAACTCATGGCACATAAAAAAGCTGGCGGTTCTACTCGTAACGGCCGCGATTCAGAAAGTAAACGTCTTGGTGTAAAGCGTTTTGGTGGTGAATCAGTTCTTGCTGGTAACATCATCGTTCGTCAACGTGGTACTAAATTCCACGCTGGTGTTAACGTAGGTATTGGTCGTGACCATACTCTATTCGCTTTGACTGACGGTAAAGTTAAGTTCGAAGTTAAAGGTCCTAAGAGCCGTAAGTTCATTAGCATCGAAGGCTAATCTTTAGCTTCGGCTAAGATTGCTTATGAAAGCCCCGCCTTTGGTGGGGCTTTATTGTTTTAGATATTTAAGAATTGTTTTGGCGACCCCAAGCAGAAACGAGTATAATTCGTTTAATCTGTGGTGCCAGGAGTAGATATGAAGTTTGTCGATGAAGCTGTGATCAGAGTTGAAGCTGGTGATGGTGGTAGTGGTTGCGTTAGTTTCAGACGCGAAAAATATGTACCCGATGGTGGCCCAGATGGCGGCGATGGTGGTGATGGTGGTGATGTTTATCTGCAAGCAGATGAAAGCTTCAACACATTAATCGATTTCCAGTTTGAGCGCTTTCATCGCGCTGAGCGTGGAAAAAATGGTCGTGGACGTGATTGTACTGGTCATGGTGGTGAAGACTTGGTGCTTAAAGTACCTGTTGGAACTCGAGCTATCGATGAAGAGACTCAAGAGTCTCTCGGTGATCTGACTGCTCACGGCAAGAAAATGTTAGTTGCCAAAGGTGGTTTTCACGGTCTGGGTAATACTCGCTTCAAGAGTAGTACTAACCGAGCGCCAAGGCAGAAAACTTTGGGCACACCAGGCGAAGTACGTAGTCTTAAACTTGAGCTTATGTTGTTAGCCGATGTGGGTCTGTTAGGCATGCCTAATGCGGGTAAGTCGACCTTTATTCGTTCTGTCTCCAAAGCTAGACCTAAGGTGGCCGACTATCCGTTTACCACGCTTGTGCCTAACTTAGGGGTTGTTAATCCCAGACATGGTCAGAGTTTCGTGATTGCCGATATTCCTGGTCTGATCGAAGGTGCTGCCGATGGTGCCGGACTTGGTGTTCGTTTCTTGAAACACTTAGAACGTTGTCGTGTGCTGCTTCACCTTATTGACATTGAGCCTATCGATGGCAGCGACCCTGTTGAGTCGGCGCGTGCAATTGTTGGTGAACTCGAGAAGCACTCTCCTGAGCTTGCCGGCAAGCCTAGATGGTTGGTGATCAATAAGATAGATCTGCTGCTTGAAGAAGAGCTAAAAGAACGTGTTGCCCACATAGTGAAAGAGCTTAAGTGGGAGGGTGAAGTCTTCACCATCTCGGCTTATAATCGTGAAGGTACAGAAGCTTTAAGCCTCAAGCTTATCGATTTCATTGACGCCCTTCCTGCAGAAGAGGTGGTCGATAAAGATCAAGAAGTTGAATTTAAGTGGGATAACTATCACAAAGATAGTGATGAGCTAAATGAAAACTTCGTTAGTGATGACTTAGATGACGATTTCGATGACGACGATTACGATGTCAAAGTGATCTATCAAAGGTAAGTCTTTACTGCTTTTAGTGTAAATCGGAGCACTATTTTGAGTTTATATTCTTCGGGATTGATGTGTACGCAGATACTCAAAATGAAATAACCCGGCAAGTTGTCCGGGTTGCTCAACTTCTACTAGCCTATGGCGCTGATTCTGAACTGGTTGAAGAGATCAGTCAGCGCTTGGGCTATGCATTGGGTCTCGCCAGTGTCGAAATATCGATCTCTTCAAACTCCCTAGTATTAACCAGCCTAGTCCATGGTCGCTGTATCACTACCACGCGACGCACCCGTGAGCATGGTATTAATATGACCATTATCTG
Organism: Shewanella sp. YLB-07; assembly: GCF_009377275.1. Lineage (NCBI taxonomy): Bacteria > Pseudomonadati > Pseudomonadota > Gammaproteobacteria > Alteromonadales > Shewanellaceae > Shewanella > Shewanella sp. YLB-07. The sequence goes on along the minus strand of NZ_VOQB01000005.1, from coordinate 299,232 downwards.
TGAACTGCAGAGAATCTGTTTACTCACTGAGAAAGGCATATATGGCCTTAATGAAGTCAGGAAACGGGTTTCCCGTATTCAGCCTCGAACCTACCCCAAACGTTACCTAGTGCCTATGATTGGCTTGTCATGCGCAAGCTTCTGTCATCTGTTCGGTGGTGATCTTGCCGCATCGATACTGACATTTTGTGCGTCTTCGGTGGGCATGTTTGTCAGGCTTTCTATTGCTAAACATCATTACAATTTATTGATAAACTTTGCCGTAACGGCTTTCGTAATAACGTTAATTGCCCAGCTTGGCTATCAAATCCCCTTTACTGAAACCCCAAAACTGCCAATGGCTGCGAGTGTGCTTATGTTAGTACCAGGATTTCCCATGATCAATTCGATTTCCGATATGGTTAAGGGTCATCTTAATGTCGGTATTTCAAGATGGGGGCACGCGACACTATTGACCGTCTCGTCAGTGATAGGTATCACGATGGCGATGCAACTCGGTGGGTTATTTCTCTGATGGAACAAATCATTGAACTCGTTTTGTCTTTGCTTAATGATGCGCTGTTTTCGGCGATACCAGCTATAGGTTTCGCCATGGTATTTAATGTCCCCAAACGATTCCTTCCCTATTGTGCGTTAGCGGGAGCTATAGGCCACAGTAGCAGAACCTTATTACTTCATATCGGTTTGCCCATAGAGTGGGCGACATTTGCGGCAGCGGGTCTTGTGGGACTTATCACGATAGGCTTTGCCAAACGTCATCAGGCACCGCCTCTCATGTACGCGGTCGCAGCGATTATTCCTATGATACCTGGAACCTATGCGTTCAATACCGTTATCGCTCTGGTTCAGCTGACGGCACAATCTGAGATCAGTCCAGAACTCACATCTCAGGTGATCAGTAATGGCTTAAAAACTGTGTTTATTCTTGGTGCCTTATCGGTAGGCTTAGCCATGCCTGGTTTGCTCTACTTTAGAAGTCGACCCATCATTTAATTTTATTGGGTCACAGATCCCTGGAGAGATATATGAAAATCGCCATGATAGCTGCGATGGCTAATAATCGTGTCATTGGAAAAGATAATAAGATGCCTTGGCACCTTCCTGAAGACCTCAAGCACTTCAAGGCCATAACCTTAGGTAAGCCAATTGTCATGGGGCGTAAGACCTATGAATCCATAGGTCGCGCGCTTCCTGGAAGGCTAAATATAGTCATTAGCCGTCAAGAAGGATTGAGCATAGCAGGAGTGACCTGTGTGACCTCGTTTGAAAGCGCAGTTGCAGCGGCTGGAGGATGTGAAGAACTGGTGGTGATAGGTGGTGGACAGCTTTATGCCTCTCTTTTAAGCCAAGCCGATAAACTCTATCTCACAGAGATCAATCTAGATGTCGATGGTGATACTCATTTTCCCCGATGGGATGATGGTTCCTGGGAGCGGATCAGCCAAGAAACATCAATAAATGATAAAGGTTTAGAATATAGCTTTATCAACTTGGTAAAAAAATGTTAAATTACCGTCAGCGTTATGTTTCAGGTTTAGGGTGGGGCATATAAAATTTTGATTGTTTGATGCTCTACAGTATAAAAATAAATAATAAGAGGGAGTATCAGATGCGTCTGTTACCTACAAGCATTGCTGCAATTATCGCCGCATCAGCATTTTCTATGCCAGTACAAGCCAATTCAGATCAACTTGCTGCGAATATCTGTAATTATGTCCAAACAAATGATAAGAACCGTTTACGCAAAAAGTTAAAAGAAAATCGCGTAAAGCTGCGTAATATCTATTCGGGTGTGACATGTGATGGAAGCAGTTTACTGCGAACTGCAATGAACAGTGGTTCGGATAAAGTGGGCACTTTTATCGCTAAACGCCTTTCTGTATCAGATCTTACGGCTGCCGAAGCGGATGGTAAGACAATTACAGATTGGGCCGAGGCTAATGGCCACGGTGCTAGTGCCATCACGGCAGCGATAAAAGAGAGAGCTTCAGGCGGTTAATCCGTTTTCATTATAAAGCTTCTACAAAAATGCCGGATACTCAAGTATCCGGCATTTTTTTAGTTCTAGAACCTAGAACCTAGAATCTAGAATCTAGGAACTAGCTTTTAGACTTTAAAGTCTCTTACCGATGCTTGCAGTTCTTCGGCAAGCTGAGCCACTTGATGACTTGGTTATAGTCGCCCGGCTGTTCTAGCCCCGACTGTTCTAGCCTTTAAATCCTAAACTTTGAACTCTCTTACCGATGCTTGCAGTTCTTCGGCCAGTTGAGCCACTTGATGACTTGGTCGTGGGACCCGACTGTTCTAGCCCCTAAACCCTAAGCCCTAAACTTTGAACTCTCTTACCGATGCTTGCAGTTCTTCAGCCAGTTGAGCCACTTGATGACTTGGTCGTGGGATCCGACTGTTCTAGCCCCTCAACCCTAAACCCTAAACTTTGAACTCTCTTACCGATGCTTGCAGTTCTTCGGCCAGTTGAGCCACTTGATGACTGGATTGAGCCGTCTGTTCGGCCCCCGTCGACGTCTCTTCCGAGATGGCGGCGATATGTTCGAGTTTCTCTGACACCTGTTGGCTGACTAAGTTCTGCTCTTGTGCTGCATTGGCAATATGAGTACCTGAGTCATGTGCCTTGTGAACGGCTTCACTGATACTTTCTAATGCCATGTTAGCCTGCTCAGTTTTCTCTACACAGGAGTTTGCCTGAGTGCGTCCCTGCTCCATTACGGCAACAGCTTCTTGAGCGCCTTCTTGCAGGACTTGAATCATTTGCTGGATCTCTTGGGTCGAGTCCTGCGTTCTCGATGCCAGGCTGCGTACTTCATCGGCAACGACGGCAAAGCCTCGTCCCTGCTCACCTGCACGCGCAGCCTCAATGGCGGCATTGAGTGCTAATAGGTTGGTCTGCTCGGCGATGCCACGAATCACATCGAGAATCGAACCAATAGAAGCACTATCGGAATGCAACTTATTGATGACAACGCCCGCTTTGGCGACATCATCGGCCAAAGCCAAGATAGTCTCTTTATTCTCGTCGGCAATGGCGCGCATATGTTGCGCTTCGTCATCGGCTTGCTTAATTTGAATTAGGGCATCATCGGCGCTTCTATTGACCTGCTCAGCACTCGAGCTCAACTGAGTCGTCGCCGTGGCAACTTGATCTACTTGGCTCTTCTGCTCCTGGATTCCCGCGGTGGTTTGGGCCGTAATTGCTGAGGTTTCTTCTGCTGCGGCTGCAAGTTGATTCGAGCGGTCCAGTATCCCTTGGATAAGGTCTCTTAAGCTATCCACCAGGCGATTACAGTTGCGAGATAGTTCGGCAAACTCATCATGGCCCGAATCATCTAATTTGTGAGTCAGATCACCGGAAGCTAAAATCTTGAGTGCGTTGTTGACTTTATCCAGTGAGCGTTTTAAAGGTGTGATCACTGCGATACTGATAACGATGGCAACGACTATCGCGAAGATGATCAGTATTAAGGTGTTTAAGCTCGCTGCATCGATATCATCGATAGCACTCTGGCTCACGCTACTCGAGACGGATTCAACTTTATCGGTTAAGCCCTTCATGCTCTCATTGACGCCTTGAGCATCTTTTTCTACTTGAGCTAACATCTGAGCTGCAGAAGCATGGAAATTAAGCTGGCGTCCCTTCATGGCTTGTATAGAGCCACTGCCTTCGAGCAAGTTAAATACTTTACTCGCTTCTTCATTGATGTCGTTTAACAGAGTGTCGTCGATAACGCCCTCCCAGTGACGGGTGACATATTCGAGTTTGCTTCTGGCCTCACTGACGATGTAATCCAGTTCTTTGGAGATGGTTTGGTGCTCTTGCTTAGTTTCACTATTAATCAGATCGTAGCTAGTGCTGACTATGCCGCTGAAGCTGTTATCTATATTGCCCGCAGTGGCTGCAATCTCTTGTTCAGTAGGATCTTCGCTCATCTCAAGATCGATGAGATCGAGCAGCAATGAAGCTGTGTCATCAGCCGCAACTTCCAGATCTTCTAACTTAATGATTAGCTTTTCCTGAGTCACTAAGGAGTTCTCACGGGTCTTAATCATTTTTTCGCCATTGGAAATGAAGTTTTGATAACTTTGGCGTAAATTTGAAATCGTACCCGAAAAGTCTGCGCGATCTTGTTGGCCGACAATTCTGGATAGTTGAGCTAATTCGGAACTAAACTCTTCATCTAATGCCGAGAATTGATTGGATATTTGGGGAAGAGCTTGGGATTGCTTAGTATGATATGCAACTAAGATCTGTTTCTCTTGTTGAGCAATGCTATGTAAGAGACTACCGCTAGATTCCAGTGCCGGAATGCTGACCTCTTGTAAAACTTGGGTGCTGGTTTTCAATTTACTATTAGTCAATAGTGAGGCTGTGCCTAATCCAACTAACAGTAAGGTAACGATACTAAACCCGCCGATGACTCGGGTAGCGACATTCATTTTCATAGGGTTCTCCGATTATTATTATATTTTATTGTAACAATTAAGTTACTTTTCCCTAGTAAAAAGCTCTTTAAAATTCAAGGGTTGGCAGAAGGTAAGTGTTTCCACTCTTGTTATATCGGCCAACTTATGGGCTAGTTTAACTCTTTTTTAACTTATTTTGGGTAATTTTTTGATCTGACTCCATATGCCATAACGTCAGATGCTCCCCCCAGCAACAGCCGGTATCCAGAGCATAAATGTTAGCACTTTCCACTTTACCCATCACAGTGGCCCAATGACCAAAGACTAAGGTGTGTGTTTTCTTGGTTAACCCATCACAGTTAAACCAAGGTGTCAGGCTGGGATCGAGGCAATCGCTCGGAGATAACTTACAATCGAAATCCAGCCCACCGTCAAGGTGTAGAAAACGCATGCGAGTCAAGGCATTGATACAATATATGTTCCCTTGTAATTCTGAGGCGTTAGTATCCCAAATATTAGCTTCTTTGGTGTACATTTTTGCGATCAAAGATGGAATATAATCTTGGGCTGTTAAGGCATTACTGACGCGTTGAGCCTGGCTTCTTAGGGTCTGAATATCCCATTGGGGAGGGACGCCCGCATGAGTCATCACGATATTATGCTCGGGAAGCTCCTGCACCAGAGGTTGTAACCTTAGCCAACCAATCAATGAGCCTAAATCGGCCGCTTCCAGGAGTGCTCCCAGCTGGTCTTTAGGGTTTACACGTTTAATTTTTGCCGACACCGCCATAAGGTGGAGATCATGGTTGCCCAATACTACCTTAGCCGAACCATCAAGCTGCTTGAAGTATCTTAGGGTGGGAAGTGAACCCGGGCCTCTGGCAATGAGATCGCCGACGGCCCACAGCACATCTCTGGAAGGGTTGAAATCAACTTTGGCAAGCACTAGCTCTAGCTCTTCAAAACACCCCTGAATATCGCCGACAAAGTAGTTAGCCATCTAGTACAGCGCCTTTAAATTAGTGAAGTAACCCTGGAACGGATAATCTAAATGGATGAATTGTAGCTTGGAATTGTTCACCGTCATCGGTCACCATAGTGTAGGTGCCTTGCATGACTCCTAGCGGTGTTTCCAGAACCGTGCCACTGGTATATTGGTATGCGGTGTCAGGTTCTATTCTCGGGGTTTCACCGACTACACCAGCGCCTTGAACTTCACTCTTATGGTCATTAGCATCGGTTATACGCCAATGGCGACTTTCTAATGTGACCGCAGCTTGTCCTAGGTTGATGATGGTGATGGTATATCTAAAAAGGTATCTCTCTTCTTTGGGAGATGACTGTTCTTCAATATATTCAGTTATTACTTCAACCTTGATGGTCGACCCGAGCTCAGACATAAGTTACCTTTATGACAAAAGAAAGGAGGGCAAGCCCTCCGATTCTATTTCTATGTATTCTTGTGTTCATTCACAATCAAGAGTCCGAGAGAATGAACTAAGTTTGCTCATCAGCCTTCTTCTCTAAGAGCATGTTCGCCATAGCAACATATTGCTCAACTGAGATCTGTTCGGGTCTCAATGATGAATCTATGTTGAGACTCAGAAACTCTTCATCAGAAATCATATGCTTTAAGTTATTACGTAAGGTCTTGCGACGCATGTTGAAAGCCGTAGTCGTCATATGTCTAAGAAATTCGACATTTTTACATGGCCAAGGTTTCTGTTTGTAAGGGACTAATCGCACGACTGCAGAATCTACCTTAGGCGCTGGTGTAAAACACCCAGGTGGTACTTCGAGTACCGGCATAACCTGGCAATGATACTGAGCCATAACGGTCAAGCGACCATAGGCCTTAGTTCCGGGAGTGGCAGACAGCCTTAATACGACCTCTTTTTGTAGCATAAAATGCATGTTCTTGATGTGTTCGGCAAATTCGAACAGATGAAACATCAAGGGAGTAGAGATGTTATAAGGCAAGTTGCCGAAAACTTTAAGTTCTTTGCCTTCTTCTATCAGTTGGCTGAAATCAAAATTTAGGGCATCCCCCTGATGGATTTCTAATTTATGTTTCAGAGTCGGGTGCTCTTGTAGCCTTGCAACCAGATCTTTATCTAGCTCAACCACAGTCAACTTATCTATGGAACTGGCAACCGGCTCTGTAAGTGCGCCTAGACCCGGGCCAATTTCGACCATGACATGATCATTGTCCGGTGCGATAGCGCCAACAATACGGTTTATGACATTATGATCAGTCAGGAAATTCTGTCCGAAACGTTTTCTGGCGGTATGGCCTAAATGTACTCTATTACTCATCTGCTATTCTATTATCCAGCTTTTACTGCCAAATCTATGGCTTTGTTTAGTGCGCAGACGAAGCTTCCAATGTCTGCAGTACCCGTTCCGGCGAGATCTAGCGCTGTGCCATGGTCGACGGAGGTACGAATGTAGGGGAGTCCTAAGGTAATGTTGACCGAACTACCAAACCCCTGTGATTTAAGTACTGGAAGGCCTTGATCGTGATACATGGCGAGTATCACATCAGCATCTTCGAGATACTTAGGTTGGAAAATGGTGTCAGCCGGCAGTGGACCTACGATACTCATGCCAAGTTCACGTAACTCTTCGAGTGCCGGGATAATGGTATCGAGTTCTTCACGGCCCAGATGACCATCTTCTCCTGCATGGGGGTTGAGTCCACATACATATATTTTGGGTTGCTCTATTGCAAACTTATCGATGAGATCTGTATGCAATATTTTTATTATCTGATGTAGGCGGTCACGAGTGATCGCTTTAGACACATAGGCCAAAGGGATATGCGTAGTCACGAGTGCCACATGCAATCCTGGAGCCGATAACATCATGACCACATCCTGGCAATTTGCTTGATTAGCAAAAAACTCGGTATGACCGCTGAATGGGATCCCAGCCTGGTTAATGATCCCTTTATGCACTGGACCCGTCACCACGGCGTCGAACTCGCCATTCATATTTTTCTCACCGGCATAGCGTAATGTGTCGACGACATAAGTGCTATTTTGTTCATCGAGTTTACCGCATACACTGGCAACAGCCAGAGAGAATGGGGCGATAGTCAAGCTGCCGACTTCCTGCGCCTTAGGCGCTTGGTTTGGCTGATAGGGCCGAAGTTGAAGTGGCAGGCCGAGATTCTTGGCTCTCGATGTTAATAAATCAGGATCAGCACAAACAACTAGCTCAGCAGGCCAAGCCTGCTGAGCTAGTTGAATAACTAAATCTGGACCGATACCTGCGGGTTCACCCGCAGTTATGGCAATACGTTTAGTCGTCAATACGTTTAACCTCTATTGAAATCAGCTTCAAAAACTTCGATATAAGCTTCTGCTCTCATCTCGTCTAACCAAGTCTGTAGCTCTTCGTTAAATTTACGACGGAAGATAAGTTGATGTGCTTTATTGGTATTAAATTTATTCGTCGCATCTGTTCTGCGACGTTCTTCTAACTGGACTATGTGCCAGCCATGGCTAGAGCGGAAAGGCTCACTGATCTCATTGACCTTAAGTTCTTTCAGCGTCTGAGAAAATGCCGGAACATAACTCGTTGGATCGGCCCAACCGAGTTCACCGCCTTTGGTCCCAGAACCCGGATCTTCTGAATATTGGCGAGCAAGAGCTCCAAAGTCGGCATCACCTGCGCGGATCTGCTTCACAAATTTATCTAGCATGGCCTTAGCCCGCTCTTCTGAAAGAATAGGTGAAGGCTTAACTAAAATGTGGCGAGAGCGTACCTCATCAACTTCTTTGGTTTGTAGGCCTCGAGCGTCCATCACCTTGATGATATGGAAGCCTGCTCCACTTCTGATCGGACCTATTATATCGCCTTTCTTGGCATCGGATAACACTTCAGCGAAAAGAGTCGGCATCTCGTTGATGTTCATATAGTCCCAGATACCCCCCTCGAGGGCTTTGGGGCCAGCGGAAGCCGCGATAGCCGTACTGCGAAAATCTCCACCATCTTTAACACGACCCAATACTTTATTGGCACGGTTACTCGCTTTTTCCAGTTGCTCACTAGTGGGATTATTGGGTATCTCAATCAAGATATGGCCTATTTGGAACTCAATCTGTTTCAACCCCTGTTCTTCAATCATGCTAACCAGGTTGTTGATCTCTTGTGGTGACACCTGAATGCGGCGCTGTACTTGAATGCGCTGAATTTCACCTAAGGTGATCTCTTCCCTTAATTGCTCACGATATTGACCCCAACTCATGCCTTCGCTGCTAATTTTTTGTCTCATCTGCTCGACGGTGAGCTTCTGCTCCTTGGCGATATTACCTATGGTTTGATCTAACTGTAGGTCACCGATATGAAGGCCTATTCTATCGGCCATCTGCATCTGCAGGCGCGTCATGATTAAACGCTCGATAACTTGGGTTCTTAAAGCTTGATCCGAAGGCAGAGATTGACCCGCTGCTGTGGCATTAGCCTTAACAGTTGCCAGCATGTTGGTGACTTCACTCTCCAGAATGATGCCTTCATTTATCTGCACCGATACCCGGTCTAATGTCGTGTTTTCGGCTTGAGCCATGTGGCTCATGGCCAAGGTAAGAATCGCAATAATCAAATGTTTACAGGGTTTCATCCACAAAAATCCTTGGCATATTAATATCAGCTGCAGCGTAAATTAGTGCTGACTGGAAAATCTATTTCATGATTGGACTATAAGTCTTTCTCATGGTTCATAACAATATCAATTAATTGTTTAACTAGTTTTTAAGGTATAAAGGTTTTCTATAGTTAAACAACCCATCATCTAGCATATCAGTCACACCCAATGGGCCGGAACCACCTAGTCCCTTTATCACGAAGTTAAGGTAAATTCCTTTTTCAAATAGCTCTCTGTCATCCACTATTGGGTTAAAGTCATCTTCATAATTGGTCTTGATTCGGTAATGATAACTTAAACGTATGGCCCAGCAACATGATTCGTATTGGAAGCCAGCGTATGTCTCAACGTTGCGGCTCTCATTGAGATCATAATACCAGTTTCCAACCAAATAGAGATTATCACTCACAGGCCAGGCACCTCGCATGCCAGCCTGAGATATGTCGACAGACTCATTGGTGTTGGTGTTGAGCAGGTCGGGCACATAGCGATAACTCAGTTGCAGTAGCTTGTTCGCCCCGGGACGAAAATCTAAAGTGACTTCACTCTTCTTGTTTTCACTCTGCTTAGTATCATACTGAATTGCTCCACTCATATACCAGTCTTTGTAGATTTGAGTACTCAATTCTGCCGCTAGAACAGAGTTAGAAGTATTTTCCTGAGTGAAGGTTTGAGTCGACATTCCGGGTTCATTGATCCCGACGCGGCTATCTTGAAAATAGAATATTTGTCCCAGACTAAACTTAAATTTCTCCACATTATGTTCGTCAAACAAACGAGTGGTTAATCCTAAGGTCATCTGGTTCGCATCGGCGATTCTATCGAGCCCAGAGAAACGTCTCTCTCTAAACAGGCCGTAATAATCCTCCTGCAGTTGGGCTGTATCATAGATACCGATATTAGATTGATCTTCATAACCCACGTAGAGGTATTGAAACTGTGGCTCTAAGGTTTGGCGATAATTTTCATTGAAGTAGTCTGTAAAACGCTCGAAGTTAACCTGGCCATGGATACGAACCTGAGGCAAGGTACGGCTGACTTGATCGTCTAACTCCTCGTTTTTGGGGTTACCTTGGTCATCCTGCCAATAATAGGTCTGTAATAGTTTGACTTCACTGGTTAATGAGCCCGCTGGTCCCTGGATCGGCAATGAAATGCTCGGTTCTATATGGAGACGAGTCGCGGTGGAGAATTCATTTTCTTGATGTTTGAAATTGGTAATTTCACTCATCAAATCAAAATCTAAGCCATTCCAGAGTGACGGTGCACGGTAGTTAAAGTTCAATTGTGGCATGACCTGATACGGGATCTCATCTTCTCCCAACACCTTGATGTCCTGTACTCTGGCGCTAAAGTCCCAATTTTTTTCAAAATAGCTGATCTCACCTATGCGTGATAGCTGGTTATCGGTTGCAGATTGGACATCCGAGTTCATGTCGTTGAAATAGTTGTTATCGGAAACTTGGGTGAAATTGGCTAATACTCGCCAATTTTCGTTGATTGCGCCCTTGTGCTGCCAATGATAGAGATAACGATCTGCGTTGTTGCTCATCATGTTATCGTTGCCCAAGTATTCGACGTTGATCTGGCCTTGCTGTGATTCACCGGCTAAATATCTGAAGTCAGTCTTTAGAAATAAGCCTCGAGCCGACATGTAATGAGGTGTAAAGGTCAGATCGTATTCGGGGGCTATGTTCCAATAATAGGGCGTCGCAACCTCGACACCATTGGTGGTGCTGGTGCTGAATTGCGGGAAAAGAAAACCGGATTTACGTTTATCCGATACCGGGATCGTCATGTAAGGGATATAGAGTATAGGTATACCGCCAATTTTTAGCTTGGCATCCCAAAGCTCCCCCCACTCTTCTGTACTGTCGATCTTGATTCTTTCGGCTTCGAGCAACCAGGAAGAGTCTCCCGGAGGACAGGTAGTGAAATTTGTCTTGGTGAGGTGTAAGTTGTTATCGGGCGTTATTTCAAGTTTTTCAGCATCACCGTGGATCTGTTGACCATGAAGCCAGTACTGGGCACCGGTAAGGGTGGCACTATTATCTCGCATCTGAGCCACAAGTGAATCAGCTGTGATGGTGAACATCTGATCCTGAAAGACTAAATTTCCATTAGCATCCAGGCGCTCACTCTCTTGATCGAGTATGGCCTCATCTGCTGCTATATGGCGGCCGCCTTGGCTGAATGAGACGTTGCCATTAAATTTGGCTTGCTTGCCCATCTGAGCTTCCGAGCGATCTGAGAGTATGCGTATCTCTTGAAGCGCTAATTCAGAGGCGTCGGGATCTAAGTTGGCCATTCTAGGCACAGGAGGCTCTACCAAGCATTGTATGCTGGCATCGGGCTCGGAGGTGGTTTCTTCAGCCAAGACTAATTGGGGAAGTAGGCTTAATGCCAAAAAATATCGGATATGCATCTTAAGTCGTTTATTATGATTTCTTAGTCTGGACAAATATTGGTGAGAAAAGTTGCACTTTTACCAGGCAACTCAGCTAAATATCAACAATGAGCTTTTTAGCTAATTCCATTTTGCTTTATAATAAAGCAATTTTTACGTAAGAGCCATGAGGTGCCCTTGTCAGATCTTAGATTTCTTCAGTTAAATACATGGCTAAACCAAGTTTTTGCTACTCAATTACACCCATCTCTTATCTCTGGAGATGCGAGTTTTAGACGCTACTTTAGGGTGTTTCATGATGAGAAGAGTTACATAATAATGGATTCGCCACCAGAACTTATCCCTGTGACTCCATTTATAAAGTTAGCCAAAGCCTATGGTGATCTTGGTGTTAATGTCCCGCAAGTTATTGAATCAAATGTTGAAGATGGTTTTTTACTCTTGAGTGACTTGGGGGATGTTCAGCTTATTTCACGGCTAAACGATGAGAGCGTCGCAGCATATTACTCTCGTGCATTAATGCTTTTAGACAAGTTTGCTGCTTTCAAGGAAAACGCTGAAGTGGGCTTACCCCTGTATGATTCAGACTTCGTTCACAGAGAGTTAGATATTTTTACCGATTGGTTGATAAAACATCATCTGAAGTTAGTTATTGATACAGATACCCGAAAGATGCTCGAGCAGGCCTTTGATTTGTTAGTGGCAAATGCCGAAGAGCAGCCAAAAGTGGGTATGCATAGAGATTATCACAGCCGCAATTTGATGCTCACTGCCGATGAGTTTGGCATTGAGCAGCTGAGTGTGATTGATTTTCAAGATGCCGTCATAGGCCCGGTGACATACGATGCTGTGTCACTATTGCGGGATTGCTATATTCGTTGGCCCGATGCGCTGGTAGAGGGCTTGATGAAAAAGCACTATGTTAGTCAGCAACAAGCCGGTCTAGTTGACAGTTCGATAACCTTAGAGACGTACCGTAGATGGTTCGACCTGATGGGGATACAGAGGCATATTAAGGCGGCAGGTATCTTTGCCCGCTTGAACTATAGAGATGGCAAGCCTGCCTATATGGCAGACATTCCTATGACACTGACCTATATCGGTGACATCTCGGCACGTTACCCTGAGCTAGAGGACTTTAGCGCTTGGGTGGCTACTACCTTAGTGCCCGCATTTGAGGACAAACAATGAAGGCGATGATACTTGCGGCTGGGCGAGGCGAGAGGCTGAGGCCGCTAACCGATTCTCTGCCTAAGCCCTTGGTGCGTGTCTGTGGCAAACCTCTGATTGTCTATCATATAGAGCGACTCGCTGCAGTGGGGATCGATGAGATAGTGATCAACCATGCCTGGCTGGGGGAGAAGCTAGTCGAGCAGCTTGGTGATGGCAGTCGCTGGGGCATTCGATTGCACTATAGTGCGGAGAAGAGTGCATTAGAGACTGGCGGAGGCATTAAGCGTGCACTGCCTCTGCTTGGCGACGAAGCATTCTTGGTGATAAACGGCGATGTGTATATGGATGATCTTCCTCAAGATATTGAGGCTGCTCTGGTGCAGATCAATGCCGGAAAATTGGCTCACCTCTGGTTAGTGGATAATCCGAGTCAGCATCCCCAGGGTGACTTTCCTCTGTATCATGGCTTGGTTGCTGCGCATAGAACCGCTGGAGAGATGGCGTTGACTTTTTCTGGACTGGGTCTGTACCATCCTTCGCTATTCGATAACTCCCCCGAAGCAGGCTTCCCATTAGCACCGTTATTGCGGGAGAAGATGTCATCTGCTTTGGTATCTGGTAGTCATTACTCTGGCTATTGGTGTGATGTGGGCACAATAGAACGACTCGAGGCTCTGGAGCGTCGATTACAAGCAAACTAGTGTGATTCTTGTATTTGATATTTGTCACTGTGATAACTTAATTTTTGATAGCTAAGGTTTTTTAGATGCGTATTTGGGGTAAGTTTTTTGGTTTCGCCATAGGTTTTATGTTTGGTCGAATCATTGGAGGCCTGATTGGTCTCTGGTTAGGCCATTTATTTGATAAAAAGAGCGCTCAGTTGAGTGGCATCATAGGCAAAGGTGCCAATAGGCAGACACTTTTCTTTAATACGACATTTGCTGTGATGGGGCATGTAGCGAAAGCATCGGGTCAGGTGACTGAAAACGATATTCGTATCGCGACTATGTTGATGGATCAGATGCAGCTCAAAGGTGAGGCAAGGCAAGAGGCTCAGAGGGCATTTAGCGAAGGTAAAGCCAGTGATTTCGATATCAAGGCTTGTTTAAAAACCTTTAGAATTATCTCCATGGGGCGTAAAGAGTTATTGCAGATGTTTCTGGAAATTCAGATCCAGACTGCTCTGTCCGACGGTGAGCTCGACCCCAATGAACACGCGATCTTACTGACTATAGCCCAGGAGCTAGGCTATAGCCGAAGCCAGTTAGATGAGTTGCTTAAGCGTTGGCAAGCCGAGTTTAACTTCCATAAAGGAGGCAATGGCAGTCAGACGAGTATCGAAGATGCTTATGACCTCCTGGGCATGGCCGAATCATCATCGGACCAAGAGGTCAAACGTGCTTATCGTAAGCTGATGAACGAGCATCACCCAGACAAGCTAGTCGCTAAAGGACTTCCTGAAGAGATGATGGAACTGGCCAATCGTAAGGCGCAAGATATACAACTCGCGTACGATCGGGTTAAGTCAGACAGAGGCATGCGTTAGTCTTGCTTGCGTTAACTCGGCTTATGGTGTGATAAGAAAACAACCACAAAAGGGAAGGGATATGAAAAAGTATACTCAGTTACTGCTCACGGCTTGGATTAGCACCGGTGCCTTGTCTGCGGCATCCGCATCGGCCGAAGTTTTTGTGGCCCCTTTTGCTGGTTACAGCTTTGCAGCCAGCGAGTTCGATGTGACTCAGACTGATACTAATGAGCAGGGGAAAGTCAAAATTGCTGAATCGGCTAATTATGGTGTGATGTTCGGGGTTACCACAAAAGATCCCGGTAATATCTATTTTCTCTATAGCAGTCAGAGTACAGATCTTCGAAGCGGCGGTAACTTTAGTCCGGATTCAGTCATAGATCTGACTGTCGATTACTTTCATATAGGTGGATCGCTATTCTTTCCTAATGGTCATTTTAAGCCTTATGTTACCGCGAGTGTGGGCGTGACTAATATGCGCCCCAGTGGCGATTATTCCAATGAATCACGTTTCTCCATGGGGTTTGGTGCCGGGCTTGAGTATGAAGTGACTTCTACTGTTTCACTGTTTGCCGATGCCAGAGGCTATGCTACTTTCATCAGCAGTGATAACGCACTTTTTTGTAATGGCGGTCAGTGCATATGGAATATCAATGCCGATATCATGTGGCAAGGGCAAGTCAATGCAGGAGTTAAGTTAACCTTCTAACCGACGTTTGGTGTCAAGAATAGAGTGAGGGAGTGATGATGAAGATAGTTGTACTGGATGCCTATACCTTAAATCCTGGTGATCTAAGCTGGCAAGCGATCGAGCAATTCGGTGACTTGACCTGCTATGACAGAACCGAGCCCGAGCAAATATTTTCCCGGGCAAAGGATGCAGAGGTCTTATTCACCAACAAGACCATAATCGATAAGAATACGCTGACTCTATTACCTAAACTGAGGTACATAGGCGTTCTGGCAACTGGGACCAATGTTGTCGATCTACATGCTGCAAAAAATCAAGGCGTAGTGGTCACTAACGTACCCGCTTATGGCCCGGATGCGGTCGCTCAGATGGTGTTCGCCCATATTTTGCATCATACCCAGAGAATTGCTCTTCATCATGAGGCGGTAGTTAATGGTGTCTGGTCAGATTGTGATGATTTTTGTTTCACCCTGTCTCCATTACAGTCTCTAAAAGGCAAGACTATCGGCTTGATGGGTTATGGCGCCATAGGTCAGCGGGTTGCCAATATCGCCCTGGCGTTTGGCATGAAGGTCATGGTTAACACCCGCAGCCAGCTAACTGCTCTTCCTGCCGGCATAGAGTGGAGTGGATTGGAGCCGCTGATCTCCAAGGTCGATATCCTCTCACTACACTGCCCGTTAACCGAGGCTAGCGATAAGGTCATTAACAGCAGAAGCCTTAAGCAGATGCGCTCTAGCGCTATATTAATCAATACCGCTAGAGGTGGGTTAATCGATGAGGCTGCTTTAAAGCAAGCCTTGGCCGATGGCGAAATAGCGGCTGCCGGCATCGATGTGCTATCGACCGAGCCACCCGAGAAAACGAATCCACTGCTCAGCGCTAAGAATATCAGCATCAGCCCCCATAACTCATGGGCGACGCTGGAGGCCAGACAAAACTTACTCAATATCGCGAGTCGAAACCTGGAGTGTTTCCTATCCGAAGCCAGTAAGCCTGATGGAAAGTTTGACAATCAGGTCAATTAATACCATTCCTAATATTTTGTCGCTAAAACGAGGGCCTACCTTTCTTATAATGCCCACCTCATTAAATATCACTTCTCTTAGGCTGTGAATCAGT
This sequence comes from Shewanella sp. YLB-07, assembly GCF_009377275.1. Taxonomy (NCBI): domain Bacteria; kingdom Pseudomonadati; phylum Pseudomonadota; class Gammaproteobacteria; order Alteromonadales; family Shewanellaceae; genus Shewanella; species Shewanella sp. YLB-07. The sequence continues at coordinate 283,244 of NZ_VOQB01000005.1, read as the reverse complement.
ATTTATTCATTGCCTAATTTATCTCCTCACTTGTTACTTCTTACTCATATTTCTCATTTGGTATTATCTGCATTGCTGTGTTCGAGTTCAAAATTGCTGGTATTGATAACAAAATGTTGAGAGAATGTTTTTTCTGCGCAACCGTGTATTAACTAATGATAATGACGACCTAAATGTTGAGGATACTGGATAATATTTAGGTATAAGGAGAGAGTCGTGTTTCTAGATTACTTTGCATTGGGCGTGATTTTCTTCGTCGCTATATTCATATTCTACGGAATCATAGTCATTCATGATATTCCCTACGAGATTGCCAAAGAGCGTAACCATCCGCAACAAGATGCGTTGCATATCGCCGGCTGGGTGAGCTTGTTTACCTTGCATGCAATTTGGCCATTCTTATGGATTTGGGCAACCTTGTATCGAGAAGACAGAGGCTGGGGCTTTAACAATGTGGTGCAGCGAGAGCTGGCATTGGAAGATGAAGTGAAACAGCTTAATAAGACAGTTGCTCAATTAGAGATTCGACTTCTGTCCATAGAACAAGGCTCAACTAAGCCTAATGAACAAGCTGTTGTAGCGGCTTCAACGAATGGCAAGGAGGCATAAGATGGATCTGTTACTTATTCTTACCTATACCGCTATCTGTATCGCGATATTTAAGATTTTTAAAATCCCACTCAATAAGTGGACTGTGCCAACGGCTATTCTTGGTGGTGTCTTCATCGTTGGTGCGCTCGTGCTCTTGATGAACTATAACCATCCTTACACACCTTTTGCGAAAGAATACTTCGTCACAACCCCAATTAACCCGGCGGTTAAAGGTGTCGTCATCAGTGTTGAAGTAAAACCCAATACTCCGATAAAGAAGGGCGAGGTGTTATTTAGACTCGATCCGACTCCTTTTGCCGCTATCGTTAAGCAGAAACGTGCCGCATTACTTGCCGCTGAGCAGGAAGTGCCGCAACTAGAGGCTGCCTGGAAAGCGGCAACGGCCAGCGTTACACGCGCCGTTGCCGATAAAGATAGGACTAAGTCGGCCTACGATCGTTATGCCAAAGGGAAGAAGCGGGGCGGTGTAAACTCGCCATTTACCGAACTTGAGCTGGATAATAAGCGTCAGCTCTATCTCTCTTCTGAAGCTCAGCTAACGGCAGTCAGAGCCGATGAACTGAGAGTGCGCCTCGCCTTCGAATCTAATATAGATGGGGTCAATACTAAGGTTGCAGGTATTCAGGGTGAGTTGGAGAAAGCTCAGTTCGATCTCGATATGACCGTCGTCAGGGCGCCAACCGATGGCATAGTGACTCAGATGGCTTTACGCCCCGGTATTGTTGCCGTGCCCATGCCGCTACGCCCCTTGATAAGCTTTATTCCCGATGAGCAGAAAATGTTTGCTGGTGCTTTTTGGCAAAATTCACTCTTGAGACTGAAAGAAGGGGATGAGGCCGAGGTGATTTTAGATGGTGCTCCCGGGCAGGTATTTAAGGGCAAGGTTGCTAAGATCTTACCCGCAATGGCAGAAGGTGAGATTCAATCATCCGGCGCACTCATCTCTTCGCGTCACCTGATGCAGCGTGGCCGTGTTATCGTCTTGATAGAGCTTGATGATCATGAGATAAGAGATAGATTCCCCGCAGGTGTTTCGGGACAAGCGGCTATCTATACTGATCACTTCTCCCATGTGGCTATTATGCGTAAGGTGTTATTGAGAATGCAGGGATGGCTGAACTATGTGTTCCATTAAACCAAAAAATTTAATGTGAGCTAAAGTGGATGATTAAAGGGACCGAGTGTCCCTTTTTTATTCACTGCTTTTTGTAGATAAATAATGTTTTAGTTAGAAGGAGTTAGGATGCAAGATATCAGGGATCTTACTGGGGTATTGAGATCTAATACTCCGATAGTGATCATCGAAACCTATGAGGAATATCGGGTCATCGAGCTGCTTAAAAGGGTATCGGCAGTCCTCTATCAGCCATTGTTTACCTGGAGCATTACTCAAGGTTTGACCCGAGTCGATCGCGCCATGGGGACACAGAAATTCAACAGCGAGCCTGCCGATATTTTAGGTCAGATAAAATCCACGCCACAGCAAGGCATCTACGTCTTGTGTGATTTCCACCCCTTCGTCGATAACGCGCCAAAAAATGTGCGTTTACTCAAGGAGATAGCACTCGAGTATGAATCACTTAAGCATACTATCGTCTTAGTCAGTCATGCTTTCGAGATCCCACCTGAGATCCAAAGGTATTGCGCACATTTCAGGCTCTCATTGCCTAACACTGAGCAATTACAAAACCTGATCTATGAACAGGTGGAACAGGTAAAAAGTGAAGGCATGATGCTAACGGTCGATGATTCGGCGGTTGAGCTGCTGGCGAGTAATCTGCGCGGCCTCACCTTCGATGATGCAAAGCGATTGGCCCATAAGGCCATAGTCGATGACGGTGCGATTACTCATTCGGATGTGGATATGGTGAATCGTGGCAAGTTCAAATTACTCGATATGGAAGGTGTGCTGCAGTTTGAATATGACACCAGTGATTTCTCTCAGGTTGCTGGCTTGCATAATCTTAAGAACTGGCTCAAGCAGCGGATACCATCGGCTCAAACCCGCTCCTTAGAGGATCAACCTAAGGGTATTCTATTACTCGGCGTACAGGGAAGTGGCAAGAGCCTGGCGGCAAAGGCTGTGGCAGGAATGTGGCAAAGGCCCTTGCTTAGGATGGATATGTCGGCCCTTTATAACAAGTACATAGGTGAAACGGAAAAGAACCTGCGTAATGCCTTGGAGCTTGCGGATTTGATGTCTCCCTGTGTGCTGTGGATAGATGAGATTGAGAAAGGGTTGAGCAGTGGCAGTAGCGACGATGGCACCTCAAAACGGATATTGGGTACTATCTTGACCTGGATGGCGGAGAGAAAGTCTGATGTCTTCCTGGTGGCAACCGCTAATGATATTTCGGCATTGCCTCCCGAGTTGATGCGCAAGGGGCGTATGGATGAGATCTTCTTCGTCGACCTACCCGATGATGAAGTACGTCAGGCCATCTTTCTTATCCATGCTAAGCGCCGTGGATTGGATGTTAGCCGTTTAGATCTGGCTCAGTTATCTAAAACGAGCCTAGGTTTTTCCGGTGCAGAGATCGAACAGGCCGTTATTTCGGCAATCTATAGTGGCAAAGCGACCGAGAGAGAGGTCGATCAGGCACTCTTGATCCAGGAGTTAATGAAGACCCGGCCATTGTCTGTGGTAATGCGTGAGAAGCTGCAGGCATTAAGAGATTGGGCTTCGGGCCGAACCGTGAATGCTCACAGGTAGTACACTTCTACTTTGAATAAGGGCATGATTATTTCTTGAACTAGGATAGGTGTCGTACCTGGATATGGGTATCCCTCCGGTTTTAAGGAAGCTCACTTAAAGTTGTCTGTGCTGGATACCGACAAGCAGAACCTGCGAATGCTCATTAGTTACTTGCTGATTTTATCTCCGGATAAAAACAGTTATCCGGTTCAGGCGAGTTAGCTCAAATACCTGTATTCGAGTCATGCTCGCCACGGGTCATTTTGTGTGAGGTGGGAATTGAGATAAGATTTTGGCGACGGTTTTCTTAGTTTCTTCGATTTTCTTCTCACCGCCTGCATCGATGTTAAATTTATCTGTGCCGCGCCAGATCAATTTGTTGGTTTTCGGGTTGATTATATCTATCTGTATGGTCTGGATTTGAGCTGTATCACTGCCAATAGGGACGCCCACACTGGTTCCGACACTCACGCCACCACCACTGCCCCAAGTGCCTGTTCCTAAGCCTATGGATAGACCGGACTTCTTTGGCTTATCTTCTACTTTGAAGGAGTAAGTGACGTTAAAGTCAGCTTGCTGTTGAACCATCACAAACCCTTGGTTGCTTAGTGCTGCAGCGATCGAGTCCTCGATGCGCGATGAGCTTAGTGGGTCATCATTTTGGGAGGGAGAGACGGTTTCGAAGCTGTTGAGCTGGCTAAAATCATATTCGGTATCATAGTCACTCTTAGGCTTGCTGGTACAGGCACTAAGCATTAAGCATGAAATGAGCAGGGGGATGAGGGCTGGGATCTTCATTTTGTTGCTCCTAAAAACATTTCTTCCAATTTGAGACTAACCGGCTCTATAAGCAAGGTATTTTATTCAAGCTTAATCTTGGCTAGTGTGAAAATTAGCCAGTTTAGGGTAAATAAGTTATGTTTAAACTAATACTCTTTTAAACAGGTGATCCGCCGATAAGTGTAATGATGGAACAACTAGAGTTTTTTGAGATCTCCAGCCCATGTATCGGTGTGTGTCAAACCGATGCCAGAGGCTACTGCAAAGGCTGTTTACGTAGCAGAGATGAGCGCTTTAATTGGCTTGAGTTTTCTAATACCAAGAAAACTGATGTGATCCGTCTGTGTAAACAGAGAATACGCCGTAGAAAGCTTGTTATTCTCAAAGCTAGAAAAGCTCATCTCACTCAAGAGCAGGCTCAAATTAATCCCGTTTTAGACTTTGGGACTCATGAAGACGCTGAACTTAACTTAGCTCTCGATGATTTTTCATTAGATTGAGTCGCATTCTCTATTTAGCTGTTCTTGTTGACTTAATTTCTGGCCAGTACAAGGTAAAACAGGTGTGTCCTGCAGTGCTTTCGAGTGTCACCTTACCCTCATGTCTGTCCATGATACGTTTGATTATCGCTAATCCTAAGCCGTGGCCTTTATTACCATTCTGAACCGATTGGCTGCGGTAGAAAGGTTCAAATATCTTACCTTGATCTTCAATTGGGATCCCTTGACCATCGTCTGTGATTGATAGAGACACTTGTCGTTCACTCTGCTCAATTTCGACCTTAATTGATTGACGGCCAAATCGTTGTGCGTTGGTGATTAAGTTTTGTATGGCTCTCTCTACCAAAAGGGGATCACCCATGATGAAGGCAGGCTTATCAGATTTTTTTAATGTGATTGGCGCACTGACGCTTGAAGACAGTTTTTCGACAGTGTGCTCGGTTAGAGCCTCAAGGTCGCAATGTTCAAATTGAACATTGCGACCTTGAGGCTCTAGGCTTGCATAGGTTAATAGCTCTTCAAGTAAGTTCTCCATCTCTTTGACATCTTGCTGCATTTCATCGAGAAATTCTTCTCTGCGTGCTGGATCTGAGTTGGGTTGGCAATATTGTGGCATTAGCGCTAAAGCAAATTTAAGTCTGGCCAGAGGCGTACGGATCTCATGGGAGACGGCATTGGATAAGTGCTTTTGATTTTCGATCAGTGTGCTGATCTGTTGTGACATTTCGTTAAACGTGATCGCTAGAGGCAATACCTGAGAGCGAGGCGAAAGTTCTATTTGAGTATCCCATTTAGCTTGGCCAAATTCACGAGTCGCACTCTTTAGGGTCTTGAGATCTCTCGACAGGGGCCAGACCCATATCAAGGCGACAAAGGCTAAAGATAGATAGAAAAATAGCGTAAACAAGCCTCTTAGGCGAGCTCTGGGATCGATCTCAATGGGGCCAGCGATCAATACCTGTTGGCCGACTTTAATGAAGTGGAGTTCGTGATGATCACCTTGGGATGTGATGAGTAAGTGCTCAGAAGTTAACTCGCTCTCTGGCGATAGAGCGATCTGACTGGCATCGACTAATTTGAGTGGATATTCGGAGTTGTGATCGAGTTGTTCCAGATATCTTTCGCGGTCTTGCTGTGGAATTTTTGCCAGCAGCTGAGCAAATGCAACCAGTGGTGCATCCATTGCACCACTGTCTTCGACACTGTTCTGCCAAATACTGTCGAGTGTCCAGCCTATCCCTAAGAAGCTAAGGCTTACCAATAGGTAGAGGCTGATAAAAAGTCGCTTCAACTTTTAGTTCCGTAAAATTAACTGTCGGCTAGTCGAGACTTAGCTAGTCCAAGCTTCTGGTGCAAACAGATAACCTTGGCCCCAAACTGTCTTGATCCTGAATGGTGTTTCAATATTATCCCCTAATTTCTTTCTCAAGCGAGAGATACGCACGTCAATTTTTCTGTCTTTACCATCGAAATCGATATTGAGTAGGTATTGATAGATATATTGGCGGCTCAATACTTGCCCGGCTTGAGAGGCCAGTAGCCATAAAAGTTCGAATTCATGGCTAGTCAAGTCGACCTCAATATCGCCCAAGCGAATCGCTTGCGTATGAGGATCTATGCTGAGTTTACCAAAACTTAAACAGTGAGACTCCACTTTTGGTGGCTTAGCGGTACGACGTAGTAGATTGTTAATCCTAGCGATAAGCAGAGCCGGATCCACAGGTTTAACCACGTAATCATCGGCGCCAAGCTCTAAGCCTTTGATCTGATCTTCATTAGAGCCAAGTGCGCTCATCAGTAAGATAGGACCGGCAAAGTAATCGGGTAGTTTCTCACACAGGGTTAGGCCGTCCATTCCTGGCAGCATGATATCTAGCAAGATGATATCGGGCTTATAGTTGATCAACCGAGTTAATACAGTATCTCCTCGGCGTTCGACTTCAACATGCATTCCATGCGACTTTAAATAATCCACAATCAAATTGGCAAGACGAATATCATCCTCTACCAGTAATACTCTATGGGTAGATTGGGGGTCGGTCATTAGAATAAACTCCATGGGTTGCGGTAGCGTCGTCGCACTTTTGGCTCTGCGGCCGGTGTGACTTTGAGTTTGACTCCAGCTAGTGTTTGGTGTGTTTCTTTATCAATCATCACAAATTGAATATCGTCAGTTGCACTGATGGTTAATGTTAATGAATGAGTTTCCGCTGACTCGGCACACCACTTTGCCATCTCTTTGTAGTCAGACAAGATACAGATGGGTCTAAAAAATTCATTTTCCCACTCTAGCACTAAGGTAAGCTCGCATACATTTTCATCTGCAGATGTGATGCAAAACTCAGGGGAAAGTTTGAGTATGGAACCTAGTTCTTCATCCTCATCTGCGGCAACGACAGAGCCACTCAGCAGTGAGAGAGTAAAAATTCCAATGGGTAACAATCTAAATAATGACACTAATACCTGATTCAACACGTGTATTAAAACCTATAGGCAGTGCCGACAAAAAAGGTACTGGTATAATCTTCATTCAGCAGGGGACTCGCAACAATTTCATCGGCGATTTGAGTGTACCTTGCCAGAAAAAGCAGCTCCCAATGTTTCGTTAATACATAATGGCTGGTCAATTCTATGCCTGTATTGATGGCCGATTTCGCCTTGTAATGTTCACTCCAGTGAGCACTTTCAGAGGGCCTGATACCGTAATAGTAGTCAACGACATCTTCACTTTTCCAATCGAGTACTAGAGCCAATTCAAATTTCCACTCATCTATCGAAAGGTTGTAAAGCCACTTTAATTTGGCTTCTGTGCCTTGGTGAACATTGAGCAGATCGTGGGCCAGGGACAGGTTGAGTATCCCTATGCGAGTGTATATATAGGCTTCAACCCCACCAAGATAGGTAAAATGGCGAGTCTCGAGTTCATCGGCAGTGGGGACGCTTTGCTCTTCTCCCATAACTGTTACTTGAGTCTTGGTAGAAAAAGCACTTGGCTCGAATTTATTGCTCCCTGTAAGAAATATGTTAGCGGGATCCCAGCGATGGAAAAAGGCGCTGTCTGCACTGAAACTGGTGGTTAGATTTATGGTGTATTTTTCATCTTCGACTAATGTATAGCCAATATTACCATTGTCGAAATACCAAGAATCGCCGTAATAAGCGAAGGTCGGCACTAAGTAGATAGGTATATCGTCATAATCTTTAAGAGGATTACTGCGTGAGCCATAACCGAGTGCCAGGCCTATATCCCATCTGCCTATTTCGATACATTCATATTCGCTTCCGCAGGAGTCGACCGTATCGGCCCATGCAGAAATAGGAAAGAAAATACAGGTTAGCAGGAGCATAGTTAGGTTTTTCATCTTGCTCGTTTATATACTCATCACAGAATTAACATATTGAGTAACAGAGTATCACCTGTGGTAGTTTTAGGGGGTTTTTTCACTTCATTTGATGCAAAGTGATACAGTCTGGGTGCTATTGTTTCTCTCAGGTATGCCTTATGTTTTTCATTGTGAGTTGTACGGTGGCTTAGGGTTGCTGCCATGTTTTTTCTTTGTATTGTTTCTAGCCACTTTCTCGCTTAATGCCTGGGTTGTTTGCATACTTGGAGTAATTGAACTTGTTGCTCATTTAAGCTGGTATCTCTAGGTAGGGCTAACCCAACAGTTCTCTTAAGCTCAATATCCTGAAGTGGTCTAAAGGTAATATTTCTCTGTTCAAGCAAAGCGGGGAGAGCTGGCACTAAGGCGATACCCAGACCAGCTGCGACTAAGCCAACCGCGTATTCGACGGTCTGAATTCTCGCTCTTACCTGTACTTGTATACCTTCCAGATCCATCAATTGTTGCAGACTCGACAGTGCCTCACAGGGAGCTCGGTGAATAAAGGCTTGTTGATCTAAATCCTGTAGGCTTATTTGTGTTTGTAAACTCAAACTGAATGAGGAAGGAATGGCCAGTAGATAGTCATCATGCCAAATAGGATAAAAATCTTCCCTTCTGGTCAGATCGCTGGTGGTAATGATCCTCGCTTCGGCATCTTCATTGGCTTCTACCAGAGTGAGCTCCATATCGGCACAGGCGTTGGTAAAATCTTTCAGCAACCCACTCATCCTATGGACTCCTAAGGAGCGAATCAATCCGAGTCTAAAGGGAGTCTGCTCTTGAGGTTGTTTGAACAGAGATTCGATGGCCTGAGATTCATTGAGCAGTTTCTGCGCCAGAGGATAAAGCCTAAGCCCCGAGTCTGTCGGACTGACACCTTTTCCATGACGATGGAATAGTTGAGTATCTAGCCGAGTCTCCAATTGCGATATTGCGGCTGAGATGGAGGGCTGAGCGATAAAACACTCTTTGGCGGCACCGCTAATGCTGCCTCTCTCTACCACAGCGACAAAATATCTGAGCGATCTTAGATTCAAGTTAACCTCTAGGTCAGGTATAGGCATTGCCTATAGATGATAAAGAAAAAGAATATTTCTCCTAATGGCTAATTATGCCTATGCTAAGAAAATTAGGAAATGGTTATTTTGTATACCCTTAATTCTCTATTTTCAACAATCAGTAACAAATCAAAGGACAATATCATGGCAAGAGTGCATTTCGATTGGACCGATCCCCTGCAGTTTAACGCCTTACTCTCGGAAGAGGAGCGCATGATCCGCGACAGTGTTCACGATTATGCTCAGGACAAACTCATGTCCAGGGTGTTGATGGCCAACCGAAATGAGCACTTCGATCGGGAGATCATGAATGAGTTAGGCGAACTCGGCTTACTGGGAGCCACCTTGCCTGAAAAATATGCCTGTTCCAATGTCAATTATGTCAGTTATGGCCTGGTGGCTCGTGAGATTGAGCGCGTCGACAGTGGCTATCGTTCAGCCATGAGTGTGCAGTCCTCCTTAGTCATGCACCCCATCTATGCTTACGGTAGTGAAGAGCAGAGGCTCAAGTACTTGCCTAAATTGGCTAAAGGGGAGTGGATTGGTTGTTTCGGTTTGACTGAGCCCGATGTTGGCTCAGATCCCGGTGGAATGAAGACTCGCGCCGAGCGTATCGATGGCGGCTATCGCCTCAATGGTGCCAAGATGTGGATCACTAACTCACCCATTGCCGATGTGTTTATTGTCTGGGGTAAGCTCGAAGGAAAAATCCGTGGCTTCATCCTGGAAAAAGGCATGAAGGGCTTGAGTGCGCCTAAGATTGAAGGCAAGTTCTCCCTTAGAGCTTCCATCACAGGCGAAATTGTGATGGATAATGTCGAGGTACCTGAGTCTGCGTTATTACCCAATGTCGAGGGGTTGAAGGGCCCCTTCGGTTGCCTGAACAAGGCTCGTTACGGTATCGCTTGGGGCGCACTTGGCGCCGCTGAGTTCTGTTGGCATGCTGCACGCCAATACACCTTGGACAGGATCCAGTTTAACCGCCCTTTGGCGGCAAATCAGTTGATCCAGAAGAAATTAGCGGATATGCAGACCGAGATCACCTTAGGCTTATTTACCTGCTTACAGGCGGGACGTCTGATGGATCAAGATGCCTTACCTGTAGAGGCTATCTCGCTGATAAAGCGCAATTCCTGTGGCAAGGCGTTAGATATCGCCCGTATGTCTCGGGATATGCACGGTGGTAATGGTATATCAGATGAGTTTCATGTCATACGCCATGTCATGAATCTGGAGGCGGTGAATACCTATGAGGGCACTCACGACATACATGCACTTATCTTAGGTCGAGCGCAGACCGGCATTCAGGCATTTGGATAAGTAGCAAAAAAGGAGCCTAAGGCTCCTTTTTTGTCTCTAGTATTGGAATTGGTATCATCATAGGTAAGTATTATGGAAGATAGAGCCCAGGTATTGGATCGTCGTTTCCTCGAGCGAGTACAAAAGCAGGAGTTTAGCGATATCGGCGAAGGTTGGGACCACCACAAATTAGGTTTAGCCGACAGTGATTTCATCGGCATGTTCGAGTCTCAGCTTAAGAGCCGCTTATTGGATCTCGAATCGAGGAAAATGAAGGGCCGCAATCAGGGGTTCTATACCATAGGCAGCTCAGGGCATGAGGGAAATGCCGCCTATGGACTGGCTTTTAAACCCACAGATATGGCGTTTCTGCATTACCGCAGCTGTGCCTTCATGCTGGAGCGGGGTAGACAGGTCCCGGGTGAGACCTTGTTATACGATATCTTGCTGTCATTTGCAGCATCCAGTGACGATCCGACCTCGGGTGGCCGTCATAAGGTGCTTGGCAGCAAACGCCTTAATATCCCGCCGCAGACTTCGACCATTGCCTCTCACCTTCCTAAAGCCGTTGGAGCAGCCTTGAGCATTCCGTTAACAGAGCGACTGTCATTGGCATCGAACATGCCTACAGACAGCGTAGTCTTGTGTAACTTCGGCGATGCTTCGGCCAATCATGCCAGTGCCCTGAGTGCGATAAATTCGGCTTGTTGGGCCGCGTACCAACAAGTGCCTATGCCCCTGGTGTTTATCTGTGAAGACAATGGTATCGGCATATCCACACCGACTCCCAAGGGCTGGATCTCGGCTAACTTCAGTCAGAGACCTGGACTTAAGTATTTTTCTTGTGACGGTAGGGACATTCTCGACTGTTATAAGGTCAGTAAGGCGGCGGCTGACTTTGCTCGTATGCATCGAAAACCTGTATTTTTGCATGTTCGCACCGTTCGCTTGATGGGCCATGCAGGCAGTGATGCCGAGATAGCTTATATGAAGAAACAGCAGATCTTCGATAATGAATCTCAAGATCCCTTATTGGTCACGGCTCAGCAACTCATTGAAGCGGGAGTGATGAATAGCGAGCAGATAGTCTCTCTCTATCTCAGCCTCAAGGCGCGTATTCAGGCCATTTCTCGTATCGTCGTGACAAAGCCAAAACTCAGAGACGTGACTCAGGCTATGGCGGCGATTGTGCCGCCAAAACGTAGGCTAGAACCTGTAGCTTACTTGGACCTGGAGCGCAGAAGCACCTTATTGAAGGCGGATAAACAATCCCTAATTAAGCCATTGCACATGGGTAAGATGATCAACTTGGCGTTGACAGAGTTGATGGCCAGGTACAGCAATATTGTGGTGTGCGGCGAGGATGTGGGTAAGAAAGGCGGTGTGTACCATGTAACTTCACGTCTGGTTGAGCGCTTCAGTCCTAATCGAGTGATCAATACCTTGTTGGATGAAACCTCTATCTTGGGTCTCGCCATCGGCATGGCTCATAACGGTATCTTGCCAATCCCAGAGATCCAATTTTTGGCCTATGTACACAATGCCGAAGATCAGATAAGAGGCGAGGCGGCGACCTTGCCTTTCTTCTCCGATGGCCAATTTACCAATCCTATGGTGATCCGCATCGCGGGCCTGGCTTATCAGAAAGGCTTCGGTGGGCATTTTCATAACGACAACTCCTTCGCCGTGTTCAGGGATATCCCCGGACTCATCATCGCCTGTCCGTCAAATGGCCACGATGCGGTCGAGATGCTGAGGGAGTGCGTTCGCTTAGCCCGAGAAGAGCAGAGGGTGGTGATCTTCCTCGAACCTATCGCCCTGTATATGACCAAAGATCTGCACAATAAAGATGACGGCCTCTGGTCCAGCCGCTATCTGCCGGAACAAGAGACTGAGCCACTTGGGTTAGGTGAGATCGCTCAGTATGGTGAGGGGAGAGACCTATGTATCATCAGCTATGCCAACGGTTACTACCTGAGTCGTCAGGCGGAGAAGTTGTTAGCGGCAACGGGTCTTAAGGTGCGTGTACTCGACATTCGTTGGCTGGCGCCGCTGAATATTGAGGCTATTATCGACAGTGCCAAAGGGTGTCATCACATTTTGATTGTCGATGAATGTAGAAAAACGGGTTCCATCAGTGAGGCGTTAATCTCAGGTTTCCATGAAGCACTCGGCAATGAATGCCCACCACTGGCCAGATTGACTGCCGAAGATTGCTTTATCCCACTGGCTGATGCGGCAACTTTACCCCTACCTAGCAGAGATACCATAGTCGAGGCGGCTCTGGCCTTGATTGGTAGAGAGCTTAATCATCAGTTGCTTAAAGAGGCCTTGTAACATGACTATCAATATGGAAAAGCAAGTGGCAGCAAACGATCAGGCCGACCAAGTGATTAATAAACCAAGAGAGAGAGTCGTCGTCGTTGCCCCTGGCCGGGGTTGCTATAACAAGGATGAACTGGGATATCTGCAACGTTTTCATTCCGATAAGCAGGCGTTTATTGCAGCTATAGATCAATACCGAGAGGAGCTAAAACAGACGGGGATAGCTAAAATTGATGGCGCGGCTAAATACTCCTTTAAACAACATACGCCTGGAGAAAATGCCTCTGCCCTTATTTATGCCTGCTCTGTATGTGACTTTATGGATATCGATACCGAGCGCTTTGAGGTAGTTGCGGTAACCGGTAACTCCATGGGCTGGTATATTGCCATGGCCTGCGCAGGTGCTCTGGATGCCGATGCCGCCATCGATGTGATCAATACCATGGGGTCAATGATGCAAGATGGCCTCATTGGTGGCCAACTCATCTATCCCGAGGTAGATGCTCAGTGGAGACGCGACAGTGAAATATCTTCCCTTATCGACAGGACAATCGAGACCATCTGTGCTGAAGAGGGATGTGAACTTTTTACCTCTATCTACCTGGGAGGCTATCGGGTGCTTGCGGGAAATGAAGCCGGGCTGAAACGAGCCGAGGAGATGCTGCCCCAGGTGGATGAACGCTATCCTATGCGTTTATACAATCATGGTGCTTTCCATTCTCCCTTGTTAGAGCAAGTGTCAGAGAAAGGCTTCGCTTCTTTGGGGGAGTTTCTGTTTTCTAAGCCCCAGATTCCCCTGATCGATGGAGAAGGCAGAATTTGGACTCCCTATGGCGCAGATTGTTCGAAGCTGAGGGAGTACACCTTAGGGGAACAGGTCACTAAGCCCTATGATTTTTCCAAGGCTGTGCAGGTGGCGGTGAAAGAATTTGCCCCTGATAAGATTATCGTGCTTGGCCCGGGTAACACTTTAGGTGGGCCTACTGCGCAAGCGTTAATCGATATCAACTGGTTTGACTGGACGAGTAAAGGTAAGTTTTCTGCAGCTCAGCAAATATCACCGCAAATGCTAGCTATGGGCAATGAAGAACAGCGAAGTTTATGTAAGATTAAATAGGTGAACTTAGGCCATCGGAACCATACATACGCTTAAATAAGTGAACTTAGCCCATCGGAAGCATACATTATTGGCTCGATGGGCTATATCCTATGTTTATAGGTTTAGATTGCCGTTCGACTGACGGCTTCCAAAATTTCTTGCTTAGAAGAAGGTTTGAGAATATAGCCTTGCAATCCCTGCTCCGCCCACTTTTTTATGAGTTCTTTATTCTTGTTTCCAGTCAGTGCAATAACAGGGATTTCTTCTCCGCCATTGATGGTCTTAATCTGCTTTGTGGTATTAATACCATCTAAATTAGGCATAAAAAGATCCATTAGAATGAGTGAGTACTGATTACTTCTTATTTTTTTTAGCGCACTCAAACCATCGGCAACTGCGTCGACTTGATATGCTTCTTTGGCTAACACTTTCACCAACATATCTCGGTAGATTTGGTTGTCTTCCACGACTAAGATGCGCTTCGATACACTAGCGTTACTGACTATATTTATGGCTTCATCGGTGCCACTGTTTTCTGTCGATAGCACTTCTGAGACGACTTGTGGATCTGGAGCCTTTTTAGTGCCCATCTCAAAAGATCTATTTTCTAGTTCTTTGAGTCCGAGCTGCTTCGCAAGTATCTGCTGAAGCATGCTATTTAAGCCTACTTTTATGTTACTTTCCAGTTCTGCAAGTAGAGGTTCAATATGAGTTTTATTTATTTTATCTATGAGTGCTTTGGAGGATGTTTTTGCGCGTTCAATCTCTTCGATGAGACTCTCTTCACTCTCTTTCATCTGCTGCTTACATTTGGATATTGAGTCGAGTAGTGATTGTTTGCACTCTCCACCTGCATCGATCAATGCTGTTAACTCATCATCGATAGACTCAAACTGTTCTTCATTAAATCCCTTATATTGTTCTGCAGATTGACTGATTCGTAATCCATTATGGACTATCATTTTTAGTCGAAACTTTTCGTACAAAGGCTGGTAAACAAAATAGTTATCGAACAACCCCTTGATACAACACCTGAATGCGGCTCCTGATTCTCGATTCTTACACAAGAGAATACCGTAGTGAGGGTAATTTAAATGCAGATCATTGATGAGCTTAGTATAGAGTTCAATGCTACGCTGAACGTTGGCGAGAGCGAACAAGATGACCGAAGGCTTTATGATCTGTATTTTGTCGCCGATTTCGCTATTAAGCATAACGGTTCTATATTCATCAACTTGATCGGCGATGATACTCGCGGCCCCAAGAATGTCATCTTCATTTTCATAAATCATGATCACCTTAGGCTGCCGACAGGCTAGCCTGGCTTTATTGGTCATTGGTTATCACTCCATATATTTGTTGTAGTGCCACTTTAGTTTTTAAAATCAGTTCTCTGCATTCTGGTTTATTGTGTTCTGAACCCGATATTTCTAATGCCTGTAGCAGATGGGATATTTGTTCGGCACCAACGGCTTTTGCCGATGTTTTAAGAAAGTGGGCTTCTTCTTTAATTTCATGCAATTGATTCGTGTTATACATATCGGCCATTTTTTGTAATGAGACTTTGGCTTGATTTAAAAAATCGATTTCAAATTGTTTAATGAGATCAGGTTCATCTCCAATGAGATCAATCATGATATTTCTATTTAAGATATGACGAGTCCCTTCGTTCATCGTTAACCTTCCTTATATTTTTCAATGCTTAAAGTCTTGTTTAGAGAACATTCAGCTTCATCGTTTATTTCATTCTCGGTTATTTGCTATGTACCATTTATTCATTACAGCCTTTAAATCCTTTAATATCATTGGCTTACTTACGAAGTCATTCATGCCAGTAGAGTAGCAATGCTCTGCATCCCCACTCATGGCGGCTCCAGTGATCGCGACGATTGGAATGGCTTGTCTTTGCTCTTGCAGCTCAATCAATCTGATTTTCTTTGTCATGTTGTAGCCGTCTAGGTTAGGCATATGACAATCGGTAAGAATGATTTTGTAGTCGATGGAACGCCACTTTTCTATGCCATGCAGTCCATCGTTTGCCAGATCACACTGGTAACCTAAAGTGGCTAGTTGTTTAGCTATAAGCTTTTGATTCAAAGGGTTATCCTCCACGACTAAGATGTCTGCACATTTATTTTTATTGGTGGATTGCTTGATGCTCGTCATTAAGTTATTGGTTTTAATTTCATCGAGTGATAAGCATATTTCTTGATCTATGACTTTTTTAATTGATGCGACTAACTGGCTACGAGTCATAGGATCGATTGATACCAATAAACTTTGTGGCATGAGTCTTCTGGTTTGACTTATTTGTGAAGAAAGCACACCTATGATCAAGTTTGAAGCGAGTCTATGGTCTTGGTATATATCGAGGAGGGTTTGTTGGTAAGCATCTAAATTACAGCATAGTAATAGTACAGCATCATTATCAGCGATTGCTAAATTAATATCTGCAATATCGTAGTGAGCCACTCGACTTTTTTCAGCGATTAAGTGTTTTCTTATATTATCAGAGCGCTGCTCTAAGTGACCACAAAGCTGAATGAGTGCAATCTTAGAGCTTGCTAATTGAAATTTTTCATCTGTTTTTTTAGAGTGCCAGAAGGGAAGTTGAACTCTGAAAGATGAGCCTTCGCCAAGTGTACTAGACAGTTCAATTTGTCCGCTCATCAAGTTAATCAACTTTCCACAAATGGCTAAACCTAACCCGGTTCCTCCATATTTACGGGTGGTAGAACGCTGAGCTTGAGTGAATGGCGTAAACAGCTTTTTTTGAGTCTCTTTATCTATGCCTATACCATTATCAGTAATGGTAAAGGCAATTTGGTATACCGTATTATTGTGTTCAACAACTTCGGCTTTTAAATTGACCACCCCCCCTTTACCATCGAGACTCGAGGTGAATTTTATGGCATTACCGAGTAAGTTAAATAGCACTTGTCGAACCCTAAGTGCGTCCCCTTCTACAAATCGGGGAATAGATGGATCTTCTTCAACATTAAGAACAACGCCTTTCTTGATTGCTACTGGCTGAAATATTTTTACGACATTATCTATGGTATCGGCGATTGAATAATCTCGCGCTTCGAGTTGCAACTTACCAGACTCAATTTTAGTGATATCAAGAATGTCATTTAAGATAGTGACTAAACTATTGGCCGATGTGGCTGCTGTTTCAATTAAATCTGTGGACTCAGGGCTTTGCTTAGAGAGAGTTAAAAGATCTAAGGAGCCTATGACGGCATTCATGGGGGTTCTGAGTTCATGACTCATCATGGAAAGAAACTCACTCTTAGTTTGGTTAGCTTGTTCGGCTCTTTCTTTTGCCTGTTGTAGCTCTAAGGTGCGTAAGTTGACTCTGGCTTCGAGTTCATCATTGATCTCTTGTAACTCTTCCTGAGCCTTGAATATGGGAGATTGATCGATGCAGATCCCATCAATACGAGATATTCTATTCACCTTATCCCGACCCACTTTGCCTTTTCCTAATATATGTTTTATTTCGCCGGAGGGTAATATGGTGCGGTATTGTTTATTAAAGCTCTCTCCCGTTTTTAAAGAGTGTTGTACTGCTTCTAGCACTGCATCGGAATCTTCAGGGTGCAGCCTATCAACCCATTTTTGAAGATGGCCTATATCTGAAGGTTGTAGGGCAAACATGTCGTTAGCTCTTAAGTCCCAGTCCCATGCCCACTGTTGATTTTCATCTAGCTCTGCCCGCCAGTTGCCAATATTGCCAGCTTCTAGGGCTAAGTTCTTAGACTCGATAGCATCTCTTAATGCAAGTATATTCTCTTTTTCTTCGGTGCAATCAATTAAAGAGCCTGTAATGGTGAACTTTTCTCCGTCGGATAAGAATGCTTCGCTATTAAGTTTGAACCAGCAGGGTTTACCTGCTTTATAGATACGAAATTCAAAGCTGAGACGAGTACCGGGTTTACATTCTTGTTTAGTTAGGAGTTCAAAGTTAGCCTTGTCTTTATTTATGACCAGCGCCTTAAATTGTTGCCAGCTAAGTTGCGTATCAGGTTTTATTCCTATAATTTCTTTTAGTTTCAATGAGAAGTAACTTGAATTCGTTTCAGGAGTATATTCCCAGGTCCCTATATCAGCTCCCTTTATTGCGTGATTTAATCTGTGTAATTTGTTTTTTATTAAACTGGTTTGTAGTTGAGACTCGCAGCATGGACTAACTAATAGCCAGTATTCTCTAGGATTGTCTGGATTGAGGCTAATATTAACGCTAACACTGAATTTTTTGGTATTAATCACCAGATAAGAAAGAAAGCTATCTCTGTAATTGAGGTGTTCTAAAAAAAGGGGCTGGCAGGAGGTAAGGCCGATATCAAAAAAACTAAAGAGTGTGTGGGCCATCATTTGATTGAAGTTATTTGATGGCGCCTTAAAAGTATCCCTAAAACATCGATTTGTGCCCGTAATCCCCCCCAGTTTATTACAAACAAGAATCGGAAAGGGAATAAGGTTTAAGGGGGATTGTTGGTACATATCCTTTGTACTCTTTAGCGGCACTTTATCCATAGAATAAGCGTAGCACTTTTAGATATTTTCGCCTTACTGAGTAAATGAGGATTTTAATTTTATCTTTAGGTATTCATTTTCAGAGAGAGAGGTTAATAACGTATTTAAATGTTCCATTAACAGTGTAAGTTAGAGGGAATAGAAAGGTATGGCTAGATAAAAGTTGAAGGGGCCACGGTGGATATACGAGAAAGTAACATCATTGAAATTCGTCATAGTGATATTGAGGACATAGTAGCGATTAAGAATATCTATTCTCAGCCTTCATGTTATAGCGGAACCTTACTGCATCCTTTTCCCTCTTTGCTACGTTGGCAAAAGCGGCTCAGTGAGCTTCCGGAAAACTTTCACAGCCTGGTGGCTGTCGCACTCTATAAGCGTAATGGCTTCATCATAGAGGGAGAAGCCAGAGATTACGCCTTTAGAGATGGAGAATATGTGGATGCGTTTATCATGGCAAACGTTAAAGATGGATAAAATCGTTAAATGCTATTTTTGATGTTATATCTAAACTTTACGGTCTATAAAGGCTAGCGCGGTTTCATTGAGTACTTGTTTAGAGACATAGCTGGTGCCACCTAGATGTTTAATGAGAAAGCCCCTGTCTGTGGTTATTATCTCAGAGACATCACTCCACAATATCTGACTCTTAACATAGAAGGAGTAGCTGCTGATCCCTTGTTCATCTAAGGTTAGCATCACTTCATTTCCGGCTGCTTTACTCATCATCTGTCGCCAGAGCCACCAAGTTTTTTTAAACTTCACATTTCCCCATTCCAATGCTCCTAGTCCGATAACAAACCAAGAAGCATAGGCATTCATGCCTGTAAGCAATAAGGCTACACCGACGAAAAAGAAGCCTATTGCTTTAGTGTAGGCACGCCACGTGGTGTCAATTGTGACAGATTCATCGAAGCATTCACTAAAATGAGCCTTATCGAGACTGTATTGGGTCGTGTAGCTGAAAGGGGAGGTCATGAGACTAAGCTATTATCAAATTTAGCCAGAGTTTAACGCATCTCAGCTCAAATCTCTTGGCCTATCTGTGGTGATACCAATATATGCAGCTAGACTTAATGTAATTAGTGTTATGAAGCTCTTTTCTGGTGAGGTGTAACATGTCATGTGTACCTAAAGGTTATAAGAGTTACAAGTCGATCGGTGTTTTTACAAGAGGAACTATCCCTGAAACACTTTCACAGCCTCATTTTACGAAGACAGGGATCTACGAACAGATCCATGTTTTACAGGGAGAGGTCAAGTTTTACGGTTATCAAGGTCAACATTTACAAGCAGAAAAAGAGGTTTTGGTTAAGGCCGATGAAACGGCGATATCTCATCCTAACTACTGGCATAAAATTGAACCTTTGACGGAAGAGACTCAATTTGAAGTGACCTTCTATGCTAACCCCAAGTTATAATAACTCCTTGTTTATGTCTAAAAATTTATAGGTCTAGCGAATCTGCATTGAAGATACGCTATTTATTGTATTTTTCATTTTTTGCTTATTATCCTCATGGTTAATAGCCTGAAGTTGATGTAGATTGTCTGAACATCAACTATCAATTAGCTAATACCAATCGGTATAAGTCAGTGCTAAACCAGAGGTGTTCTATGGCTCAAATTCCAAGTGATTATGTTAATTACAAATCAACACAAGTCTTCACTATCAATAATGTCCCTAAAATGTTTCTTCATTTGCATAATACTAAAGCCGGTGTTTATGGACAGATCAATGTTATTAGCGGCGAGTTAAAGTTTTATGGTTTTACTGAGCGTCGAGGTGAAATAGAGCAGACTCTGATTATTCCTACCGGAGGCGTTGCCGTATCTCCTCCAGAGTATTGGCACAAGGTGGAATTTCTTACAGATGACACCTCATTTAGGGTCTACTTTTTTGCTCAGAAGGACTCATCGATAGTGAAAGAAAATCAATCGGAACGGGCTTAATATGGAGTCTATAGGCTGAATTAGTCCTTCTGTCGAGTGTCTCAAATTAAGGGGATATTCTGAGGATACCTACAGTTAACAAATCTTAACATGACATTTACAGTGAGGGCGGGTACAGTGAATATTCGTCGATAATAGATTAAGGAGAAGATATGTTAATGGGTAGCATAGCCGAACTGTTCTTCTGGTTTTTCTGGGATTTTTTACTTTCTTTCATTTTATACACGACTGGTGCCGTGGTGTTAAGAGTCGTGTCGTTTGGGCGAATTCAGAAGCCTCTTTTCGCTCCAGGTGTGTTTAGCAGTGAAAAAAGGTTAGCGAGAAATGATTTTTTCTCGGCTTATATCTCAGGTTTCTTCTTCTATTTAGTCTTGCTAGCATTAGTTATCTGGTTAAAGTGATGTGTTTGCTACAGACCTCTTCTGTCACATTACCTAAGATTGGGCCGTATCTTTTTCAATCTGATATGGCCATATTATCTAGTTCCTAGTTCCTAGTTCCTGCTATTAAGTTTCATCATATCGATTTCTTTGTGTCGGGATATCACTCAGGTACTGCACGAATTCGACTTCATAACCGTTTGGATCTAGGTAATAGACGTTTCTTCTAAATTCATCGACGGCGCCATCTTTGTCAGCGAGGAAGCCCGCTTGAGCTAAACGTGCAATCACGGCATCGATATTATCGGTAACGAAAGCAAAATGAGCCAAGCCGACCTGATGACCTGTGAGGTCTCGGTTTTGACTAACACCATCATCATTGAAGGTGAGATATTGATAATCGTCGCCAAAATGTACCCAGTTCCTGGGTTTCCCGTGCCATGTACCTTCTCCGCCGCCACGTACTGACCAGTGGGGAAAAGCTGCTCGATAGAAGTTGAGTGTCGTTGGGATATCTTCAACGACTAAGTTTAAATGTTCCAGATGTAGCATAACTTACTCCTCATTTTTCATTTTATTATTTGATGGTTTACCTAGTTTCTAGTGCCGGTATTTACATGCCGTAGCAGTATTCCTGCTGTTTGG
Organism: Shewanella sp. YLB-07; assembly: GCF_009377275.1. NCBI lineage: Bacteria > Pseudomonadati > Pseudomonadota > Gammaproteobacteria > Alteromonadales > Shewanellaceae > Shewanella > Shewanella sp. YLB-07. The sequence goes on along the minus strand of NZ_VOQB01000005.1, from coordinate 261,975 downwards.
GGTATGGCTCATGCCTGTGTCTATGTCTGATTGTAGTTAAGGCTTGGCTATACTGGTGCAGCATATGCAAGCTGTAATCTATACGTTGCCTAAGATCTTTTTCTCGCTGGTCTTCTTCTAATACGCCTTCATGTGAATGATTGAGAACTTCAGTGACATTACGAATGATTAAGTGATCGGGTAGGGCCACTAATTTGTTATTTTTAAGTGCATTCATTCTTAGTTCTGCAATGGGGTAGGCGCCGCTTATTCCGCTGACCACAGAGACTAACAGTGCCGGTTTATGGGCCGTGTCTTGGTTGTCACACATAAGCAGGAAATTTTTGAGTAGGGGTGAGGCCATTCCCCCCCATTCTGGAGTGATCAAAATTAGCGCGTCGGCTTTTCTGACCTTGTGACTTATCATGGTCCAAGGGCTAGCCTCGGCATACTTACTCTCCTGCTCACCGTCCCAAAAAGGTAGGTCGTAATGGCAAAGCTCTATATGGCTCACCTCTTCAAATTCAACAGAATGTTTAGCTAAATAAGTTGCGACTTTAGCAGTTTGTGAATCCATTCTTTGGCTACCACTGACGATGAGTAACTTCATTTAATAAACCTTTTACCTTATTAAGTGTTTTGTAATGTAAATGCTTTACATAAGTTTGTAAAGGCTAAAGTAAATAAAAATGTTTACTTAATGTCTGGATGGGTAATAATGTAAGGGTGAAGAAAGGTGTAGAGAGGCATCATGAAAACCAGCGAAAAAATCATTCAACTGCTCAAGACTCAAGGTCCCCTCACTGCTAAGGTTTTAGCCAGTGAATTATCTCTGACAACCATGGGTGTGCGTCAGCATATGCAAGGTTTAGAAGATGATGGCGATGTGATCTTTGAAGATAAGAAGGCGGCTCGTGGTCGTCCGACTCGATTTTGGTCCCTGACTTCTAAGAGTAATAGCCACTTCTCCGATCGCCATGAAGAGCTCTCGGTTCAGTTGATAGACTCCGTTATTACCGTATTTGGTGATAGCGGACTGGAGAAGTTAATAACACATAGAGAGCAAGCCTCACTGGCACTCTATCAACAGAGCATGTTAGACAAAACCAGTCTTATCGATAAACTTAATGCCTTAGCCGAGCTGAGAAGCCGTGAAGGATATATGGCTAGCATAGTCGAAGACGAGTCATGTTATTGGTTAATGGAAAATCATTGTCCAATCTGCGCCGCTGCCAGCAAATGTCTTAATTTCTGCCGCTCTGAGCTTAACTTGTTTCAAACGATATTAAGCGATGAGGCTACCGTCAGCCGTGAAGAGCATATCATCGAGGGAGCTAGGCGCTGCGCCTATAGAGTGACTCCTCTACCTGCAGTTAACGCTTCGACTCAATAGGCAAAAGGAAATGGAATCCAAACGCGCCAGATTAGACAGGTTCCTCAGCAGTGAGCTTAAGATCAAGCGTAAAGATATACGCTTGATGCTCGCGCAGAATAGGGTCAGAGTCGATGGCATAGTGGCCAAAGACATACAGCAGCTGGTGGATGAATTTTCCCATGTGTCACTCGATGACAGAGTGCTTAAGAATAATACCCCCAGTTATGTAATGCTCAATAAACCTGTGGGGGTGGTGAGTGCGACCAAGGATGTTAAACACAAGACAGTGATCGACTTGTTAGAGCATCCTGCTAAATCTGAGTTGCATATCGTAGGTCGGTTAGACTTGAATACCTCAGGGTTAGTGCTTTTGACCAATGATGGTCGCTGGTCCAGAAACTTGATGTCTCCAGAGTGTAAAGTTGAGAAACGTTACCGAGTGACACTGCAAAACCCACTCTCTGAAGAGTATATTCATGCCTTCGCCAAGGGGTTTTACTTTGAATTTGAAGATATAACGACTCAGGCGGCCAAGCTTGAGATTATCGGTGAGTATGTTGCAGAAGTGACCTTGACCGAAGGTAAATATCATCAGATTAAGCGTATGTTTGGTCGTTTTCGTAATCCTGTCATCGGGCTACATCGCTGCTCGGTTGGAGAACTGACATTAGATGCCTACTTAAACGAGGGAGCGAGCCGGGATCTTACCGCCGCAGAAGTTAATGGTATATTTGGCTAGACGGATCAGTTTCAGAACCTGAAGACTCCTCGTTTAATGCTGCTCGTTTACGCTATATTTATTGTTTTGGTCTTTTTTGCATAGATAGGGAAAGTGATTGCTGCTTTTGAAGACCTGATCACACTCTTTTTTTATTTGGGGCGTAGATCACTTAAAGCTGGTTATACAAGCAAATGAACTAGTTCATCAATTACTTAAATACCTTGTAAGTGTGAGTCATGTCGCTATTGCTTGGTTTTTGTGATTGAGATCTCTCGGGTTCGGTTTAAGGGCTTGTGCTTATCTAGATGAAATATGCTATCGACTTGAAATTAAAAGGGTTAGTCATTAATCAGATGAAATCCCTTCTTGAGCACTTCTGAATTCAACCTCATCATATCGTTTTGAAAATTAAAGGTTATAAATTATTCTGCTCGTTAATTGAACCGAGTCTATTCAAAGTGACTCTTAGCCTGATCACCGATTGCTCCTGTTTGATATGCACTATTCCATCCTCTAAGATGCGCCGCGCAAATTCAAATTCAAATTAAATTTCATTTATGATGACAACTTTTTTGTTGGCATCATAATTGTTGGAATACTCCTTAGGGGAACTCGATGTCGACAAAACTTGCTAACCCAGCACCTTTAGGCCTGATGGGTTTCGGTATGACCACCATCCTATTAAATATCCATAACGCTGGCTTCTTCCCGATCGATTCTATGATCTTGGCCATGGGTATTTTCTATGGTGGTATCGCTCAGGTTATCGCAGGGATGATGTGTTTCAAGCGTGGTGATACTTTCGGTACTACGGCTTTTACCTCCTATGGTATGTTCTGGCTAACGTTAGTCGGCCTCTTGATTATGCCCAAGCTTGGCCTGGCAGAGCCTAGTCCTGCCGAATTTATGGCTTGGTATCTGCTACTTTGGGGCGTCTTTACCGCTTTCATGTTTGTGGGTTCACTGCGTTACCCCAGGGCTAAGCAAGTGGTATTTGGATCGCTCACTATCTTGTTCGGCTTGTTAGCTGCAAGAGATTTTACCGGCAGTGAGTTAATTGGGACCATAGCTGGCATAGAAGGGATCTTCTGTGGTGCTAGTGCCATCTATTTTGCAATGGCTCAGGTACTCAACGCCGAGTACGGTCGTACTATTTTTCCTGTAGGTGAGATCAAGAAATCTTCATAGATTGCTATTTTTAGCAGTAAGAAGTAAAAATAAAAAGGGGCGCTAGCCCCTTTTCTGTCAATCAGTTAGGCCTCTTAGCTTCTTAACTTCTCTGTAGCTTCAATAACCACTTGCCATACAGGAAGATACCCACGGCGGAAATGGTGCCAATGGCGGCAATGATATACCAGGCCATGCCTATATTGTGGGTATTGTAGAGTAGAGTCGTTAGCTCTTGAGCTGGCTCTCCTGTGTAGGCCACGAGTGTAGTAAAAGCTTCACCCTGTGGGATCGCACTCACATCACTGGCACTCATTCCGCGCTCTTTGAGCAGGTCTAATGAGAAGATCTCCTTCGATGCATACATCTCATAGAGTTTAGGACCGAAGAAACCTTCGAGTGTCCAGCCTATGCCTTGGGGCAGCATCACAAAGCCCAGATACATGGCTTTCTTGCCTTCCGGGGCTATGTTACCCATAAACTCATTCTTCTTCGGGCTAATCATCATCTCACCAAACGAGAACATGACGATGGCCAATACCATCATCCAGGCCGCGTTAGTGGCGCCAATCACGACGAAAGCCAAGATACTCAGCAAACAACCAGCCAGCATTGCCGTGGTGATACGATATTTAGCCGTAAGGGCGGCAACCAGGAAACAGGTGGTCATTATCATGCCGGCATTAAGGTTGAGCATGCCTTCTGGCATGACCTTAGTCCCGGTGTTATCCAGTCCCAGCCAGAATTGTAAGATCCCGTTTGATGTCCCTTCCGGGCCAAATAATGAGGTCACGATAACGCTGGTATCGACCCACTCGGCAATATGGATTGGCAGAACATCAAACAGTGAGTTAAATAGGAACCAGAACCCCGCAAATACCAACATGTAGTAGATGACGATAGGTTTCTTCAGTTCGTGGAGGGCATCTCTCCAGAGCGCGACCTGATGGATTTCACCCGATTTAATCTTACGGTTACGCTCTAAGCGTGCCTCTTTGCCCGGCTCTTTATAGGCAAGCAAGAAAAGGAAGTTAAATGAGATTATGGCTGCACAGGCGTAGAACACATTATCCCAGGATAGCTGACGCATATGCACGGCTACCAAGGGGCCTAAGAAGCCGCCAATATTCACCACCTGATAGAATATACCCCAAGCCATAGAGGTGTTCTGCCTCCCCGTCGAAAGGACCAATGTCCCCTGGATCCCAGGTTTAAATATCCCGGTACCAGCGGCGAGTAATATGGCGCCGAAGAGGAAACCATAGAAACTGGGGAAGAAGGCCATCACTAAATAACCGCAAATTTTGATTATGGTTGATGCAAAAATGGTTTCCTTGTAGCCGACTCGGTCTGAAATGCCGCCGGTAAATACCGGGACAAAGGTCTGCATCATTGCCCAAATTCCGATAATCACACCATAGTCGCTGAGGCTGATCCCTAGGCCGCCTTCAGAGACAGGTGCTTTTGCATAAAGACCCGCACTGGCCTTAACACCATAGTAGGCAATACGTTCAACGAGCTCCATGCCGCCGACTATCCAGAAAATATAACTTAAGCTGGCTATGGAGGCCCACATGCCTAGCTGCTTCACTTCCCGCAGATCATTGTCTGCATAAGCATCTTTGGAATTGCTCATCTTCTTCCTTCAAATATTATAATTATTAGTTTGTTAATAAGCCTGCTTGCTACTAATGATGTGTCTATGTTGATTTTTATGTTTTAAACGCACATCTTGACTGTTTTTAGGTTGTTCGCTTGTGATAGCAGTCGACACTGTACCTAATTTACTGCAAAACACCAAAACCAATCGAGTAAACTTCACGAAACAGCGGTATCACTGGTTTTTTAAGGTGTGGGGTCTTGTTGACCTTATGTGCTATTTTGCGATATGGCTTAGATTTTTTCTGGCAATTATTTAGTGTAAGGAGCTTGAGCGTGATACTTGATAAGACACGAAGAATGACCAAAGAGATAAGACTCATACAAGAGAGTGAGTTGAGTCTATTTTTTGACTATCTAAGTGAGCAGATTGCGGAAAATGGCCAAGGTGATATTCCTCTGTTTCAGCCAATGTCACGTGAACTTTCTGCTATGTCTGAGCAGATGAAACAGAGGTTCTCAGATGGGATAACACGTACTTTCGGCGATGAAACCTGGAGGAAACTTTGGATAGCAACCGATGCGCAAGATCGGATCTGCGGCCATATCGATCTCAGACCCCTAGTTGAGCCTCACACAGCTCATAGAGCCCTGTTGGGCATGGGCGTCCATAGCGATGCCAGACGAACAGGCGTAGGTAAACAATTGATTAAAACCGTAGAGCAATGGGCTAAAACAGAAACGGATCTGCAATGGATTGACCTCTGGGTCATGTCTAACAATTTGCCAGCTATTTCGCTCTATAACAAAACCGGTTTCATCAAGAATGGTGAAATTGAGGATATGTTTAGGATAGATGGCAGTTCCTATTCATATACCAATATGAGTCTAAAACTATAATTTATCCTGTTTTTTCATATGCATAACAGAATGTCTAGTGATTATTTGTTAGCTAGGGGCTTATTGATAACGAGTCAATCCAATTGACGATTTTAGTTCATCGTTTTAAATAAAATAGCGGCTACAGTTAGCTGATATTTAAACGGTTTTAACCTCTAGATAAACAAGCCCATGCCAATTTCAAGTCAGATTTTGCTGATTTACATTTATCTTCTTTCCTCTTGAACTATAGTTAATCGGATATTTGTCAAAACGACAAGCCCCAATAGGTATGGGGCTTTCGACTATCTGTGTCATGAAAGGAGGCAGGACATGAGCCATTATTTTAATAATATGCCACTTGCGAGAAAGTTAAGCTTAGTTCTCTCTATTGTCGGACTCGTTCCCGCGATTATTATCGCTTCGATCGCACTTTTTAATAGTTCTCAGGCCCTATCAAATGATAAATCCTCGGCGCTAACTGCGGTGGCTGAGTTGAAGACGAGTATTATTAGTCAATATTTCACTACCGCTCAGTCACAATTAGAAAACCTGAGTCGTAGCGGCATGGCTCGCAATGCGCTCAGTGGTTTCTCTAAAGGCTATCATAGCTACCTGGATGAGCATCGAGTGGTCGATACCAGTACATTAAAGCAGTATTATCGGAACGAGTTTGGTGCGAAATACTTAGCTGATACCAGAGACCAAATTGATGATACAGCCTTAGTATCATCGCTTTCAGATGTAGCTATAGCATTGCAAACTAGCTATATAAGTTTGAACCCTTATCCTCTGGGGGAAAAAGACAAATTGATTGATAACGGTGACTCTACCCTCTATGACCGTACTCATAATCAGTATCATCAAGATTTCAGCAGTTATGTTTCTGAGTTTGGTTATTACGATATTTTTCTTATCGATGCCAAGAGTCATGAGGTGGTCTACTCTGTCTACAAGGAGTTGGACTACGCGACGAGCCTAGAGTATGGTCCCTATAAAACAAGCGGTTTATCTGAGGCTTACCACGAAGCTGTGCGTAAGAGAGAGTCGATATTTATCGATTATGCTCCCTATACGCCATCCTACGAAGCCGCTGCCAGTTTTATTGCCAGTCCTATTTTTGAAGGTGAGCATCTTTTAGGTGTATTGATTTTCCAGCTGCCCCTAGATCAGGTCTCTCAGGTGATGAGTTCGACTTTTGGGCTAGGTGAAACGGGTGAGTCTTATCTGGTGGGCAGTGATAAGAAGATGCGCTCCGATAGCTTCTTCGATCCTAAATATTCAGTTAAAGAGTCTTTTAATTCCCGCAGTAATATTTCAGTCAGTACTCCTCAAGTTACTAACGCCTTGAACAATGAGTCTGGTTTTATTGAGAGCCAAAATTATTCGGGGCATCGAGTCGTTGCGGCTTATGCTCCCTTAATTGTGATGGGGAGCCGATGGGCTTTGGTGGTGGAGCAAAGCAAAGGTGAAGCTTATGCCGCCATCTCCTCTCTGAGATTGTTATTTATCGTGATGATGCTGGGGTTACTGATACTGACTGTGTTAATTGCCATAAAATTCGGCCGCTCCATCGCATCACCCATACAGGACTTGTCTGCTTTTATCCTTGATTTAAAGTCTCAGTGGCGATTCTCAATGCGCACTAAGGTCAATAGTACAGATGAAACCGGCCAGGCGGCCAAAGCGCTTAATGAGATGCTTAGTTCTCTCGATTCGGCCTTGCAGGACATCAATGGCACAGTCGAAGAGTTAGCAAAGGGTAATTTCAAACATAGGGTCAAGACTGATATGACGGGAGATCTCGATGATCTTAAGTGCACAATCAATGATTCGGCCACAGCGATTACTGAGTCTATTGACGATATCGGTCGAGTGATGAAGGCGATAGAGGTCGGAGACTTTACCCAAAGAGTAGAAGTGAATGCTCAAGGACAGTTACTCGAGCTTAAAACTACGGTCAATACTACAGCTCAGAGTACCGCCATGTTTATTGAGGATGCCGTTGACGTGATGCAAGGCGTTGAGGCTGGGGATTATAGTGTCAGAGTCTCTGTTAATGCCAAGGGTGAGTTAGATACTTTTAAACAAGTGATCAACCAGAACATCCAAAATACCGAACTGGTCATTAATGATATTGGTCAAGTGATGCAGGCTATTCAGCAGGGAGATTTTACTCAATATGTCAATGTGCCTGCACAAGGGCAATTACACACCTTAAAACTAACCATTAATCAGACAGCGGAGGGGATGGCTAGCTTTATTAAAGATGCGACATCTGTGATGCAGCAACTGGAGGCTGGTAATTATAGTGTCAGAGTTGATGTTGATGTTGCTGGAGAGCTGGCAACCTTCAAGCAAGCAATCAATCAAAATATTGAAAATACCGAGTTGGTTATCGATGACATTGGTGCTGTGATGCACTCAATTCAACAAGGAGACTTCTCTCAAGTGGTGCAAGTGTCTGCACTGGGACAACTAAATATCTTGAAAATGACGGTCAATGAGACTGCAGAGTCAATGGCATCATTTATCAAGGATGCGACCAGTGTCATGCAGAGACTAGAAGGCGGAGACTATAGTGTCAGAGTCTTGGTTAACACGGCTGGTGAACTGACTACTTTCAAAAAGGCCATCAACCAAAACATCATGAATACTCAAACTGTGATATCTGAGATCGGTTCCGTGATGCAGCAAATTCAGCAAGGTGTCTATGGCAAGCAAGTAGAGTGTGATGCTAAGGGGCAACTTGCTCAGATAAAAGACAGCGTCAATGCGGCCTCTAAGATCACAGATGATATTGTTCGTGAAATTATTCAAGTGATGGAATCACTCGCCCAAGGGGATTTTAGTCATCGGGTCTCTGTTGATGCTAAAGGTGACTTAGCTAAGCTCAAACAGAGTATTAATCTGGCAGCATCAGGCACTAACGATGTGATTAATAATATTATTCAGGTGATGAAGAAAGTAGCCGAAGGTGAGTTTGACGAGCAAGTGACAGTCGATGCCAAGGGACAGCTATTAGATCTAAAATTGGGGGTTAATGCGGCGGCAAACTCATGCGACCAGGTAGTGAAGGCAATCTCTCAAGTCATGGAGTCATTAGCACATGGTCGGCTTGATCAAAGGGTTACCATTCAAACCTTTGGTGATTTCAATCAACTCTCTGGTGCTGTTAATCAAACCTGCGAAGCAATAGAAGCCACACTCAATGAGTCGAAAGAGGTAATGGAAGCAGTTGCGCAAGGTAACTTATCCGAATCCTTTAGCATGGCAGTAGAGGGCGAATATGCTGCTTTGAAGCTGAGTATCAACCGGACTGTCGATAATCTTGTTGCTATGATCGATGAGATCCGCATCGCAGCTAATGTGGTCAATCACAAGACTCAGGAAGCTTCAGATGAGACATTCGGCCTGAATCAACAAATAGACGAGCAAGTTGCCAGCGTGGAGAGCATCGCCAGTGCCATGTCTCAGATGCAGGCATCCATTAGTAACACCTTAGATAAGGCTCATCAGTCGGCAAACATGTCCTTGCAAGCCCATAAATACGCCATCGAAGGTGAACGTGTGGTCGATAACGTGATTTTGGCGATGAATGGGATCTCTCAGTCCAGCGGTAAGATGTCAAACATCATAGGTGTTATCGATGAGATTGCATTTCAGACTAACTTACTCGCGCTCAATGCAGCGGTCGAGGCAGCTAGAGCTGGAGAGCAAGGCAGAGGTTTCGCCGTTGTCGCCGCAGAAGTCAGAGTTCTGGCCCAGCGCAGTGCTAACGCTGCCAAAGAGATATCTCATCTCATCAATGACTCAGTAGAAAAGGTCAATACCGGCGCCGAACTGGTGACTGAATCAGGACTGCTTCTTAAAGAGATTACGGTCTCGAGTGAAGGGGTGAAAAATAATGTCGATGAAGTGACATTAGCAATGAAAGAGCAGCAGAGTCAGGTGGTATATATTTCTGAGGCGATGGAAAATGTCGACAGTACAATCCAGCAGAGCGCGGCTATGTTAGAGAACTTGAATCAGAATGTAGGAGATGTCAAACAGCAAGCTATGAGTCTGCTCAATTTGATTCAGAAATTTCAGACTCAGTCTCCAGGAATGTTAAAGGCAGTTTAATTTTAGGCACTCATAAACGAGTGCCTAGGCTTTAGGTCCTGGAATTCATTTTTTAGCAAACAATCAGGTATGAGCTGGTTTTATCTGTTTTCGCTGAAGTGGATAACCTTAAATAGCTCAACTTCTATCTTGTCTGACCAATAATTTTCGGGCCAGCCACCCTTCACTTTCAGGGCATCGATAAAAGTTTTGGGGCCAGAAAAGTGCTCCCAGACCTGAGGAAGAAACACGGCTCTTAATCCATCTTCTTTAAGCACTACACCATAGTGATCCTGAGCTAAGTATTCCTCAAGCTGAGCCTGACTTCTGACGTTTAAGGGGGTAAGAGGTGAGAGCAGAGATATCTCTATCGAGACTCGACTTAACTGAGGCTGCCGCAGAGGTGAGAAGCGACTATCGTAGAAGGCACTGCTGGTGGCAAGATCCGGGATGCTGTTAGCCAGAGTTCGCTCACCTTCTATGCAGCCCATACAGCCTTTTAATTCACCATCGAGTGTCAGGGTAACGAAACAGCCTAGCTTTAACTCGATAACTGCTTCATCGGGGAGTTTACTGTGTGAAGTGGGGAGTTTATGGTGTGAAGTTAGAGGGAGCTTGGCTGCTGGGTCTGAGCCAAATGAATCGACTAAGGTGCTACGCGCCAGTGCTAACAACTGACGTTTCTCGGGTTCGGTGAGGTTAACTGATGGCAAAGCTGGCATAGCCGACCACCCGACTCTTATCACTCGCATCGCTTGTCGCACAGTCACCCGAGTTTTGATAACTCAGCTGAGTTATGTTGAGGTTATGACGCATAATCTGGAGAGAAAGCGCATTAAGTGAACGGCCTCCGCAGGCTTGCTCGGAAGATATGTCACTGTTATTGGCTAGGATTTTCTGGCAGGTTTCCCGGTCTAATTGCTTAGCTTCATCATAGGGATGAAAGTGGCTTAGATCTGAGCTGACGACAATTAAGGTTTCGTCTCCACCCCAGACTAATTCCAATAGTTCGGCCATCAGTTCAGGGGCTATGTCACCTACTAGGATGGGGAGGAGTGTAAATTCATCCAGGCAATGCTGTAGGAAGGGTAGCTCGACCTCCAGACTGTGTTCATTTTTATGCGGGATATTGGAGATAGTCACGGCATCATATGCAGCCAATTTTTCAGCGCCAGAACTGTCTATGGGCAAGTTGCCCAGAGGCGTGGAGAAATGGGTGCTTTCGGGGATGGCGCAGCCTTGCAGATAAAGGGTATGGGCGGGACCGAGTAAAACCACACGCTTAATTTTGTCTGTGATGGCACTAATGCAGGAGAAACCATGGGCTGCCACGAGCCCTGAATAGATATAACCCGCATGGGGCACGATTATCGCCTTAGGTATCATTTTAGGTGTCGAATGTTGAATTTTATGAAGTGACGCGTGACTCATATAGCTGGATAGCTCAGCGGATAGCACAATAGGATCTGCCGGATAAAACAGTCCTGCGACGGCGGGAGGGCGGATAGAACTTAGCATCTGTTACCTGGCCAGTCTTTTTAAACTAGGCTTTAAGTATAGGCCAAGGCGGACATATGCTGATGATGTCTAAATCGAGTACAAATACAGGTGAAACTAATGCGGTAGAAGCGAGTACGGTAGACACTAAGTACTGGCACCAACTGGACGACGGTAGGGTGCAATGCGATTTATGTCCCAGACATTGTCAGCTGCGTGAGGGCAAGCGTGGGGTCTGTTTCGTGCGCCAGAATATAGATAATGAGATAAAGCTTACTAGCTATGGTCGCTCCAGTGGCTTCTGTATCGATCCCATCGAGAAGAAACCTCTGAATCATTTTTATCCCGGTAGCTCTGTACTTTCCTTTGGCACCGCAGGCTGCAATCTTTGCTGTAAGTTCTGTCAGAATTGGGACATCAGTAAGTCACGTGAGTTCGATACTTTAGGCTCGAAAGCCAGTCCGGAATCATTGGCGGCAACGGCCAAGCGCATGGGCTGCAGGAGCATCGCCTTCACCTATAACGATCCGGTTATCTTCCTCGAATATGCCATTGATGTGGCTCAGGCCTGTCATGAGCAGGGGATCAACTCGGTGGCCGTTACAGCAGGCTATATCTGCCCCGAGCCCAGGGTCGAGTTTTATCGCTATATGGACGCCGCCAATGTGGATCTAAAAGGTTTTACTCAAGACTTTTATCACAAAATTTGCAGCGGAAATCTCAGCGATGTGCTCGATACCTTGCTCTACCTTAAGCATGAGACTCAAGTCTGGTTTGAGATAACCACACTCTTGATCCCCGATGAAAACGACTCAGTCAAAGAGCTGGAGCAACAAACCAAATGGATAGCCGATAATTTAGGTTATGATGTTCCACTGCATTTCAGCGCCTTTCATCCCGACTTTCATATGTTAGACAAGCCCAGAACGCTAGCATCGACACTGATGCGGGCCAGAGAAATTGCCCTGGCTCAGGGGCTCAACTATGTCTATACCGGTAATATTCATGACACAGATGGAGGCAGCAGTTACTGCCCGTCATGTCATAAACTAGTCATCAATCGCGACTGGTATGAGTTAGGCGAATATCATCTAAATCATAGCGGCAAGTGCCAATATTGTGGTACACAAATACCGGGACGTTTCGATGGGCCCTGTGAGCATTTTGGCAGAAATAGGATCCCGATTTCGATAGGATAAGCTCTGCTTTCTGTAGGAGCTGCTTTAGCTGCGAGTTAAGAGGCTCGAGGAATTAGATCTTAGGAACTTAAACCTTAGGCACTAAAAAGGGCTGTCACGATGACAGCCCTTTTTAGTGTTAGTCAAAAGTGCTTGTTCCTAGTTTCTCGCTCCTAGGAACTCGACACTTCCTTTAACCTTCTAGCTTAGCCAACTCTGCTTTCTGCTCGGTTAGCTTTTCGATATCACGTTGATATCCGACTTGCTTAGCACGTTCTTTCTCAATCACGACTGCAGGGGCTTTAGCCACGAAACCTTGGTTAGAGAGCTTACCTTCGATGCGCTTAAACTCACCGGCAGCCTTCTCGAGCAGCTTGTCGATACGCGCGACTTCTTTAGCTACATCGATAAGACCCGCCATAGGGATAAGCAGCTCCATATCACCAATCAACTGAGTGGTAGACATAGGTGCAGTCTCGTCGTCGCTGAGGATAGTCATAGACTCAAGCTTAGCCAAGGTCTTGAAGAAGGTTTGGTTCTCTTCCAGACGAGCCTTATCTTGCTCGCTAACACCGCGTAATAGGGCGTTAAGCGGCTTAGACGGGGCAATGTTCAGCTCGGCGCGGATGTTACGTACCGCAGTGATGACCTGCTTAACCCACTCGAGGTCTTCCATCGCCTGAGCATCAACTTTATTGGCTTGATATTCAGGGAACTGCGCCAACATCAGAGTATCGCCGGTAACGCCAGCCAGAGGCTGTACGCGCTTCCAGATAGTCTCTGTGATATAAGGCATTATAGGGTGCATCAGACGTTGCATCGCCTCTAGCACCGTCACTAGAGTATGGCGAGTGCCACGCTTCTGAGCCTCGGTGCCACTTTGCATCACAGGTTTTGTCAGTTCTAAATACCAGTCACAGAACTGGTTCCAGGTGAACTCATAGATGGTATTTGCCGCAAGGTCGAAACGGTAGTTCTCCATGTGCTCGTCATAGGCTTTAACTGTCTGGTTAAACAGGCCTATGATCCAGCGATCTGCAAGAGACTGCTCCATTTCGCCCGGCTTGCCGTCAGTTAGAATCTGACCGCAATCTAATGGCTCGCCTGCGACATTGCTGTCTTGATCTTCTGACTGCACTTCTGTGTTCATTAACACATAGCGTGAGGCGTTCCAAATCTTGTTACAGAAGCTGCGGTAACCGTCGAGACGTTTCATGTCCCAGCTGATATCACGGCCTGTGGATGCCATAGATGCTAGAGTGAAACGCAGGGCGTCGGTACCGTGTGCTTCAATGCCATCGGCAAATTCTTTACGTGTGCTCTTCTCGATTTTTGCAGCAAGTTTTGGCTGCATCAAGTTAGCGGTACGCTTGGTCACCAGTGACTCGAGGTCGATACCGTCGATCATATCTAACGGGTCAAGTACGTTGCCCTTAGACTTAGACATCTTATTACCGACTTCGTCACGAATGAGTCCGGTCACGTAAACGGTCTTAAAGGGAACCTGTGGCTTGCCGTTTTCATCTTTGATGAAGTGCATGGTCATCATGATCATGCGGGCAACCCAGAAGAAGATGATGTCGAAGCCAGTGACTAATACATCGGTTGGGTGGAAAGCTTTAAGCTCTTCGGTGTTCTTCGGCCAGCCAAGGGTCGAGAAGGTCCAAAGTGCCGAGCTAAACCAGGTATCGAGTACATCGTTGTCTTGGCGTAACACGACCGAGTCGTCAAGCTTATGCTTAGCACGTACTTCGGCTTCGTCGCGGCCAACATAGACCTTACCCGCTTCGTCGTACCAGGCCGGGATTCTGTGTCCCCACCAAAGTTGGCGTGAGATACACCAATCGTTAATATCGCGCATCCAAGAGTTGTACATGTTCTCGTACTGCTGCGGCACGAACTTGATGTCGCCATTATCGACCGCTTCCATGGCAGTTTTCGCCATAGGGGCAACAGAGACATACCATTGATCGGTAAGTAGTGGCTCGATAACTACGCCGGAGCGATCGCCATAAGGCACTTTCAGTCCGTGCGGATCTATCTTACCCAGTAGTCCAAGGGTGTCGAATTCTGCGATGATGGCAGTTCGTGCCTTGAAACGATCCAGACCTGCATAACGCTCGGGCAGGCTGTTATCTAATTCGGTATTGCTGGTGCCATCTGTGTTAACCACTTCGGCTGAGCTACGGATAGCCGCATCGAAAGTTAAGATGTTGTACATAGGTAGGTTATGACGCTTACCGACTTCGTAATCGTTAAAGTCGTGAGCTGGAGTTATCTTCACACAACCTGTACCGAATTCGATGTCGACATAATCATCGGCAACGATAGGAATAAGACGGTTAACGATTGGCAGCAGGATAAACTTGCCGATCAAGGATGCATAACGCTCATCATCGGGATGAACCGCAACCGCGCTATCACCTAGCATGGTTTCGGGACGAGTCGTCGCCACTTCTAAATAGTCTTTGCCATCGGCAGTCAATGCGCCATCGGCCAGCGGGTAGCGGAAATGCCACATGCTGCCTTGTTTCTCTTTATTCTCTACTTCGAGATCTGAGATCGCCGTGTGAAGAGCCGGATCCCAGTTAACCAGGCGCTTACCACGGTAGATGAGGTCATCTTCATAAAGACGGACAAAGACCTCTTGTACCGCTTCAGACATGCCTTCGTCCATGGTGAAACGCTCGCGATCCCAATCCACTGAAGCGCCGAGGCGACGTAGCTGCTTAGTGATGGTACCACCGGACTCTTTCTTCCAGTCCCAGATCTTGTCGATAAACTTATCGCGGCCAAGATCGTGACGTGTCTTGCCTTCTTCGGCTGCCAATTTACGCTCAACCAGCATCTGAGTCGCAATACCCGCATGATCTGTACCTACCTGCCAAAGGGTGTTTTTACCCTTCATACGCTGATAACGAGTCAGAGTATCCATAATGGTATCTTGGAAGGCGTGACCCATATGCAGACTACCCGTCACATTTGGTGGCGGGATCATGATGCAATAGTTGCCTTTGGACTCGTCGCCATGTGGCTTGAAGTAACCTTTCTCTTCCCAGCTTTGGTAAAGAGACTGTTCTATAGACTGCGGGTTATATGTTTTTTCCATGGGAGCTAGTTTTTCTCAAACAAAATTAAGTGGTTGTTTCGCTAAGTCCTGAGTGCTCAATGTCACTCCAAGGCTCTTATACTGACGGTAACGATCGCGTGCGATCGTCTTATGCCCAGCATCATTGGCAACGAAATCGATAATCTGGCCAAAGTTTACCGCAAATGAGGGTACTTGGTCTGCAAGATTAATCAGAAGATGACGATTTTTATTGGGCCCTAAGGTGTCGAAACCGATTTCCACAGGCGCACCTGTGACCGGGCCTTCACCTTTGAGGTTATGGGGCACAAAAGAATTTGGCTCAAATTGCCATAACAATTCATCGACAGCATAAGCCTGTTCTCTATCCTGAGTATGGACATAAACTAGTTGCTGATTAACGTATGCATTCTGTGCAAGTTCACAGGCTAATCTGTGTACCTGCTGCGTCGCCTCGGTGGGGCTATTGGCCTCATCAGGCATCACGTAAAATAGGGCATTTGGCATAGTAGGCTTAGTCTTGGCTTTCAGTTTTAGTGAATAGGCTTGATTTACTGTCGAAGCAAGGGATTTTACACCAAAACCTATGCTTTAAACCAGAGTGGAGGCTAGTGTTCAGCTTCTTTTTTGTCGATTTTAACTTCTATCATATCAATACAGCACCATATCCTTATGCAGCGGATGTGCAGTAACGACAAAGTGAAGCCGCTAGTGGTCTGGCAACAACTTTGAGCGGGATTAAGTTTTGAGTTAAATGGTTATTCATCCACTTTGGACATTATATTTTCAAATGTGCCGTCGTTTTTCATTTCAACCAGGGCTTTTGAGAAGAGTAAGGCTAGTCGTTGGCCCGTTTTATCTGATTGAAATGCGTAATAGACATTTTGGCGGGACAATGGTTGTTCAGAGTCGTAACTAATATTGTTCTTGCCGCTTTGTTCTATTGCTTTGAGCCCAGATTTTTCTTCAACGACAAAAACATCAATATGGCCTGCATCTAGCATTATTATGTTATTAATATCACTTGGGGCAGTACTAGTGGTGAAGGATAAATTTGCAGTTATTTCTTTTGAATATGGGTATCCGAGAGTCATTCCAATATGCTTCCCGGTAAGGTCAGTAATCGATTTGACCAGAGGTTGACCCTGTTTAGTAAAACCAAAATCTTTTTTGATATAAATTGATTCTGATTTGGATATTTTATGGGTAACCATGACATCCAGAGCTGGAAAAAAGCCATGGAGTATATTTTCAGCGAAATAGGTGGTGATTCTTTTAGGTGGTAATACTTTTATAGTGATTTTTATTTTACTACGCTTAGCAATTTCTTTAGTTAACTCAATAAATATCCCGTTGTCTTTATCTTCTACCATTAATGGGATTGGAAATGTTCCAATCAAATAGGTTTCATCTGCAGCGACACTAACACCTGTGAAAAATAAGAAAAAAATAAGTAGGGATTGAATATTTTTTTTCATGGGAATCACTTAGCTACAATAATTTTTTTGTAGAAAATAGGGTCAGTGTATACTGAAGCCTAGTACATGCTGGAGGAACAATATAATAAATAATTCGAATGGGTTTGTTCTAACACTTAGCTGTAATGACTCCTTACGCGGCTCAGTTTCTAGGTTTGTGGGCTGGTCAAAAGTAGTTACAAATTGGGGCTGAAAATTGAGTCAGAGTAAAACTTTTTCAAACCTAACGGCTTGGATTTTTTGGAAAGTGCTTGATTGGTGGCAAGGTGCGGGCAAGGGGGGCCTAGCTAATTAATCTGTATTCGAAGTTATGACCCCGTTACTATGAAGTCGACTAGCAAGATAACTCTGCTTGTGAATAACTCGGTGTAGATGCGGCTGCGAGCTTAGGTTTCAGGGTGAGGTATCACCTAGTAGTACTCTTCGAACGAGAGGTGTGGATGCCGAACTGGCCGTTAAACACTAAGTTGTTGGAAACCGCAGAGCGGCTATGGATGGCTTCACAGAGTCTTGCAGACCCTTGTCAAAGTAAATAGTGCATATGCCTCGCCGGGCAGTCGGTAAGTCGCTATGAAGGTAAGATCTTCAAACCAACTACCAACGATCCATAGAGAAAATGTAACCAGCCTTCATCCGTAGGGAACCTATTTTTCATTCTGAAAACACCTAGGTTACTCAAGCTCAAGTAAGGAAATAACCCATTTTTGCAGTGGATCATCATTGTAGCGAGGGTGCCAAGCCGCAATAACATCGAAACTATCAGGTGATTGCTCTAAAGGAATGGTCACGATATCCAGGCCTTTGATGGCCCTGGAAGGTAAAAAGGCGATGGAGTCGGTTGTTTCAAGATACATAGGCACAATAGAGAAGCAGGGAGCTGACACGACAATATTTCTCTTTAAGCCAAATTGCGAAAACCAATCATCAATTGAGCCTTTAAAATTTGGCCGTGATGGCGAAGCGATAATCGTTGGGTAACTTGCGATTTCAGCTAAAGTTGGCGTCGTTTGTGACATCTTTTGTGAAATAGTTGAACTCGCAGATGCCACACAGACATGGTGCTCTTCAAATAGTTTAACCATGGGGTAGCTGTCTGGAATGTGATCAGGGCATGCGATTGCCAAGTTCACTTTACCGCTCACCATCAGTTCATGCAGCTTATCGATTTCAAAATCTCTGACGATCAATTTCAAATTCGGCGATTGTTTTCTTAGTTTAGCAATCAATGCTGGTAATACTATTTGTTGTGCATAGTCGGTAGCTGAAATAACAAAAGTGCCACTGGCCTTTTCGGGGGAGAAGGTGTTCGGTGACAACAGCAACCTGAAATCAAGCAGCAGTTTATCGACACCTATCGATAACTCTTTAGCGAATGGGGTAGGCACAAATCCATTGGTTTTTCTAACAAACAATCTGTCATCAAACACATCTCGTAGTTTTTTCAGATGCTCGCTTACCGCTTGCTGAGTCAAACCCAGTTGATGAGCTGCTTTAGAAGCATTTTCTTCGCGTATTAAGGCTTGAAAAACCCTCAACTGTTTTATGTCTAATCGATCTAGCTTACTCACAACGACTCTCTCTAATAACAAGCTCTTACTTCAACCTAACACATAACCAAAAAATCTTGTATCACTAACAAAAAATGTTTGTTTCTATTTGTTCATTGCGGTTGTTAAGCTTCTTGCATCAAGTTAATTCAACGATTGGAGATAAAAATGAAGACAGTAATTTTAATTGGTGCACTAGGTAAAATGGGTCAGGCAGCACTAACAGGGCTCGGGAATCACAAGGTTATTACGGCTGGTCGCTCAGGGGATGTCGATCACCTTGTTGATATTACCGATGAACAATCTATTGAAGCACTCTATGAGAAAGTGGGGCACTTCGATGCAGTGGTTAATACGGTTGGTTTTTGTGAGTATGCCAATTTTACCGAGATGACAGAAGTGCAATGGATGACAACGGTCATGAGTAAAATGATGGGGCAAATTAATCTAGTTCGTATTGGTCAGAAGTACATTGCAGATGGGGGCTCATTTACCTTAATCAGCGGCATTTTGAATGTTAAACCTATTCCATACGCCATTGCAGATGCGACAACAAGTGGTGCGATTGACACTTTTGTAAAATGTGTGGCGCTTGAAATGCCAAGAAGTACCCGAATCAATGTCGTTAACCCTACGGTACTTGAAGAGGCTTGGGATGTTTATGGCGAGATGATGCCAGGATTTGAGTCAGTCTCAGGAAAGCGAGTGGGCAAAGCATTCGAACGTTCTGTTGATGGATTCCTAACCGGTGAAGTTATTTTTGTGGATGCTTAGTGATAAGTGTCACATGCTAAAATATTGATGATTTTTCTAAAAGCCAGTAGCTAAACGCTACTGGCTTTTTCATTATGTACTTGGTTAGGTCCTTTCATTCCAAGCTAGAGCTTCTTATATAAAGAAAGGTCAATGGATTATCCTTAATCGATATATCCCGGCTTCAGAGAGGACACATTCATCTTGTCCTACTTGGCTGTTGGGTGATTCAGTATATCTGTTGTTGGTAAAAGCGCGGTGGAAGTCCCAGTAGCCTTCTGAGTTTTCCACCCATTCGGGGTATTTCTTGCCGCCTAACTCAATGGTCATTGGACCTTTTCTCAGTTTTTCCATAAGACTTCTCCTATTCACCCTTTTATCAAGGGCCTTGTCACAGTAAATGAATGCATAACAATCTTGAAGATATCGAAGTGGAGCAATGAACCTTTTAACCTTGAGAAGGCATAACATAAGGATTAATAATGAAGGTTCGATATTGATAGGTCTTGATTACAGCCGAGCTGGCTCTAGGTTGAATCCTTTATAAAGCCAGAATTTAAAGATAGGACATTCTGATCACTTTTACCCTAAGTATTTTCACTGAAAAGTGGGCGATATATATCGACTAAACTCAATATATGAACCCAAGTCAGCCAAATTTATATGTCCTCTACGATGGTGCCTGTCCCCGATGCATCAAGGATAGAGATAATTATTCACGTATCGCGGGAGGCCATGCCGATGGGGTCAACTGGTTCGATATTACAGATCAGGACGAGAAGTTAAAGGCTTGGGGGATTGAACCGTTCAAGGCGCTAACCGAACTACATGTGATCATTGGTGAATGCGAAAATGTAAAGAAGCCTAGAGTCGTATCTGAGCTTGATGCCTACATAGTCTTGATGCAACGGGTGCCGATACTGAAACCATTGGCTTGGTTGATGGGGCTAAAGTTAGTGCGTCCGCTATTATCAAACCTATATCACAAGGCTGTCTACAGGCGACTTAAATGTGAAGGAAGGTTATAGATGGCGATTACACTGGTCCATTATGTCTGATTGCATGTCATGAATGTTATTGAGCTTTATCGTATAAGCGCTTACCGGCGGCTTAATTGCGAAGGGAGATTATAGATGGCGATTGCACTGACCCATATTGCTTTACACGTCATGGACCTTGAAGCCTGTGTCGACTTTTACTCTTCTTACGCTGGCATGAGTGTCATTCATGAACGCCCCTGCGGTAATAGCCATGAACGGCCAAGCGGAGAAAAGCGTATTGTTTGGCTTTGTGAGCCGGGACAGGAATCGCAGTTTATTATTGTGGTGCTTCCCGGAGGATGTGGCCATAAACAGCAGATGAACGACTTTTCCCACTTAGGTTTTGCTCTGGAGAGTAAAGAAGCCGTGGATAGGGTGGCCAAACGCGCCGAGGAAGAGGGGATTTTGGTTTGGGGGGTACGGAACGATAAATACCCTGCGGGATATTATTGTGGCGTCAGAGATCCCGACGGTAACTTTATCGAGTTCAGCTATGGTCAGCCACTGGGGCCCGGAGCCCCAGAACTCATCAAGTGAGAGTCGCTCCATGAGGCCACTCTCACATCTTGTGCATAAATTTACTGACTTTCACTCAAGGCAATTTTTGCACTTAAACCCACGAGTATAAGACCTGAGCCTCCCTCTATACCTCTGGAATACTTTGCAGCTTTTGGGCTACTAAATAGTATGCTGCCTAAGAAGGAATAGACTAAATTACAGCCTGTAGCCAGAGCGCTGAACAATAGCCCTAAAATCATCAACTCTTTAGTGGCTGATTGAGAAGATATATCAATAAATTGTGGTAAGAAAGCCAAGTAAAACATGGCCACTTTAGGGTTTAGTACGCTAACGACAACCCCTTGTGTAAACACATTTCTAACACTCGTAACTCGAGACTTAGTGTCATCATTGGCAACCAGTTTAGATTGACCTTTGTAACAGTTTATTAGCGAGGTGATTCCCAAATATAGCAGATAGGCCGCGCCTAAGTACTTAACCACACTGAACAGGAAGGCAGAGCTTAGTATTAGCGCCGATAAGCCAAATACCGCGGCTAAAGTATGTACCAAATAGCCAGCACCTAGCCCTAGAGATGCCGCAATCCCCGATTTTAATTTACCCTTCATGGTATTAGATACTATGTACACCACATCAGGCCCGGGGATCAGATTGATGGATAGAGATGCAATGACAAACATTAAGATTGTGCTTAATTCCATATGTACTCCTTGAATTGCTCATCTAAATTTAACCCATATTAGGTTTGCATCTTTTACCTGTATTTTTAGTGTGTGTATATATTTTTTCAAATTTGTACAAAATTAAAGCTCGAAGGAGCAATCGTCCCTAGATACGGTTAAACAGAGTTCCGTCATGGCTGTGTTGTTGACAAAACGCGATAAAGTCATCGATGAAGGCCTTGCTTAGGCGAGATAGGTGTTTACGGCTTGGGTAGAGTAAGTGTAGATCGATAAGAGGCAAGGGAAAGTCGGTCAACACCTCTACCAGCTCCCCGGAATCGATCAAAGAATTTGCCAGCATAGGGGGGAGCTCACCCAGCATGTTGCCCGTGCGGATGGATGAAAGAATATGGGCATAATCATTGGACAAAAACTTAGGCTTAATCGACTGACAGTGCTCGCCCAGTTGCCATATCACTTCACTGTCTCGAGATATCCAGGCAGCAATAGGAAGAGTAGCCAATTCTGATGGATGCTTAGGCATACCGTAGCGATTGATAAACTTTTGGCTACTGACAATTACATGCCTAAATTGTCCCAAATGCCTGGCTATTGCGGACTCATAATTAAGCTTACCAATCCTGATAAGAATATCGATATCATCTTCGATAAAATCGACTTTCTTCACTGAACTGAACACTTCTAGCTGTATGTCGGGATAGGCTTCATTGAAGGCATGAAACATGTCATCTAGTACGTAGAGCGCCGGAGGAATCGAGATCCTCAGCTTTCCTTTGTATTCTTCCTGTTGCTCATTCATGGCTTGTTTAGCTGCAAAAATTTCATCTAGCCCCACGCAGGCTCTTTGATAAAGAACTTTACCTGATGGGGTCAAGGTCAATTTTCGCGTCGTGCGAACGAGTAGACTTTGCTGCAATTGTGCCTCGAGCTCACTGACTCGACGGCTGATCGTTGCAACTGGAATATTCATTGCCCTTGAGGCCCCTGAGAAGCTGCCTTGCTGAACCACATGTACGAAAATGTTCAATGAGTTGAGATCCATGACTGATTAGCACCTTGATATTTAGCTGTGAAATAAGGTTAATCGGATGATGGTTTCTAGATTACCACTATAAATGGAAAAGTAATTCATGAAATGGTCTCTAATTTTAGGTTAATCGACTCGTTATAGTTGTCCTATCAACAAACATTAACTCCATAGGAAATGCTTTATGAAAGCAATTATAGCAACGCAAGCCGGTGGTCCAGAAGTACTAGAAATTCGTGAGATGAGTGAGCCCGTGACTGCCCAAGGTGAAGTTAAAATACGAGTGAAAGCATTTGGATTGAATAAGGCGGAAACCTATTATCGTAACGGAGCATTTGGCACCATCAACCCAGAATTTTCTCCAGGTATCGAGGCCGCTGGAGTGGTGTTGGAGGACCCAAGTAATACCTTCAGAATAGGTGATAAGGTGGTAACTGCCATGGGCGGAATGATGTTTGCCCGCCACGGTGGGTATGCCGAAATCATCACAGTGAATAAAAGCAATGTGCAAGTCATCAATAGTGATGTGGACTTTGTGTTACTGGCGGCGTTGCCACAAGCCTATTTAACAGTATGGGGAGCGCTGGATAGAACTTTGAATATACGAACGGGTGAAACCTTGCTTATACGTGGGGCGACATCTTCTCTTGGGCTTGCCGGATTAACCTATGCCAAGGCGCGAGGCTTGAGCGTGATAGCGACCACGAGGCAGGAGAGCAATGTCGAACGTCTGAAATCACTGGGGGCAGATCATGTGCTGATCGATGATGGAGAGGTTTCAGCAGCTGTGCGGACTCTTTATCCTAAGGGAGTGGATAAGGCCTTAGAAGTGGTTGGGGCATCGACCGTCATCGATACCATGAAGGCATTGAGGCCCTGGGGAGAAGTGACAGTTGTGGGTTTACTGGGAGGCGCACCTGTAATTGAGAGCTTTGGTTTGATGAGTGATTTACCCAGCTCGATAAAACTGAGTTTCTTCCAGAGTGGTATGTTGGGGAGCGAGGCTCTGCCTCTGAATGCATCACCATTGAATTGGATCGCTGAGCAAGTGGCACAGGGGAGTATGCCCAATATCACATCGGAGGTCTTCGATTTCGATGATATTCGCCAAGCCCATACCTTAATGGACGAAAATAAAGCAATCGGGAAAATTGTAGTGAAGACTAATTCGAACTAATCAACGGTCTTGGGCTTCCTTTTTCTTTGGGTATTAGGATCGGGTCGATTTAGTCTAGATCATAGGCTACAAGAATCCGAACAGATATAAAACGAGTGAAACAGGGAGCTGAGGATTTATACTCATCTCCCTATATCAGGGCGGGACAGAGCCAAATAAAAAGGGCGAAGAGATAATTCTTCGCCCTTTCGGCTTAACTTTTCAAATGTGTGTTATTCCCCTTGAGGAACACCCGCTCGGTTGATCAGGAACTGAGTCAATAGCGGTACCGGACGTCCGGTAGAGCCCTTGTTCGCGCCACTGTTCCAAGCGGTACCGGCAACATCTAAGTGTGCCCAGTTGTACTTCTTGGTGAAGCGAGACAGGAAGCAAGCTGCCGTGATGGCACCAGCGGGACGACCACCAAGGTTAGTCATATCGGCAAATGGGCTTTCAAGATGCTCTTGATACACATCCCATAATGGTAAGCGCCATGCGCGATCGCCACTCTGCTCACCAGCATTTAATAGCTCGTGTGCCAGTGGATTATGACCAGAGAAAAGACCCGAAGCGTGTTTACCCAGTGCGATAACACAGGCACCCGTCAGAGTTGCAGTATCGACAACTAGCTCAGGGTCGAAGCGCTCAACGTAGGTCAATACATCACACAATACCAGGCGACCTTCTGCATCTGTGTTTAACACTTCGACAGTTTGTCCCGACATAGTGGTGAGGATATCACCTGGGCGGTAAGCATTGCTCGATGGCATGTTTTCACAGCCAGCAAGAATACCGATCACATTGATTTTAAGATTCAGGTCACAAAGGGCTTTCATTGCACCGATAACACCGGCGGCTCCGCCCATGTCGTACTTCATTTCATCCATGGCTTCGCCAGGCTTAAGTGAAATACCACCAGAGTCGAATGTCAGACCTTTACCAATAAGAACAATCGGCTTCTGAGTGCTGTCGACTGCGCCCTTGTACTCCATCACAGTCATGATGGATTCGTTGACACTGCCACGGCCCACTGCAAGGTACGAGTTCATGCCCAACTTGGCCATTTGCTCTTCACCTAAGGTGGTCACAGTTAGCTCTTCACAGACTTCACCCATTTGGCGAGCTTGTGATGCTAGATAGGCTGGATTACAGATGTTAGGCGGCATGTTGGCAACATCACGACAAAGATGCATACCGGCTGACACGGCCATACCGTGTTCGATTGCGCGCTCACCCACGGCCAGTTCACGGCGTGTAGGTACATTGAAGACTAGCTTACGTAGCGGACGGCGAGTCTCACCCTTATTGGTCTTCAATACATCGAAGTTGTATAGGCTGTTCTGTGTAGTTTCAACGGCTTCACGAACTTTCCAGTAAGTATCACGGCCCTTCACGTGCAGTTCAGTTAGGAAGCAAACGGCTTCCATTGAACCAGTTTCGTTAAGCGTAGTGATGGTTTTGTTGATGATCTGCTTGTATTGACGCTCATCGAGCTCGCGTTCTTTACCACAGCCAACCAAAAGCACACGTTCACTGAGAACATTAGGCACATGATGTAAAAGAAGCATCTGCCCTGGCTTGCCTTCGAGATCCCCACGACGAAGTAAGTTGCTAATGTAGCCCTCACTAATTTTATCAAGCTGCTCAGCAATACCCGATAGGCGCCTTGGTTCATATACGCCAACCACTATACAGGCTGAACGCTGTTTTTCCGGACTACCGCTCTTAACGCTAAACTCCATGAGCTCTCCTAGATTCTTAAAGACAAATTTTATTATTTATTAGATAATGTCTGCTTGTGCCCCAAAACGGGCCTAAATTTGGTACATCAAAGTTTATTTTTTTAGGTGTTTTCATACCATATTTAGTTAATGGCTGGTTACAAAACTACCAAAAGTAGACAGTCTACATGAAAGTTAACCTGATACCAGCATAATTATAAGTTTAGGGACCGGATCCAGCCTGTGATTGTATTTAGATATTTGATTAGAGAAGTTTTCAAGGCACAAATAGCCGTTCTTACAGTACTTTTAGCTATTTTTATAAGCCAACATTTTGTTCGTGTACTCGCAGATGCATCTGACGGAGAATTTCCTGCTTCGTTAGTCATGACATTATTGGGTCTTAATTTACCTTATCTGGCAGTTTTGGTGATACCGCTGAGTTTATTTCTCGGTATTTTAATGGCTCATGGCCGAATGTATGCCGACAGTGAAATGGTTATTCTTCACGGCGTGGGAGTGAGTGAGTGGTACATCACTCGAGTGACCCTGTTGTTGGCCGTAGGCAATATGATTTTTACCGGTATGCTGTCGATTTATGTGACACCTTGGGCCGAAGAGAAGCAGAATCAGGTACTCGAGCATGCTCAGTCAGAAGCGGGGCTGGCAGCCATCACTCAGGGACGTTTTCAAACCAGTCCCAATGGCAGAGCCGTGCTTTTTGTCGAACGAATTGGTCGCAATAACGAGCTGAAAAAGGTGTTCGTAGCACAACTACCAGACCCAGATGATGAATCAGGTATCAGTAATATCGTCGTTGCCGAAGGTGGTAAGGTCATCGAGGATGAGACTGGTGGTCAGCGCTTGCAACTGAGTGACGGTGTGCAATACCAAGCGACGCCTAAGCAAGTGGATTTTCAGATCATCGAGTTCGGCAGCTACCAGATGCAGATCAAGGAGCAACCGGTCGATGAACGCCGTCGTAAGCTCTCCGCCATGCCTATTAAAGAGCTGATGGATATAGAGGGACCCGCGGCAACGGCTGAATTTCATTGGCGTCTGGCCATTCCTTTAGCTATCCCCTTAATGACCCTTATTGCCGTGCCTATGGCCAGGGTTAATGTGCGTCAGGGCAAGTTCGCCAAGATGTTCCCGGCAATTCTACTCTATCTGGGGTATTTTGGTCTGATGATTGCTGGGCGTAAAGCGCTGGAAGACGGCGTGATACCTGAGTATCTGGGGATGTGGTGGATACATGCATCCGCCCTCTTCATGGGGATACTGCTCTTAGGCAAAGAGCGTCCTTCCGGTGTTAAACTGAGCGGGATATTTAAGCGCAAGAGGGTCAGTGCGTGAAAATATTAGATTTATATATCGCCAGAACTTTAGTCAGCAGCTCGGCCCTGTGTCTGCTTATTCTCACCGGTCTGTCTGGCATTATAAAATGGGTGGATCAACTTCGTGTCGTAGGTCGTGGTAGCTATACCATGCTAGATGCAGGCATCTATGTGCTGTTTCTTATTCCTCGTGATATCGAGATGTTCTTCCCTATGGCGGTATTACTCGGCGCTTTGATCGGTATGGGTATGCTGGCGTCGGGGTCGGAACTCGTGGTGATGCAGTCTTCTGGCTTGTCTCGCTTTCAAATCACCCTGTCGGCAATGAAGACTGCCGTGCCACTCATGCTGATGATTATGGTGCTCGGTGAGTGGGGAGCGCCGGCGGCGGAAAGGCGCGCTAATGAACTGCAAGCATTCAAGGTATCCGGTGGCAGTCTGATCAAATCGAGTCGTGGGATCTGGGCAAAAGATGGTGATCTGTTCGTCAATATCGGCGAAGTGGAAAATATTAACAGCCTGCGCAATATTACCTTGTATGAGTTTGATAGCACCTTGACCTTAGTGAAGACAATACATGCCGAGCGCGGCGTATACTCAAATGATCACTGGCGTCTTATCGATGTCAGGCAAACAGATTTGACCAAGGACAAGGTGACACTGACCGACCTGACCCTGTATCGCTGGGATTCGACACTGACACCAGATAAGTTGAGTGTCGTCTCGGTCAAGCCCGAATCACTCTCTATTCAAGGTTTGATGGGCTACTTGGACTATCTTAAGTTGAACAATCAAGATTCTGGCCGTTATGAGTTGGCGTTGTGGCGTAAAGTTATGCAGCCCGTCACCGTTGCTGTGATGATGTTGGTGGCGCTCTCATTCGTGTTTGGTCCCTTGAGAACCGTGACCATGGGCGCTCGGGTGTTGTTGGGGGTTATTGCCGGTTTTACCTTCTATATCAGCAGTGAAATCTTCGGACCTCTGACTCTGGTCTATGGCTTGCCTGCCTTCCTCGGCGCCGTGATGCCGGCAGTGATATTCAGTAGCGTAGCGATTTATTTTATTAGAAAATAAATACCAGAATAGTCTTAAGCTATAAGTTGTTAGCCATAAGAGATGGCCCCCTAAAAACATGACACCTTATGTAAACGGTAAGGTGTAATTAAAAAAAACTGCGTAAAACCTCTATTTCAAAATCCACATTCTAAAATCAAAAACTCCCCCTATGACATCCGTATCTTAGTCAGCTAATCAGCTAATTCTCTATTGCTCTATTGCCTTTGGGGCTCATTCAATTTAACTCCCGTTACAGGTTGGCTATAGCCATGACAAGCCCAAGTATTTGCGTGCGCTATATTTGTGCGAGGTCCGAATATTCGCACTCGTTTGGTGCATTTGTATTCGATGGTATTTGCCTGGATTTTATTAACTCATTAAAAGTTAATGGTTTGTTGACTTGGCCTGATGATTGAATAGTTAAAATTAGAAATAAATAACCAAAATACCTTGGAGGTCAGAATGAAACTGGTCAGCGCTATCATTAAACCGTTCAAATTGGACGATGTCCGCGAAGCAATTGCTGGTGTGGGTATAGAGGGGATGACAGTTACTGAAGTTAAAGGTTTCGGTCGTCAAAAAGGGCATACCGAGCTGTATCGAGGCGCCGAGTATCAGGTGGACTTCCTCCCTAAGGTTAAATTAGACATTGCGACCAAGGCCGAGAATCTTGAGTTGTTAATTGAATCGATTACCAATGCTGCCCGTACCGGCAAGATTGGAGATGGCAAAATTTTTGTCACCGACCTAGAACAGGTTATCCGTATCCGTACGGGCGAGACCGATAGCGAAGCATTATAAGGGAGAAGCGTGATGGAAGATTTAGCCAAATTAGGGGTGACAGTTTCTGAATTAAGGTTCGCTCTGGATACCTTTTATTTCTTGATTTCTGGTGCGTTAGTCATGTGGATGGCGGCCGGTTTTGCCATGCTGGAGGCCGGACTCGTACGCTCCAAAAACACCACAGAAATTCTCACCAAGAATGTGTGTCTGTATTCGATTGCCTGCGTGATGTATCTGATCGTGGGATATAACATCATGTATGTCGATAACGGTGAAGGTGGCTGGTTACCTTCTATCGGTACATTTATTGGCAGTCAAGCCGATGATGCAGATCATGCACTCGAGTCTGATTTCTTCTTTCAGGTGGTGTTTGTCGCTACCGCTATGTCCATCGTTTCCGGTGCGGTTGCCGAGCGCATGAAACTATGGGCTTTCTTAGCTTTCTCTGTCGTAATGACAGCCTTTATTTATCCAGTTGAGGGTTATTGGACCTGGGGCGGTGGCTTCCTGTCTGAGGCTGGATTTGTCGATTTCGCCGGCAGTGGTATCGTTCATATGGCTGGTGCGGCTGCAGCGATTGCCGGCGTTCTTTTGTTGGGTGCCCGTAAGGGGAAATATGGGCCAAATGGCCAAATCAACCCAATCCCGGGGTCAAACTTACCTATGGCGACTCTGGGTATGTTTATACTGTGGATGGGATGGTTTGGCTTTAACGGTGGCTCACAGTTACTGTTATCCGATACAGAAAACGCAACCGCGGTGGCTAAAATTTTCCTTAATACCAATTCTGCGGCGGCATTTGGCGCAGTGTCGGCACTCGTCGTCTGTAAGATGGTGTGGGGAAAGGCAGATCTGACCATGATACTCAATGGCGCATTAGCTGGACTCGTGGCTATTACTGCCGATCCCTTATCACCTTCAATTTCCTTTGCGGCCGTGATAGGCCTGATTGCCGGTGGTCTGGTCATTTTCTCCATTGTGGCGTTAGACAGGCTTAAGATTGATGATCCCGTGGGTGCTATTTCGGTTCACGGTGTGGCGGGTTTCTTCGGTCTGATGTTCGTGCCGCTGTCTAACGCCGATGCGACTGTCTTAGGTCAACTCTATGGGGCTGGCGTTATCTTTGCCTGGGTATTCTCAGCCTCTTTTGTAGTCTGGTATGTGCTTAAGTTGACCATGGGGATCCGTGTTACCGAAGAGGACGAGTATAAGGGGATGGATGCAGCAGATTGTGGCATAGATGCCTACCCTGAGTTCGTGTCAGTCAAGAGTGCTCGTTAAAATAGGCAAGAGCTTATACTTGTAAGGCGCAGCTATTCACCAATCAAACAGGGCATTATGCCCTGTTTTTTTGTATCATGAAGAGAAGACCTATGTGCTTTAAACATGAACGGGGCAGCCAGAGATGAGATTTTTCAAGACGCTTGGTAAGACGAGTTTAGCTTTCTTCACCTTAGGCGTACTATGCTTGTCGGCGCTAAGCTATGCCGGACAAGTCGTGGTCCGCAAGTCCAGCGAGCCATTTGATGCCTTTGCCGTGAGAGATCAGGTTTTACGGGATCATCAATGGCAAGAAGCCCTCAGAATGCAGCAACAGATCCAGATCTTACAAGCCCTTCCCACAGGATGTATCTTACTGGCTAGACCCTACGCCTATTATTCCTGCCATGGCTTATTTTATCGGCCTTATCAGTATCAGAATCGGGATGTCTATATTCAGGTGGATGCGGTTGGCGATCAGGCTGACCCTGTTATCAAGTGATCTTGCTGCTAAAACAACGGACTTGTTAACTTTTTGTAACTTTTATTTTCTGCGTGTTTTTTCATCATGACGTAAGCTACACCAAGGATATCGAAACTTAAGGCTTGAGACCTATGGTGAAAATCCCGTCCGCAATTATTGTACTACTGCTCCTCCAGGCCTGCACTGCTAGCCCTGAGCCGAAACACATCAGTAATATCAGCCAATATTTCTATGATGAACACTTCGATATGGTCACTGGATTACCCCCCGCCGAAAGCCTGTTACGCCTTCCCGACTCGGCGAAGAGTGAGGTGTACAGGCAATTTAGGCGGGCCACAACATTAAGTAATAACGACATCTTGCCCCATGAGTGGTTAGCCAATTATATCGATGCCGAAAATGGTGGGTTCGAGTATCGAGACTATAGGACGCGAACTGCGGCACAAACCTATGGCGATCGCGCCGGAAATTGCATGTCTCTGGTGTTACTCACGGCGGCATTAGCCGATGTTGTCGGAGTGGATGTAGAGTTCCAGGACATTGAAGTGCCACCAGTGTGGGACAAACAGGGCAATTTTTATCTGATCAACGGCCATGTTAATTTACGTTTAATCCCCAGAACCCGCTCTGATAGGATATTTGTGTCAAAAAGGGCGATACAGATAGATTTTCTGCCTGAGAGAGCGGTGAGGGCGTATAACAAGATAAGAGTGGATAAGCAGACCGTGCTTGCTATGTTTTATAATAATGTTGCGGCTGAGTCGTTGGTGCTTGGTGATTATGACAGAGCCTATGGCCTGTTAAAGTTAGGCCTGCAACAGCAAGGCGATTATGTCCCAGCCTTGAACACCTTAGCGGTACTTTATCGTTATAAAGGCTTAGAACAGCAAGCGGAAATCTTGTACAAACTGGCATTAAGTATCAGTGATCACAATATGAATGCCTTATATAATTATGCCATCTTATTGGGTTCCCAAGACAGGTTAGATGAGTGGGCAAAAATTCATAAAGTCCTCGAGTTAGATCGAATAGCCAATCCTTATTATTACTATGATATGGCGCAGCAAGCGTATTTCGAGAGAGAATATCAAGATGCATTACTCTGGTATAAGAGGGCGGTAGATAAGGCAGATTATCGTCACGAATTTTACTTTGGTCTGTCCCGGGCTTATTGGGCCACAGGGGATGAACGTCTGGCGAAGAAGAATATGGAGAAAGCCTTGAGCCTTACTCGAGATGAGAATAATAAGGTCAGGTATCAAGCTAAGTTACACGCGATGAGAAGCCACTAATGTCGGCGTCTATAAACAGAGAAAGCACTCTTTTGAGTGCTTTCTCTGTTTATAGAGCGAATGTGTTACCCACAGTCATTATTGTTCGAGTATCAGGGCCTCTTGCTGATAACTCAACCTGGCCATCTGTCCCTGATCTTTAAGCTCCAAGCCCATTAATTTGAAGGGAGCGCTCAACCCGGACTCCTGGATTAATAGCGGATCTAATTTCAGTAGCATTGCTGAATTATCTAAGGTAAGCCAGTTTGCCGACTCGGTTTTTAAAATCGTTTTATCTTGGCCTGAGGCATCGCTTCCTGTCAGGTAACCAGACAGGGCGAAGCGACCCTCCTCGGCGATATCTAAGCTAAAGGAGATGCTAATGGGGACACCTTCTCGCCAGCGAGTGTTCACTTGTTGCTGGATCTTGGCCGAAGGCACGAATTGTTTGAAGGCTGTTTTCACGGTTCTGATGACCTCGATGCCGTTAACAAGAGTCTGCGTGTCAATTTGAATCTCACTCAACCCTCGATTACTGCTCGGCATGGCTAAGGTGTCGGGTAGTTGTGCCTGCCACTGGCCATTATTAGACACAAGCTTGAGAGTCTGATAACTACCATCTGAGTGCTTTAAGCTCGCCGTGGGCTTGAGTGAGTGATCGCTATTAGTCAGTGAAACATTAAAATCCAGGCTCCGGGCTTGACTCGATACCCTGAATTTACTGGTGAGCATGAGTTGATAGGGTGAGTGTTTCTCTTTCACATTCACCAGATAACTGGACTTAGGGGCTAAGTGTTCAGATACC
Source organism: Shewanella sp. YLB-07 (assembly GCF_009377275.1). Lineage (NCBI taxonomy): Bacteria > Pseudomonadati > Pseudomonadota > Gammaproteobacteria > Alteromonadales > Shewanellaceae > Shewanella > Shewanella sp. YLB-07. Next base: position 229,468 of record NZ_VOQB01000005.1, on the reverse strand, counting down.
TTAAGTTGATATTTTCCTGGCTTAGCGCTGGAAGACATGGTCAGGGCGCTGGAATCATCTGTGAGACCGGCTGTTGCTAAGGCTTGGGGATCCGCCAGAGAATGAATATTGGATGAAGACTTACTGGCACCCGGTTTGTTATTCAGATTAATCAGTTGGATCCTATCGGGAGAGATGGCCTGGCTATGCATCAAGGAGCCTGAACTCGTGTCCGCTCTGGGTGAGATGCGAATAACGCTGGAGGCTTGACTGATGGATAGACTCACGCCACGATTTAACTCGGCGCCTGTGACTGTGGTCCAATATTCATCACTGCTGCTTGAATGTGAACTAGGTGGTGGGCTTATGCTCAATGTCTTAGATGGCACACTGATAAAGCTTAAGGATTCTCTGCTGCTGTTAATCGGTGGCAGTTGAGGCTCTGTGACGTCTGTGACACTAAAGTCTCCCTGTTGAGGCAAGGACAATGATGTCTGTGTGAAGCTCTGAGCTTGAGTATCGGGAGCCGATGTAGCGGTTTCATCCTGACAGGCTGTCAGAAGGGGCGTTATCGATAATGTCACCAGCATAAATGGGAAAATTTTCATGTTTGACTCCTATATATGGTTGCGGATCAAGCTGTCGAGATTGAAACAAGCTCGTCTGCTTTGTTGGTGACTCAAGGGTTCTCTTCCTGCCGTTTTTTGTTTATCGGTAAACCAAACAGTGCCGGCAGCACTCTGAGAACTGCACTCTAAGAATCCGTCGGAGCAATCATCTAACCAGTTCTGTGTGGTTTCGAGCGCGACTTGATATTGGTAGCCTGCACAGTAGCTGTCACCGTCCCAGATCGCCGAATCTACATCCGAGCCCACCACGACTTCAAATGGCTTCCCCAGACTCGGACGATTCTGAGTCCCGTTAAGCCAGGTGCTGTTGTAGTAGCTCATCCAACTGACTTGTTGTTGCTTGACCGCGTCACTGCCATAACCTAATAGCCAGCCTAAGGTTGTTTCAAAGACACTGCCTTGATTCACCGCATCTGCTAATGGAGTGCCGCCACTAGAGGGAGCCAGGGCTATGACTCGGCTGGTGGCATTGATAATGTCTATGTAGCGGCCATCCCAGGTGGGATTAGATAATATCCATCTGACAATATTGCCACCATTGGAATGGGTGACCATGAGTAGATCATCGATATTCTTATTCTGAATAAATGTGTGCAGCTGGTTCGCCAAACAACCGGCGGCGGCTTCATCCCACATGTATTGATCGAAATTACAGTTGATTACTTGATAGTTAGCGGGTTCGGGCATACCTTGTCTGACGGAGTCGATAAACTCCCGGGACCAATAATCATTTGCGGCATCGGTTTGATCACCAGTGCCATGGATAAACACTATGCCGCTGGCGCCATAGCTGAATGGACTGAATATTAATGGGCTGGATATAAACAGGCCCAAGAGTATTAGCTTGTAATAGTTTTTCATTGGGTTATCTCTTTTTAGTATGTTACTCAGGTATGAGGTCTTATGTCCGACTTCTTTGGTTAACCTAGTGGCTGATAATTGAACAATCAAGCAGAAGTGGCAGTACATTAGTACCAGTTAATATGACTGCTAAGGTATTTTGTTTTAAACGTTTTCTGGACGTTAGCTATTAAACAGCTTGGCTAGGTATATTTAACTGATAGGTGTTTGAAATTATTTCAATGAATAGCGAAATGGGTCTTAGCCGTAGTTATTGCCAAATTTGTCCAGATTGAGTAAACCTAAGGTTGAATTAGCCAGCTAATCTGATTTTCTAATTCAACACATTTCAACCTATAGCTTAGTTTTCACTAAGTTAGCTCAGAGATATGTTTGTTTGCCCTTGAATGATTCTTAAATACAATAAAAATCATGGGTTTATTTTAATTAACTCATTGTTTATGCCGGGTATCCTCTTCTTTAATTGAAATCGCGATCATTTTTTATCTTTATATAACAATCGGTTGGTTATTATTTCTTGTTCATGGCTATATCTTGTTGCATTACGGGACAATACTGGATAAATTGAACTTAGTAGCGCAATTGAGAGAAGTCTGTTTTAACGATAGCCGGAGTGAGTTTATTACCATGTATTACAAAAATGATGACGTTCGAATTAACAAGATCAAAGAATTACTGCCACCAATCGCAATATTTGAGCGATTTCCGGCGACTGAGAATGCATCGGCTACCGTTTTTAACGCACGCGAAAACATCCATCAGATCTTGAAGAAAAATGATGACCGTCTATTGGTTGTCATTGGTCCATGTTCAATCCATGATCCTCAAGCTGCGCTAGAGTATGGTGAGCGTTTAGTAAAGTTGCGTGAGCAATACAAAGATCAGTTAGAGATTGTTATGCGAGTCTATTTCGAAAAGCCCCGCACCACAGTGGGTTGGAAGGGACTGATTAACGATCCATATATGGACAATAGCTTCAGGCTAAACGATGGGCTGAGAACCGCGCGTAAATTATTGCTGGATCTCAACGATCTTGGCATACCTACGGCGGGTGAGTTTCTCGATATGATCACCCCCCAATATGTTGCCGATCTTATGTGTTGGGGAGCGATTGGCGCGAGAACCACAGAGTCGCAAGTACATCGTGAATTGGCTTCGGGTCTGTCCTCTCCGGTAGGTTTTAAGAATGGTACCGATGGCACTATTAAGGTTGCCATTGACGCCATAGGTGCTGCGAGTGCGCCTCATCACTTCTTATCTGTGACTAAGTTCGGTCACTCGGCTATCGTCGAGACCAAAGGTAATTCGGACTGCCATATCATCCTACGGGGTGGTAAGGAACCAAATTACAGCAAGGAGCATGTGAGTACCATCAGTGGGCAACTTGAGAAGGCCGGGTTAGACATTAATATCATGATCGATTTCAGCCATGCCAATAGCTCCAAGCAGTTTAAGCGCCAAATGCTGGTAGGAGATGATGTGGCTGCTCAAGTCTCTAAAGGTAATCATGGGATATTTGGTGTCATGATCGAGAGTAACCTCATCGAAGGCCGTCAAGATTATATTGAAGGCCAACCCCTGTGTTATGGCCAGAGTATTACCGATGCCTGCATCGGCTGGGATGATACTGAGTCAATTTTAGAGACACTTAATCAGAGCATTATTGCCCGTCGCTCGGCTTGATCGCTTATTGTAACTAGAGATTAAGATAGAGACAAAAAAGGAGACCTAGGTCTCCTTTTTTGTCCATGGAAGTATTTATCCGTGATCGCAGGGATAGCGAAAGAGGGGATTTGTGTGTTCAGTAGGAAGTGAAAAATTTCATCTTAACCTAGAATGAATGGATTAACCTTGGTTATGATTGACCAGATATTCATTGGCTTTCGCTAAGCTTCCGAATGAAGCGATAAGATTATTTTGGCCTTTCTGTTGAATGTCTGAGTCTCCGGATTGGGTCATCATCCATATCCAGGTCTGGATGAGTGGCAACGGCGGATATTGAACTTTAGGTGAATCCAGCATGTTTGCTTCCTTTAAAATCGCGTATAAGGGCTGGTCGTTTCCCTTACTTGGTCTGCGTTAAAAAAGAGTATCAAATTATTTTATTGTATTTAACAATAAACGCTACGTTTTAACGATTTTGCAAAAATAATTGCTTTAAGTAGTTCCTTTGTACTATTGGAAATGACGATTTGTAAGCCTAAAGTGCCACTTGGTGGTGACGAGGTGTCTACCGATTAAAGGTTTAGTTGGCTGAATAACTCAGAAAATAGACGTTACACTAGGGAAGCACAGGTGATGTTTATATTTAAAAGTGAACAAACCCTAGCGGCTTATGCTTTAAACTATCATTTGTATGGTTAAACATAGGGTCTTTACTGGTCGGCGACTAGTCTTTGCCTCCTGGGATGCTCAACTTGTATTAGGATTGATAATAAATGCGACCCTCTCTTTATTTCGATGGACCCATAGATAAATTGAATATCCATGTGTTGAAGCTGATTTGGCCCTACCTGTTAGAGTTTAAACAAAGGGTGATTCTGGCCTTATTATGTTTGATTATCGCAAAAGTCGCCAGCGTCTCTCTCCCCTTCATATTAAAGTCTCTGGTGGACGGCTTAAGTGCTGCATCACCCGAGCAATTGCTTAGTGTGCCTATTGCCTTGGTCGTTGCCTATGGCGGACTCAGGTTACTTAATACCTTGATTTCAGAGGTCAGAGATACCTTGTTTGGCCGTGTGACCGAGCGGGCCATCAGAAGGCTGGGACTCAATGTTTTCGAACATCTCCACCGTCTCGACTTAGAATTTCATCTGGAGCGAAGAACCGGAGGTTTGTCCCGGGATATAGAAAGAGGTACCAGCGGCATCAACTTTCTGATGCGCTTTATGGTGTTTAATATCGTGCCTACGATATTAGAAATAGCCTTAGTCGTCGGCATCTTTTTTTATAATTATGGTATCGCCTTTGCGGCAATCACCTTAGGTTCTGTCTTGGCTTATGGACTGTTTTCTGTACTTGCAACTGAATGGCGTACCGAGTACGTGCGAGAAGCCGCTAAGGCGGATTCACACTCTAATACCCGTGCCATCGATAGCCTGCTGAATTATGAAACGGTTAAGTATTTTAATAATGAAGCCTATGAGGCGAGACGTTACGATGAAGCGTTAGAAGAGTGGGAGCATGCAAAACGGAAAAACCGTCTGTCACTGTTTGCCCTCAATGTGGGTCAAGCGCTGATTATTTCGGTGGCAATGACTATGATGTTGGCACTCGCCGCCTATAATGTGGTGCAAGGCGTGATGACCATAGGTGATTTCGTGTTGGTTAATGCCTTTATGATGCAACTTTTCATCCCGCTCAATTTCTTAGGGTTCGTGTATCGGGAAATTCGCGGCGCCTTAGCCAATATTGAGAGGATGTTCGGCCTGTTGAAACGGGTTCCTCTGATTCAGGATAAAGAAGGTGCCAAAGAGGTCTGTCTGGGAGCTGGAGAGTTGAAGTTCGAGTCTGTTAGCTTCAGCTATAATACTCGTCAAATTCTGAAAGATGTAAATTTTACCATTTTGCCCGGACAGAAAGTCGCTATCGTAGGGGATAGTGGGGCGGGTAAGTCTACTATCGTTAAACTGCTTTTTCGTTTCTATGATGTTGAAAAAGGCTGTATTAGCTTAGATGGCGTCAATATCAATAACTTGACTCAAGATGCACTTCGTCAGGCTATCGCCATAGTCCCACAAGATACAGTGTTGTTTAATGACTCTTTGCTAGAAAATATTCGCTACGGACGTCCCGATGCCAGCGATGAGGAGATTCAGCAGGTCATTAACATGGCGCATCTGTCTCATTTCATTGAGACCTTGCCCGAAGGCTGGAATACCCCAGTGGGAGAGAGGGGCTTGAAGTTATCAGGCGGGGAGAAACAGAGGGTCGCTATCGCCAGGGCTATTTTAAAGGGCTCGCCTCTTTTGGTGTTTGATGAAGCGACGTCTTCATTAGATAGCCAATCGGAACAGGCCATATTAAATGCACTGAAAGAGGTGGCTAAAGGGCATACCAGCTTAGTTATTGCCCATAGACTCTCTACCGTTGTCGATGCGGATCAAATCTTGGTGTTGAGCCAAGGACAATTTGTCGAAACGGGTAACCATGAGTCACTTTTAGCCAATGATGGTTTATATGCTAAGTTATGGAACATTCAAAACTGATGTTATACCTAGTGAATATAAATCTACAGACTGACGGAACAATGCTGTAGAATATTCAATATTAGTTAATATAAATGCATATGATTGGTTAATAGTTCAGCATTAGTTCAGGTTCAGTTTGTATAATTACCCTATAAACTGGAAAAAATACGGTGAGATGATAACTATGAAGAATATTCCTTTACAGGTAAACATTGAAGGTCAAGACAGTTTCGTTGATACCGATTGGTTAGCGATAATGGCGACGCTTAAGAAGCGTGGCCTGGAACAAGATGAGTTGTTGAGTCTCTACCTTGAGCTGACATCAGGAATGAGAGTCACGACTCGTGGTCTTAGTCTTGCTAAATTGAATCCTAGTATGGAGGTTCATGGCTTGATTAGAGAGACTAAATTTTCTGCCAATGATTATGCGGGAATGATGGTGGGCTAACTTACTCGATGCTTTTTATTGTCGATTCAGATAATTGGAGAGCGTGCCAGTTTAACCCGCTTTCCAGCCATCACAAGCAATATGAGGCAAGTTTTGGTTAGCTTTAGTTAATGGATCAAATAGACTCAGACTGATAATCTCTCCCTGACGAAAACATACAGACTCCCCTTCGATTACGGTCAGACGATCACAGTTATTGCAGTTCAGAGCACGTTTCTTGGTCGATGGTTTTTGGCTCTCATATTCTGAGTTCAACTTAGCTCTCCCTGTGGTTTTCTGTTGTCGGTCATTCTAGAAAGCAGAGATTCTGCAGTAAGAATCGATAAATATCCAGTGTAGATTATTATATTCATCGCGAAATAGAGCAATTATACTTATAGCTAACCCTCTATCGTTTTCTTCCCACTGATTTCGACGCTATTCTAGCCGTGTAAACTCAACTTCTCCTGAACTGTATATCTTAAGCTCATAGATATTCGAGTATTGATTCTCATCTAAGTCATCAATTTTGGGCCCGCCTAAAGCTGAAATTATCATAGGTATGGTGTTAGAGTGTCCGGCAATGAGCACATCGCCAGCTTGTGCCTCGATGGTGTTAACCGTCGCGATTATATGGGCCTCTAGTCCGGATTTCACATCAATCACTTTGATTGGAATACCTAAGGATTCACTTATGGGGAGTAAGGTTTCCTGAGTCCGTTTGAAGGGTGAGGCGAGTAATTGACTAAATCGGTAGTGTTTCAGTTTATTGACTAGTCGCTCAGCTCTTATTTTTCCAGCCTGGCTAAGGCTTGGGTCTTTATCTTCGCCGGCCGATTTTTCCGCATGCCTGATTAGCACTAAGGTTTTACGCACTTCTAATCGGTCTTGGTTATGGACCTCTGTGGCATTGGCGCTAAGGGATAGTGTCAGGCTGAGGGCCAAAATTACGTATATTAATCTCATCATGATGTTATTTATTGAAGGTTTGCAGTTACATTAGCGAAATGTATAACAATAAAACAGCAATAGGATGGATTAATGCTAAAGCTGGTCGGAAAATAGCCGATAATGGTTAGGTAGAGATATCATCTTGAGAGGCAGTTATGGAAATCAACACCCATGGGACAGAAGTGTCGCGAGTCGCCCGCGATAAATCTGACTCGACAGATAATCACGGTAAAAATGTATCAGATATTGCGCGTAAAGAAACGGCTTTTGCAACCAGTAAACACTTGATGAATACGGCGATTATTTCGGCGCAGCAAGAGGTGAATCTTAGTTCCAGTGATGAGCCTATGATATTACTGTATCGCGCGGCAATAGAAGCCATAAATGAAGAGCTAGCTCCTACCATGGGGGAAAATGCTCTGCAAACTGCCTACGCTAATGGTATCGATACTTCACCTGAAGCTACGGCAGAAAGAATCGTGAGTTTTGCGACTCAGTTCTTCAGCCTACATCAGGGACAAAATGCTAATATGGGATTCGATGAGCAGCTTGACTCTTTTATGGAGATCATTGGTGGCGCCATCGATAAGGGATTTGGTGAGGCCAGGGAGATCTTAAAGGGGCTGCAAGTGCTCGAAGGTGATATCGCCGATGGCGTAGATCAGACCTATTCATTAGTGCAAGAAGGGCTGCAGGAATTCAGAGACAGTTTTAACCAGCTTGATGAAACTGAAGACGCTTAAGCGATAATGTGTGAGCCCGGTCGTTTAACCCGATGATTCAATAGATCGCGATATTATCTTTAATTCATTAGATAAGCGTTAAGCTTTATGCTAAAGATCAATTAGTTGAATTTGTAGCTGGAGCTATGCATGTGGATTGAAGGTGAAGTCGTCGGACGCGTCGATTGGAATGATAAACTGTTTTCATTGAAGATAAGAGCCGATGTTCAGCCTTTTATCGCCGGTCAATTTATCAAACTTAGTCAGGTTATGGGTGATAAACGTGTGGGCAGGGCCTACTCAATTGTTAACTCGCCAGGCGGTGACATCATAGAGGTATTGGCTGTTTCGGTCGAAGACGGCCAACTTTCTCCTAATCTGCAGCAACTCAAGGTGGGTGATAAACTCGATGTCTCACCTAAAGCCTCTGGTTTTATGACCTTAGAGGAGATCCCCAACACCTCTTTTGAAGGCAAGCAGTTGTGGTTATTAGCAACGGGTACGGCTGTAGGCCCCTTTATCTCTATGCTGGAAACGGATGAGCCTTGGAATAGGTTTGAAACTGTGGTCTTAGTTTATGGAGTACGGTTAGCGGAAGATCTGGCTTACAAGGAGCAGCTGTTACAGCTTGAGCGACGCTATCCTAATCAATTCAAACTGGTATTTTCCGTTACACGGGAAGACTTGCCCGAAGCAATACAGACTCGTATCTCGATTGGGATTCAAAGCGGAGAGATACAGAAACTTGTCGGAGTCGAGATCACGGCACAGGATTCACAAGTCATGCTTTGCGGTAACCCGGATATGATATCTGATACCAATAAAATCTTGCTCGATATGGGCTTGGCCAAGAACCTGAGACGTGCGCCGGGCCAGATAACGGTAGAGAAATATTGGTGATAGACCCGCTTATTTTAGTGCATATCTAAACACAAGACATGGAAATCAAATGAAACTCTTCTATTCAGATGCTTCACCTTATTCTCGTTGCGTGAGGCTGGTTATTCGACACTTAAGCATTACTGGGATTGATGAGGTCATGACCAATCCATTGGATAATGGTGAAGACTTACTCGAAATCAACCCGTTGGGAAAGATCCCTTGCTTACAACTCAATGATGGATCGCCTCTGTTCGATAGTGAGGTCATTTTACGTTACTTAGACAGCGAGTTCGGTGAAGGCTTATTGTTCGGTATTCGAGAGCATAACTGGATAGGTGAGAGTCATTTTTCCTTGATTAAAGGCTTGTTAGATAGTGCCGTCGCCTTGAGACAAGAGCAGATGAGGGAAGAGGAGGGCAAATGCTCACCATTTTGGACTGGGCGCTTCGAACAAGCTCTGCTTCGAGGTCTGCGGCATATTGATCAGACTGGTTTAGCCATGAGTCCTGAGCTAACCATACAACAAGTTTGTCTGGCATGTTTATTAGAGTACTTGGATTTTAGACATGGGGAGCTGGAATGGAGAAAGGTGGCACCTGCTTTAGCCATCTGGTTATCAGATTTTGAGCGTCTTCCGGCAATGAAGGCGACTCGACCTAAGTAATACCAATCGGTACCAGTCTTCAGTCTCCATACTGGGTTTAAACCAGAACTCTCAGGGCTTATCTTACTTCCCTTACTAGCATTCATCTTGGATTAAGCTAATTTTAAGCTTATGGGGAACAGGTATAATAAGTTGATAAATATCTCATTTAAGAGACATTATCCCTTATATGACTTGCCGAAAGTGTCAGGATTCATTACCCTTACTGCGATTGATAATAATTATCATTATAGTATTTCACATCGGCGTGTTGTAGAGGGAGATTTTTAGATGAAAATAGCAAAAAGTATGGCCATTTTAGGCTTGGTTTGTTTCGCTTCGGCAGCTAATGCGGCTGAGACGTTGACGGTTTACTCATACCGTCAGGCATTTCTGGTTGAGCCTATCTTAGCTAACTTCACTAAAGAAACCGGTATCGACGTGGATGTGGTTTTCTCCAAGAAAGGGATAGCTGAGCGCATGATGCGTGAAGGCCGTTTATCTCCTGCCGACATCGTACTGACTTCTGATTTCTCTCGTTTGATGGAACTTGTCGACAAAGATCTGGTTATCCCAGTGGATAGCGAGCTGCTGAAGGCGAACATTCCTGCTAAGTATCGCTCCCGGGAAGATAATTGGTACGCCTTGACCATGAGAGTCCGTAACATTTACTCATCGAAAGATAGATTGGGTAAATTAGACATAGATTATGAAGATCTTGCCGATCCTAAGTACAAAGGCAAAATCTGTACCCGCAGTGGTAAGCATCCTTACAATATCTCGCTTGTGGCCTCTATGATTGCGCATCATGGTGAAGCAGAAGCTAAGACTTGGCTCGAGGGATGGAAGGCAAATCTGGCCCGTAAACCTCAAGGCAATGACCGTGCTCAAGTTAAAGCGGTAAAAGAGGGCATGTGTGATATCGCCATAGGCAATAGTTATTATCTAGGCAAGATGCTTCAGGACCCTAAGCAGGTGCCTTGGGCCGAAGCGGTAGAGATTAACTTCCCCAATCAAGATAATCGAGGTTCACATATCAATGTGTCCGGGATGGCGCTGGCTAAGTATTCTAAGCATAAAGATAATGCGATTAAATTGATGGAGTACCTATCGGGTACTGCCGCTCAGAAGAACTACGCCGAGATCAATATGGAGTACCCGGTGAAAGCCGATGTTAAGCCGTCTGACTTAGTGGCCTCATGGGGTGAGTTTAAGGCCGATGAGCTGCCTATATTTAAGCTTGCCGAGTACCACAATGCGGCAGTCAGATTATTGGATGAGGTTAAGTTCGATCTATAAAAAAATATGCTTGAATATGAAATAGCCTTCAATTGAAGGCTATTTTTGTTTGAGTCATGGCTAACATATTTAGTCAGTGATACTAATCGGTATTATAATTCTTCTCATTTAAGCTTAGATTTAGGTTGGTCGGGGATAATACCAACCCTATTTAATATGTGTCCTTTCAGCGGGAGTTCAAAGCGCTGTAGGCAAGGCGGATTTTGAAGCTAATAGTTATTCTCGGCAACAAGCTCCTGCGTTGCTCTACCTTCTGAATTCATTCAGTCGTATATCGAGAACATGTAACGCAGCATAAAGGGCTTTGCCCTTTGCTTTAAACATCGGCCGCACTACGTGAGCCTCTCAGGCGTTCCACTTCTGTGTTGCACTGATTTAAAAGGGAATAACCATTTCTACATCAATGCGCCTTGAATTGAAAAGCCTGAGTGGCTCTGAACTGAACAGATATTTAATGAGGTTGGTATAATACCCCGTCAAATAAAGTGGACCCATCAATGATTTTAGGTTTATCCAGAACTTGGTCTCTCGTCGGCTATCTCATCGCGGCGATAATCATACTGCCACTGTTGGCTATCATAGCTCAGGCCTTCGTTCCCGATGAGGATGTGTTTAGCCATCTTTTTAATACCGTGCTGCCTACTTATATCAGTAATACTATTTTACTTATGCTCGGTGTCTGTATCTGTGCATTGCTGATTGCGACGCCCGCCGCCTGGCTGGTGGCTAAGTGTCAATTCCCCGGGCGGAAAATGTTTCAGTGGGCACTGTTACTTCCCTTAGCTATGCCTGCTTATGTGGTGGCGTATGTCTATACGGATCTATTGGATTATGCCGGACCTGTGCAAAAGATGCTGCGTCTCTGGTTTGACTGGCAATCTCCGAGCGATTATTACTTCCCTGAGGTAAGAAGCTTAGGGGGCGCCTCAGTGGTGCTTGCCCTGGTGCTATTTCCCTATATTTATCTCCTCGCCAGAACGGCCTTTATGGAGCAATCATCTAGTCTGCAACATGCTTCAAGAGTCATGGGCTGTGGTCCCTGGCAGAGCTTTTGGCGCCTGAGTCTGCCTATGGCAAGGCCTGCCTTGGCGGTCGGTGCATCGTTGGTGGCGATGGAGACTGCGGCGGATTTTGCTACTGTGAGTTATTTCGCAGTGCCTACACTAACGACGGCAGTTTACGATACCTGGCTTGGCTATGGCAGCTTATCGGCTGCAGCCAAGCTGTCTGCTATCATGCTATTAGTGGTCTTTTCCATGATAGGCTTCGAGCGGTTTGCACGAAGAAAGCAGCAATTATTTCAGAAGCAATCTGGCCCCAATGAAAACTCTGTATCTAAGCTTAAGGGCGTAAATTCCGGCTTGGCCACAGCCTATTGTAGCCTCTTACTCTTGTTTTCATTCCTGCTGCCGTTTGTTATTTTGTTGCAATATGCCTGGGATTATTTCGATGAAAGTTGGAATGCAGCGTTTTGGCTGTATAGTTTCAACAGTCTTTATATCGCCGCGATTGTCAGTGTTATCGCGGTATTTATCGGCGTATTCTTGATATTCATTCGAAGAATTAGCCCTAGAGCCTCAGATATCTTGCCCTCTCGGCTCGCCTCGACTGGGTATGCACTTCCCGGGACCGTGTTGGCTATCGGTATTCTGGTGCCCTTCACCATGCTGGATTTTGCCGTCAATGATCTCTATGAATATTTTGGTCAAGCAGGACCTGGACTAGTCTTTACCGGTAGTGTATTTATTATTATCTTTGCCTTCTGCATTCGTTTTTCGGCCATCGCCATCGGCAGTGTTGAGAATAGTTATAAACGAATCTCACCTTCACTGGACATGGCGGCTATCACTATGGGGCTTAAGCCTAAAGCCTTGCTGTGGCGAGTACACATTCCATTACTGAGAAAGGGGATCTTCGCTGGGTTATTGCTGGTGTTTATCGAGTGTATGAAGGAGTTACCCGTGGCCTTATTATTACGTCCCGTGGGTTTCGAAAACTTAGCTACTTATGTATTTCAGTTCGTCTCCGATGAGCAACTCGAGCATGGTGCACTCGCCGCGATTGTGATTGTGCTGGTTGGCCTGGTGCCGCTTATTTATTTAAATCGCTCTTTAGAGCAAGAAAACTAACGATTAATCCTTTTGGGTTTTATTTGCCGGAGCAAGGAAAAAATGTCGACATTAAGTATTCGAGGCGTGCACAGTGACTATCAAGGTCAGCAGGTGTTGAAAGGGTTAGATTTAACCCTGGAAAAAGGGGAGATAGCTGCGCTTCTGGGTCCCAGTGGTTGTGGTAAGACGACCTTGCTTAGGGCTATCGCCGGGTTACAAGCCGTGAGCCAAGGTGAAATCAGCATTAATGGCGAAATCTTGACTGGACCTCATGTGTTTACCCCGAGTGAACAAAGAGGCGTTGGGATGATTTTCCAGGATTATGCACTCTTCCCGCATCTTAACGTTGCCGATAATATTCTGTTCGGGGTTAAAGATTTAGATAAGGCTGAAAGATTAGCCAGACTGGATGAGATGCTCGAACTCGTCAAGCTCGAAGGGCTTGCTAAGCGTTATCCCCATGAACTCTCAGGCGGCCAACAACAAAGAGTCTCGATCGCCAGAGCCTTGGCTTATGAGCCTGAGCTATTACTGCTAGATGAGCCTTTCTCTAATATCGATGCCAAGGTACGCGGTGAGATGATGTTAGAGATCCGCAATATTCTGAAACTGAGGAATGTCAGCGCCGTGTTTGTCACACATAGCAAAGACGAAGCCTTCGTGTTCGCCGACAAACTTGCTCTGTTCAAGGAGGGGTATATCGTCCAGTATGGCACGGCAGAGGAGCTATACACGGCGCCCAAGGATAGATATGTCGCGGACTTTTTAGGTAGTGGCAATTATATTCCCGCATCGGTTAAAGATGATTTTGTCGTCGATACACCTATTGGCTTACTCACCAGTACCACACGGCTATCGCATCCAGTAAGCTATCGAGGTGAGATCCTTATCAGGCCCCAGCAACTGGAAATCACCGCCGATGAGCAAGGCCTTGGAGTGATCATAGAGCGTCGCTTCCTGGGTAACATTTGTCATTATCAGGTTCAGGTGTCGCAACATTTCTATGAGGTGAAGAGTCAGCTCAGTCAGCTTATGCCCGGTCAGAAAGTACATCTTCAGGCCCAGGCTCACTCTTTAGTCGTATTCTGAAGATCCCAGATGCCTACTGTGTTAACTTAATTGTTTTCGTCAAAGTGATTAAATGTGCGTTAGTTAATGTCATTATTATCTAAAGTTATGGATAATAATGCCGAAATTGAAATAGTGCTGAAGGTAATTGAGAGATGGATAATCAGGTTATGCCTCGTGAACAGTTAGGTGTGTGTGCGGAAGGAAATTTGCACAGTATATATTTGATGTTTAATGCCAATGAGGGGGTAGAGACAGATCTGCGTCCTTGTATTGCTAATGTGGCTCAATATATTTATGAGTTGACCGATCAATATGCCGATAGTGCATTCAACGGTTTTCTGGCTGTGGGCGCCAACTATTGGGATAGTTTGTATCCTTCTGCCCGTCCGGCTCAACTCAAGCCGTTTCCTGCCATGAATGCCGATAATCGGGATGCACCGGCTCTCGAGTACGATCTCTTCGTTCATGTTCGCTGTGATCGTTTCGATATCTTGCATCTGGTGGCGAATGAAATCTCGCAGATGTTCGAAGGTTTAGTCGACTTGGTCGATGAAGAACGAGGCTTTCGTTTCATGGACAACCGAGATCTTACCGGTTTCGTCGATGGGACAGAAAACCCTAAGGGACGTAGTCGTCAGGAGGTCGCCCTGATCGGTGATGAAGATGCAGCTTTTAAATCGGGCAGTTATATTCATGTACAGAAGTTTGCTCATAACCTGAGTAAATGGAATCGTCTGCCACAGAAAAAGCAGGAAGATATTATCGGTAGAACCAAACAAGATAATATCGAATATGAATCAGCAGATAAGCCGCTCACCAGTCATATCAAGCGCGTCAATCTAAAAGACAGTGATGGTAAGTCAATGGAGATCCTCAGGCAAAGCATGCCTTATGGGTCGGTTAAAGAGCAAGGTTTGATGTTTATCTCAAACTGTCGTAACTCGAATAACTTTGAGAAGATGCTTGAGAGCATGGTTCACGGTGATGGCAATGGAAATCATGATCACCTTCTGCATTTCACTCAGGCGCTGACCGGCTCTTCATTCTTCGCACCATCATTGGATTTTATGCAAACTAAGGCTGGGATTTAACGGCCACCGATTTAGCTGAATCGAAAGAATTTTAATCGAAAAAATCCACTCTCAGTTTGAATGCCGCTAAGTTAAACTTAGTGGCATTTTTTATCCTTGTAAAAAGCTGCCAAGAAAAACGTTAAAATATTTCCATCCTTTTCGAATTACTCTCGTCTTATTCAATGTAGATACAATCCATTCTGTAAAGACGAGAGATAAAAATATGATCAAACTAATTAGCTTTAAAATTTGTCCTTTTGTTCAGCGTGTCACCGCTGCATTAGAAGCCAAGAAGATCCCATTCGAGATTGAATATATCAACCTCAAAGATAAGCCACAGTGGTTCTTAGACTTGGCACCAAATGGTCAGGTGCCTGTGATGATAACTGAGTCTGGCACCGCGTTGTTTGAGTCTGATGCAATCATTGGATATATCGAAGATGAGTATGGTCCTTTGGAGGAAGGGGTGAGCAATGAGCAGCGGGCTCAAGATAGAGCTTGGAGTTACTTAGGGTCTAAACACTATCTGGTTCAATGCGGCACCATGAGTAGCAAGGATAAAGAGATCTTTATCAAGCGTTCAGAAAAGTTGGTTGCGGCCTTTGCTAAGGTTGAGGCCCAGCTTTCCGGCAAGACTAAGTTCTTTAAGTCTGATGAGCTAAGTAATGTCGATATTGCCTGGGTGCCATTGTTGCATCGTGCTGCGATAGTTAAAAAATACACTAATTATGACTTTCTCTGTGGTTTGACCAAGTCTCAGGCTTGGCAACAGAATGTGTTATCTAGCCTAGCCATGGGAAATACAGTTTCGGAAGACTTTGAGCCGCTATTTAAGAATTTTTACCTCACTAATACCTACTTAGGTGAGGGACAAAATGTGCAGCAGGCTGGAATTTGTGGCTCTAGTGCTTGTTGCGGTTAACTAGCGCGAGCTGAGATTAGCTAGCTAGAGTCATCACATTCTCTACTTCCCTTTTATTCAATACTTCCCAGGTAACTTTGAGGGGATTCATCCCCTAGGATTTGATTATGATTAAAGTCATTAGTTTTAAGGTTTGCCCTTTTTTTCAGTACGTAACCGCAATGCTTGAAGCGACTAAGCTGCCTTATGAAGTTGAATATGCTGACTTTGACAATTGTTTGTTCGATATCTCTCCAAATGGCAAAGCGCCAGTGTTAATCACCGAGTCTGGAGAAGTCTTGTTTGATGCCGATGCGATAGTGAGTTATCTGGAGTCGCTTCATGGCGGGATTTATCAGGCCAAGACTAAAGAGGAAGCGGCCTTAATAGAAGCTTGGGCAAATTACGGGTCTAAAAACTACGTGCCACAGTGCAGCACCATGAGAAGTGAAACTCAATCTGAGTTCGAGACTCATCTTGCCGTATTTGAAAAAGCCATTGCGAATATGGAGCGGCAACTCGGTAAGCACTGCTACTTTATGGGCGAAGAGATAAGCCGCGTCGATATTGCCTGGTTACCTATCTTGTATCGTGCGAAATTAGTCGAGGAGAGGATTGATTTCGATTTCTTAGAGAACTACCCACTCGTTAAAAAGTGGCAAATGTCCCTGTTATCTCTGGATATTGTAAAGCATTCTGTCTCAGGTGATTTTGAGCAAGTGTTTAATGATTTCTATCTGTCGACTAGTTATCTGGCAAAGAGCAATAAAGCGAGTCTTACTAGTTAAAAGGGGCTGGTGGGATATTAGAGTAACAAAAGGTGCGGCCATATTTAACCATGGATCGCACCCTTGAGCTTGCTGTGGGTATTTAAGCTAAGCCTTACTTGCGATCGGCTATGGCCTTCGCCATGGCAGCATCGGCAATCTCTTCGAGCTTGGCCAGATCTATGTCCTTATGAGATTCACAGATAAACCAAGGCTCGCGGGAATCAGGCTCAAGCATGATGCCGCTTTTAATCAAGTTATGGGCAAACTCGGTATACAGCTCGCTGTCAGTCTTCTTCCAGTCACGATAGTTATGGGGTACCTGACTGCCGAAGTGAATGCCGAACATGGCATCTGGGCCGGCAAACTTATGCTCGATACCGTGTTTAGTAAATACTCGTGACAACACCTGTTGGATATCGGCGCCGGCTTTATTGATGGTCTCGTAGGCATCGGTTTCATTCAAAATCGTCAGCGTTGCTTTGGCGGCGCTTAGGGCGATCATGTTAGCGGTATAGGTGCCACCGTGAGTAACGCCATTTTTGCCGAAGCCAATCACGTCCATGACTTCCTTGCGACCACCGAAGGCGGCTACCGGATAGCCATTGCCCATGGCCTTAGCGTATGTGGTTAGATCGGCGTGAATGCCATAGAGTTCCTGTGCGCCACCTTTAGCCACGCGGAAACCCGTTTTAACTTCATCCATGATAAGCAAGGTGCCATTGGCATCACAGATATCACGCAATTTTTGCATGTATTCTTGGGTCGAGGCGATGCTGCCACAATTGCCTAGAATCGGCTCTATCACTATGGCCGCAATGTCATCGCCGACACGAGCAAAGACGTCATCAATGGCTGCAAAATCATTAAGAGGGACTGTTTCCAGGTGCTCGCGACTCGCTTCAGGAATACCGCCACCAAAAGCGGCAATCTTTGGCGCCGCTTGGGTTTCGCTGTCCCAATTATCGACATCAGATTTCCACATCATCTCGTCGTATAGACCATGAAAACCGCCTTCAACCACCACAATCTTATTGCGGCCAGTAAAACCGCGGGCGGTACGTACCGCACCAATCACAGCTTCGGTGCCTGAGTTGGCAAAACGCATCTTTTCAATGTTCGGACACATCAGCTTAATCAGCTCGACCACCTGAGAATCAAGATCGGTTGAGAAGCCTGAAATGGTGCCGCGCTCTGTGATGGCAGCAACCACTTCTTGATCGACTCTGCTATCGCGATAGCCCAAGATAATAGGCCCGTAAGCGAGGCGGAAATCGATAAACTCTTGGTCGTCTGCATCGGTAATGGTGCAGCCCAGGCTGCTCTTAACGAATACGGTGTTTTCTTCACCCCAGTAACGGTAGCTATCGGCCACACCCATGGGCATGTTGTTGTGGGCCTGCTTTAGCAGCGCATTGGTGACTGGCTTGTTGGGATTACTCATCTTGTCGGTCTTCATCTTAAAAGTCTGCCGCGTATGATACAGGGCGAGATAGAGCTTTGCTATATCGATAACGGGATCGGATTTAATTTAGCTGGTGTAAGGTTAAATCTTTGTTGATTTGTTGGAATATATTGCAACTTAATTTACTATGTACACTGTGGCAATAGCGTTTTTATTATCTCTTAACGCCTTATTTCTAGAATGAAATAAGGCGATTTTGAAGCCCTTTCCCAGTGGACAGCGCATTAATTCAGTGCAGTCATCAACAATGATATGGAATTTATTTTGGCACGTTTAAATTACAAGTCTTTAGGTATAGCTTCTCTATTACTAGGCACCATTAGTCAGGTTCAAGCCTCGCCAATGAGTGACTGTATCGCTAAACAGGTGGAAATCGGCACCGATGAAATGACGCTCGGTGAGATTAGGGGGATTTGTGAGGCACAAACATCTATAGCCCGTGATGACACCATTACTTTATTCGGTAAAGAAACTAAAGCTGGTGCACTCACTAAGCGAATTATTCAAGAAAGACAGAGTGAACAGTCAGAGTTTGTGCTCACGCCCCATAGAATGAATTACATCTTA
Source organism: Shewanella sp. YLB-07 (assembly GCF_009377275.1). Lineage (NCBI taxonomy): Bacteria > Pseudomonadati > Pseudomonadota > Gammaproteobacteria > Alteromonadales > Shewanellaceae > Shewanella > Shewanella sp. YLB-07. The sequence goes on along the minus strand of NZ_VOQB01000005.1, from coordinate 210,930 downwards.
CCGGTTTACACCACTAACGAGATTAACCCTGTCGCATACAGCAGCGATCAACCCTTTAATGATGGGCTAAAGAATATTGAGTCAAAATTTCAATTGAGCCTTAAATTTCCTCTGACTTACAATTCTTTATTTGTAGAAGGGGATAGAATCTATGGTGCATTCACCATCGAGGCTTGGTGGCAGGTATATGCCGACGATATTTCCAGTCCATTCAGAGAAACTAATTACAATCCTGAGTTGTTCTATGTGATGCCGTTAGATTGGCACCCTTATGAGAGCAATACTGGTCTCATGCTTGGTATAGAGCACCAATCGAATGGCCGCTCGGTACCACTATCCCGTTCATGGAATCGGGTTTTCGCTGAATTGATTTTTGAGAAAGAGAATTGGGTCTGGTTCGTCAGACCTTGGTATCGCTTGCCTGAGGATGCTAAAACTGACCCGCTAGAACCCGGTGGCGATGATAACCCAGATATTGCCGATTATATGGGGCATGCTGAATACGGCATGGGTTACGATTTCGGCGATTATGAGTTGAGTGTAAAATTACGTCAGAATTTTTCAACCAGTAATGGTGCGGTGCAGGTTAATCTCACAACCCCATTGTATGGCAAGTTGAAAGGCTATGTGACCTTCTTCAACGGTTATGGTGATAGCCTGATTGATTATAATCACAGCCAAACTCGCTTTGGTTTAGGTATCGCACTTAATAATATGTTTTAAATTCTGGTTTGATAATTCTCTAAACTGTGAGTTTCAATCCTTTACTATGGTAAAATATGCCACATATTGAAGCCTAGCTGCACTGCTAGTAATCGTACACTAGCCGTTATATACAGAGTGCAGTTGCATACAGAATTAAGAGTATTAAACAGATGAATAACGAACTTGATGTCATCGATAACTTAGCAGAGCTAGAACGCTTTTTATTGTCGGTAGAAAAAGGTGGTATGGGGCTAGAAGGTGTTGCCGGTGTCGGTATGGCAACCAATAATGCCGATGGTCGCCACTTCGTCGCCGTATTCGATGACAATAACAAACTGCTTCATGCCCGCTGGATCACCCAAGAAGTCTTCGATACGGGCAAAGAGATGGTTCGTAACGGGGTAAAAGCCAAGCATTAAGCTCTGCTTAATACCATAGGAATCTTATACCAGTTCCATTAAGTCAGTGATCATTCAGCGTCATAAATTTAATGGAATTGGTATTATGTCGACAGCCAGATGTTAAGGCTGTTTCTTTAGCACCGCATCTATGTCTGATGCGCTATGACGTTCATGCAGCTGCTCCCACTCCTCGCCCCAAGTACGGTTGACGATTTTTCCGCGTTGTACCGCGCTGCGTTTGTCTATCTGTTTTGCCCAGCGTTGCAGGTGGGTGTAGCTCGCCACATCAAGAAACTCAGCGGCCTCATAGATTTTACCCAGTACTAAATTACCGTACCAAGACCAAATAGCTATATCTGCAATACTGTAGGTGTCACCGCCGATAAACTCATTGTTTGCCAGCTGCTTATCGAGTACGTCTAGTTGACGTTTGGTTTCCATCGCGAAGCGGTTGATGGGATATTCAAATTTTTCTGGGGCGTAGGCATAGAAATGGCCAAAACCACCACCGAGATAAGGTGCAGAGCCTTGTAGCCAGAAAAGCCAATTCATCACCTCGGTGCGTGCAGCGATATCTTTCGGTAAAAAATAACCAAACTTTTCGGCGAGGTACAACAAAATATTGCCAGATTCAAACACTCTTATTGACTCAGTTGTTGAGTTATCTGTGAGTGCCGGGATCTTAGAATTGGGATTGATATCGACAAAGCCTGAGGAGAACTGCTCGCCTTCACCGATATTAATCAGATAGGCATCGTACTCGGCTTCTGATACCCCTTTAGCGAGTAACTCTTCCAGCATTATGGTGACTTTTTGTCCGTTAGGCGTTGCCAATGAGTGCAGCTGTATTGGCTGTTTACCTACAGGCAATACTTGCTCATGTCTGGCACCTGAATCGGGACGATTGATGCTGGCCCATTGGCCGCCGTTTTCATTATCCATGGTCCAAACTTTCGCTGGCGTATATTCGTTAGTCATACTGTTTCCTATCTGTTTAACTATATGAGTATAGATATCGGGGCTATTTCTCTATTTAAAACCTCAAAACCATTAATTCGATATAACACTTTGTTGTTGGATTGTCTTATAAGGAATAAAAAATACCAGCCAGAGATCTGACTGGTATTTTTTTACTTGAGACTGATAACTTACCGCTTATGACTTAAAACGGCCTGGCTCGAAATCATTACCAGATACGCACACGATCTTCTTCTGCTAGATAAAGTGCATCACCCGGTTTTACGTCGAAGGCCTTGTACCAGGCATCATGGTTACGTGGTGCCTGGGCACGGTAACGACCCGGTGCGTGAGTGCCACCACGAAGTTGGTTGAGCATGCTTTGTTCAGTACGTTTTTCTTTCCATACCTGAGCCCAGGCAAGAAAGAAGCGTTGATCGCCGGTAATACCGTCTATCACAGGGGCTTCTTTGCCATTGAGGCTGAGCTTGTAGGCATGATAAGCCATGGCTAAACCGCCCACGTCACCTATATTTTCGCCTAGGCTGTTACGGCCATTGACGAAGTTATCCGGGATAGGCTCGTATTTGCTGTATTGAGCGGCGAGTTGATCGGCTTTGGCATCGAAGGCGGCGCGGTCTTCATCTGTCCACCAGTTACGCTGAATACCGTTAGCATCAGACTTTGAACCCTGATCATCGAAGCCGTGACCCATTTCGTGACCGATAACCGCGCCAATACCACCATAGTTGACGGCTGGATCGGCATTGGGATCGAAGAATGGAGGTTGCAAGATAGCCGCCGGAAACACTATCTCGTTAAACGAGCTGTTGTAGTAGGCGTTAACGCGCTGGGGTGTCATGCCCCAACGATTACGATCGGTTCTCTTAAGCTCTTTGGCAACACTTTGGGCGTTAAAGAACTGGCGTAAGTGATGAACGTTACCCACCAGGTCCTTGTCGGTCAGTGTCAGGCCATCGAACTCCTGCCACACATCCGGATAACCAATTTTAGGAGTGAAGGCAGCAAGCTTAGCGTGAGCATTGACCTTAGTTTCATCGCCCATCCAGTCCAGGCCATCGATACGTTGACCTAAGGCGGTACGTAAGTTTTCTACCAGCTCAGCCATTTGCTGCTTTGATGATTCTGGGAAGTAGCGAGCCACATAGACCTTACCTATGGCAAAGCCAAGTGACTGAGTGCCAGACATCTCTGCTACAGCGCGTTTCCAGCGAGGACGAGGCTCTTCTTGTCCTTTTAGGGTTTTACCGTAAAAGGCAAAGTTAGCTGCATTGATATCTTCAGATAAAAGTTCTGAATTATTACTGATGGTGTGGAAGGTCAGGTAGTCTTGCCATACCTTTAGTGACTCATGATTGACCAATTCAATCATGGCATTAACAGGCTCAGGTTGGGAGATATTGAGCTGAGGGACCTGATAGCCCTTTTCATCAAAGTAGATATCCCAATTAAAGCCTGGATATTGCTTGGCCAAGTCGGCGCGTTTGACCTGATTTAGGGTCAGATCGCGGTTACGACGTTTCTCTCTTGGCCATTGGCCTTGGGCTATCTTAGTCTCAAGAGCTAAGATAGCTTCGGCCTTTGCTTTACCGTCTGTTACGTCAGCAAAGGCTAGCATCTGAGCAATATGCTCAACATAGGCGCTGCGTATGTTGACGAAGCGCTCGCTATCTTCAAGGTAATAAGAGCGATCGGGTAGACCTAATCCACCGGCACCGATAGACATCTCATACTGGTTTGGATCTAAGCGGTTAAACCACATGCCTCCAGAAATCGGTGATGTTGCGCCGGTGAGCCAGGCATGACCAAAGACTTTAGTTAAGTCATCGGTAGACTCGATTTCTGCGATTTGATCTAAGGTGGCCTGGATTGGACTGAGCCCTAGTTTGTTGATGGTATCTGTATCCATATATGCCTGATAAAAATCGGCAATCAACTGCTCTTCATCGTTTAGGTTACTGCGGCTGACGATATCATCGATGATCTCTTTAACCTGCTTCTCACTGCGTTCGGCCAAGCCAGTAAATGCGCCGTAGCGGGTCTTATCGGCAGGCATGATGTAGTTGTCATACCAAGTGCCGCTGGCATACATAAAGAAGTCATCGCCGGGTTTTACCGTTTGGTTGCGGGCAGCTAAATCTACGCCGAAGCTACCTAGCTCGGCTTTGGCGGTGGTTGCAGTGCTGACTTGGGTTTTGGCTTCTTTGTTATTAACGTCTGATGTGCCACAGCCAGCTAAAAAAGTGCCGGCTAATGCGATAGCGATTAAGGATTTTTTCATTTTTTTATATTCTTCCTTGCAAGGAGAGTTGCTGTAAAAACCATCCCATATTCTAGAATTGACAGAAAATGTCAATGTGAGAATTGTTAGTAAAGTTTGGTTAACATAAAAAGTTTTTTGAAGGTGATGTGACGCATACTCAAGTACTTGAAAGGCTTGTTAGGCTAAGATGCTGTACTCTGGTTAAATGTGTAAAAACGACAGCTCATTAACAACAAATAATTGATAATGATTCAATGATTGCCCGGTTTATATCTTGGTAAGGTGAGCTTATTATTGCTTCCAACAAGTTAAACCTAAACTCAAACTCGAGGAAAGAATATGGCTCAGCTCACCATTGTGGCTAACATCATCGCCAAAGCAGAAAAAGTTGAATTAGTTAAAGCTGAATTATTGAAGCTTATTGATATCACTCGTGCAGAGGAGGGATGTATCGATTATGTCCTTCATCAAGATAACGAAAACCCAACGCATTTTACCTTTTATGAGAATTGGGCTTCACGAGAATTATGGCAAATGCATATGGGCAACCAGCATCTAGCCGATTACATGGCGGCAACTGAAGCTTGTGTCGATAAGTTTACTGTTAACGAAATGACAAAAATAGCCTAATTCTGCCCATCGATTTATAGCGGCCTTATTACCTTGAGTGAGCGTTTAAAAGGTTGCTCCAAAAATGTAGAGACAATTATGACGAACCCAATTATTGCTGATTTAGAAAGTCGTTACACGACTAAAAAATATGACTCTACTAAACGGGTCTCACCAGCTGATCTCGAAGTGATATATGAAGCGATGCGATTATCGGCATCTTCAATCAACTCACAGCCTTGGAAGTTTATCGTGATTGAAAGCGATGAAGCCAAGCAGCGCATGCATGATACTTTTGCCAATAAGTTTCAATTTAATCAGCCACACATCAAATCGGCTTCACATATTATCTTGTTTGCTCATAACCCAAGCTATACCCGTGAAGATTACGCTAAGGTTGTCGACAAAGGTATTGAGGATGGACGCACTAAGCCTCAGGACAGAGATCAAGCCTTCGGCGGTTTTGCTTTTGCCGAATTAAACACAGATGAAAATGGTAATAACGCCGCCTGGACTAAGTCCCAGACGTATCTGGCCTTAGGTAACACCTTACATGTGTTAGCACGTTTAGGCATAGACTCGACAAGCATGGAAGGTATCGATAGCGAGTTGGTTAGTGAAATATTTAAAGATGAACTTGGTGGCTATGTGAGTGAGGTGGCGCTGGCTATTGGCTATAAACACTCTCAAGAAGACTATAATGCAAGCATACCTAAGTCTCGCTTAGCCATGGAAGAGGTTATACAGGTTCTCTAGTTAAGCCAGCACTGCAAGTGGGATTCAATGATGAGCCCACTTACTATCTCTTTAAATAAATAGCCCTTGAAATAAATAGTCCCTGAAATATTAACCTGTAGGCTACTTATACCAAACCTATTAAATATGTGCTCTACCTTTTAAAAGGATAGATTGCGCTTGATAGCGTACATATTGTACGTATCTGTTCGTGTATTCCTATCCGAATGTACTCTCAGTGGTAACCGACTCTTTGGCTTCTAGACCCTCAGTGAGAGTGCTCCGCGAAAAGGGGGGAACATGGGTAACTAGGTAGCCGATTGAGGCCAATAAGAGTGTAATAAGTACTCTGCGTAATGTTATGTTCATGGGCATTATTTCATGTCTTGGAATTAGGTATCGTTCTGTACGACTCTCTTCACGAAATTTTTAATTAAAGGTATCGAATTTGAACAATCAGTGTTTAGAGCCTGCTTCGTTCGCTTATCTTTCTCTGACATAGTGGAGCAGTAAAAGTTCTCACCTTTCCCAAGTTGGACCTAGCTATTGAAGCAAGACCGAAAATCAACAGTGGCGAATATATCCTTAACTGATGGGGGCTTCTTGTCGCTGCAATGTGCTATGGCATCAGACTTTCTTGACCACTCGTGCTCTATTATCTAGGAGTTTTAGCTTGTTTTGGGTAAGCGTATGTAAGGGGGGGGAGTAGGAGTAAAAAACCAATAGCAGACTGCTAATGTGCGGATAAGAAAAGGTAGAAATATTTGGGAACATTGACGTATTAGCCTGTGTTGACCGTACTTAGAGATATGTCTGCTCTAGGTAAGAAACGAACTAAGTTCTGTTTTATTAAACCAAGCAGTTTATTCATTTGTCTCTGGCTTATGTTATCGAGCTTGTATTTATGGGCTGAAACAGCGTTTTAGTGGCGAGTTTTGGCGCCCATAATGCCGAGCAATATACCGTTATGGAGACGAATCAATTGGTTGAAGGCATTATCAAAGACATTGCCGGTGAGCTGGTCGATGAGCTTGATATCGAGGTTTTATATATTCAGACCCCAAGAAAGTTAATTTTCGCTATAAAGTACTTGTGACGTGGTTTTTCGAGCATTATAGTATGGCGTTTATTGAAGTCGGCTATGGTTATATTTCATGTATAGCTGGGTTTCGGAAAGTTAAAATGTTTTAAAATAAGGCGTAAACTGATGTCCCTAGAGAGTGCGATTACATTTTTTATCGCTATGTTTATTTTTGGCATTACCCCTGGTCCTGGCGTGTTTGCTATATTGGCTCGAGCTATGGTACAGGGCCCCAAAAAATGCATATCCCTTGCTGCCGGTATGGTCTCAAGCGATCTCATCTACCTTATTTTTGCCTGTTTCGGCCTTGCGACTATAGCCGAGAATTGGTCTGAAGTCTTTGTTGTTATTCGCTATCTCGGTGCAGCTTACTTAATCTATTTAGGCTATAAAATGTTTAAAGCTTTGCCACAGCTTAGCGACGAGGTTAGTAGCCAAGCAAAGGAGTTGAAAGAGAGTCGTTCAATGGCGAGTTTCGTGCAGGGCTTTTTAATTTCAACCTCTAATCCTAAAGTGATTCTGTTCTATATCTCTTTCTTGCCAACGTTCATCGATCTCACTGTGTTGAAGACTCAAGATATAGTGCTTGTTTCAGTGCTTTCATGTTCAGCCTTGATTAGTGGTCTGATGCTCATTGCATTTGGTGCGGCTAAATTGGCTAAAACCTTAAAGACACCACTTGCCCATAAGCGACTCAATCAAGGTGCCGGCAGCATCATGATCGCAGCGGGTTCATATCTGGCGATCAGCAAATAAAGTGCGAAGAATGTCCTAATGACAACAAAGTAATGGCAAGAAAGCCATTTATACCAGTTCCATTAAGTAAGTGATCATTCAGCGGGAATTAAAAACGCTGTAGGCAAGTAAGTGGATTGAAGCTAATAGTTATTCTCGGCAACAAGCTCCTGCGTTGCTCTACCTCCAGCATCCATGCAGTCGTATATCGAGAGCCACTTACGCAGCATAAAGTGTTTTTCCCTTTGCTTTAAACATCAGCCGTACTACGTGAGCTTCTCAGGACTTCCACTTCTGCGTTGCATTGCCTCAAAAGGGAATAACCATTTCCGCAACAATGCGCCTTGAATTTAAAGCCCTGAATTGATCATAAATTTAATGGAATTGGTATTAGTTATACGTGTTTGACTGAGTTTCTTGTTATTATTAGGCTATTGAATGGCTCTTGATATCAATATCGGCCGCTCTGAGTGAGTAGTTAGAGCCTAGACACCCAAATTGCGTAAGTTGGATACCCATGATTGAACAGCAACAGAACAACCCATTACATGGCTTAGGCTTAGAAACTATGCTCACCGAGTTGGTGGCGTTTTACGATTGGAAGATTTTATACGCCTCCCTGCGTTTAGAGTGTTTCAATATTAATCCTAATATGGCGGCATGCCTTAAGTTTCTTAAGAAGACTGAGTGGGCGAGGGAGCGGGTAGAGAGTTTCTATCTTTATCGCTTCAAGCGTATGCCAAAGGGAAGCTCTGCACAATTCGAGCTTAAGCCACGTGAGCGTGGTTTTGCCGATGGTATCGTGCCCCGTAAGCCTGAAGAGTTAACTATCGAGCTTATTGCCGAGATGCGAGCCAAAGCGACTGCTGATTATGAGGATATGAAGCGTAACGAGGGGCAAGGGCGTCCTCGCTATGGCAAGGATAAGCCAAAGGCTCAAGATGGTTACGCGCAAAATAGGCGGTCTAAAACGGATAGACCAGCACCTTCTCAAGACTCTTCTAATCCTTGGGGTAAGTAACCTAAGGTTAGTCATGATCGAAATGATGACTCACTAGAGTCATCGCTGCTGCTTGTTGGGTGAGGTGTTAGATCTATCTCAATTGGCAGCTTGAACTTGTTCAATCTGCGCCGCTTCAGGTTCGAGCATGATCTCTTCCTTGTTGAGCTTGTGCTCGCCGAAATACATCATCAAAAAAACCACTAAAAATGTTTCCATTCGTTACTCACACCTGCTCACTAAAGACAATATCAGGCTGAATAATAACAAAATGAGTTGAATATGAGCTGAATCGAGCGTTTAGCTTTCAAACATTGATTTAATATTTATAGGTATAAAAACTCAGATAGCATATATTTGCATTAGCTAGCAGTGAGTTAACTCTACGCCGCTAGATAATTGACTTCTTATACCTATAGGAATTAAGGATGGGCGTGTCAATGAAGGACTTTTTGATACAACGAATTAGCGAGATTGACTGGAGTTATAGCCAGGGGCAATTATTGTCGATAGCTGGGCTACTATTTTGGCTTTGGCTAATCTGGCCCACAGATGAATTCAAAGTCCTGGTAAAAGATAAACAGAAGCAAACCCAGGTATTGATCGCCGCAATTGCGCTTAATAGTTTATGGCTGATTAATGCCAGCCTAGTTCAAGGTATACATGTGCATTTTCTCGGGCTTGTGGTGCTGATGTTGATGTATGGCTGGCGTATGGCGACTGTGATTGCGATATTACCTGTGTTATTTTTTTCTACCTTCATATTTAAGCAACCGTTCGAATTTGGCATATATGGCCTGCTTGCTATCGCTTTGCCTCTGTTCTTATGTTTTACGGTTTATAGCCAGATATTTAAATATCTGCCCCATCACTTTCTGGTTTACATCTTCTGCGGCGCATTCATCAATGCTTTCTTGTCAATCGTGTTTCATATCATATCTTGGGCGACTTGGCTCTGGTTGACCACTGACTATGACTGGGCCTTTCTCAGTGATAACTACCTCTTACTGATCCCCTTGCTTGGTTTCCCTGAGGCTTTACTCAACGGTATGTCTGTCACCTTGCTGGTGGTCTATCGCCCGCAATGGCTCTATGACTACTCGGACAAGACCTATTTTAAAGACTAATGTTTCAATGACTAATAATTTATTAGCCACTGCTTCAATAACTGATGCTTACCAGAAGTAGCCATAGTTAAAGCCGATGGCGTTTAGACCATCGTTGGTATTGGAGAAGTTAGCATTGGAGTAATGGATAAAAGAAAAGCCAATTTGGTGATGTTTGAACAAGATGACGCCGACACCTAACTTGTCTTCGAATTGCCATTTAGAGCCCATGTCTCTGTCTGCATAAAATTGGCTGTTGATGTAAGTGACACCTATGCCAGCTTCCAAGAAAAGAGTGAGCTGGTCGAAATGGAGCTGGTATTTGAGTATGGGAGTGACCGAGCCACCGTTCTTATCTGAATAAAGAAAGTCTTGCCAGTGATGGTAGGCAAATTCCAGATTAAAGTCGATATTGTGTTTGGTTAAAAAGTTATCATCCATCTCAAAATTGTGGACATATGCGAGGCGATAAGCCGTGCCCGAGTGTGATTCTTGCCAGCCATCCCACCTAGGATTGATTTCACCTTGGGTATAGGTAATACCTGAGTCTGATAAGCTGTTAGCTGATAAAAGTACTAAGAAAATAAAAACACATAACGCGCGGAAGGTTTTATTCATAAATCAGTGACCTATGATGAATCAGTGGTTACTTATTTCATTTTTAAGCTTGATGAAACTGCTAGTTAAGATTAGCTCAGATTGGGCGTATTTGAAGGGAAGCGGTTTGGAATCTTGCTAATGGGGTTGATTGGCTACGGGCTAACCTTGGTTATTTATGCTTAACAATGAGGCCGATGTATGGCCTCATTCATCGTTTAGTTTATTTGTTTAAATAGGTATAAGTCAAAGCTCAACGCCCGCTTCGTCGGCATCGACAATATCAGTTTCTTTTAAGGCGTCGGCTATCCAGCGCTGCATTGTCGGGCACTCTGCAACATGGGCCATATATCGGCGTGAGGCGTCAGAGACTATGATGCCATAGGTACGAAAACGCATGACTACCGGGGCGAACATCATGTCGGCGATTGACCAGGTACCGAATAACCAGCCACCGGTATCGGCTGTATCATATTCATGCATCTGTTGTGACCAAATTTCATCGATACGTTTAAGGTCTTTTTTTGCCGCGTCACTAAGCTGAAGACAGCGTGTGGCACGGATATTCATCGGTAGCTCATTACGTAGGGCGTTAAAGCCAGAATGCATCTCATTGGCTATCGAACGAGCCTTGGCTTTTTGCTTAGGCTCACTGGGCCATGCCTCACCCGCCAGATAAGTATCATTGAGATATTCACAGATGGCTAATGAGTCCCAAACTGTGATATCGCCATCAACTAAGGTTGGCACTCTTAAAGTCGGTGATATCCCCTTTAGTTGTTGATAGAAGCTGGGAGTATCGAGTTTTAGCATGACTTCTTCGAAATCTACACCGGATTTAGCCGCCATCAACCAAGCTCGTAGTGACCAACTAGAGTAATTTTTATTGCCGATATAGAGTTGCATGCCATTTCCTTTTGGTATTTTATCTAGATTTCATACTATATGAGCTTGTGCTTATTTTGGCTATTTTTATGTCCATTGATTTAAAATTGAGCTAAGTAACGTCTTGCAAGTAATTGTTAATTAAGTCTTCTTGAAAGGGATGTTTAAAGCTGGCATTATTCAAAAAAAGGAATTTTTATGTCTACCAAAATAATAAAATCAGTGTTGGTTTTTAATGAGAATCAAAAAATAGCTCCTAGATTCTTGCTCACCTATGTCTTGATCTGGCTATTCTGGCACAACCAATTAATCACTACTTTCTTCACTAGCAACGGCGACTTTTTGGCAAGAGGCAATGCGGCGCTAGCCTCCGTTGCCGGTAATCATTATATTCTGGTGTTCTTTCTCACTTGCCTCTTCTTCGGAGTGAGGATTGGCTATCATTTTCTGAAGCAAAAAGCCGATGACTTGATGGAAGAGGGTAAATCGACAGAGACTTATGCCGGTAGCGATCAAGGCTTAGCTAAAACTGAAGATATAAAAAGACTGATGACCATGATCAGTGAACTTAAAACTAAGTTGGCGACTTCTAAAGAGAGAGAAGAGAAGGTGATAAAAGAGAAAAACGCAACAATAAGCAAGCTCTTAAGCCTTCAAGCCGAATTAGACGATATGCAAGCCGATAACACCATGCTAGAAAAGTCTAATGAAGCGCTAAAGGCGCAACTGGTTAATGCTGGTCATCTGGTTTTATAATCCGTAGCGGGTCATCTCATCTCCCTGCTGCTTGTGAGATTCAATTCTCTGTTTTGAGTGTAAGCTAAGCCTCTTTTCCTCTGGACTTTGAAGCTTAGCTCTTCACTTTATCATTCATTTTTCTATCCGTTTTTTTATTCATTTCCCCTGATTATTCCTACTTAACATATTGGCTAACAATAGAGTGCTCATTTCATTGGTTTCCAGGGCCCAGGAGTTTGACTGCGACTGGCTTTGCGACTATATGAGTAAGGTGGGGAATAAGAAAAGTGCGTTGATATAGGGTCAGGTTTTACTTCCGAGTCTCTTATTTTATGTGGTTTTCAACATGTCTGAACTTAGTAATAAACAAATTGAAGAAAGGTTACAACATCTTACGACTTTAAGTATCGCGCTCAACGACATCAAGAATATTAAGTTCTTGTTGGAGAGAATTTTACATACGGCGCGAACGATCACCAATGCCGATGGCGGTACCTTGTATCGTGTCAGTTCGGATAAAAAATTTCTTGAATTCGATATCCTTATTAATGCCTCTTTGGATCTGCACTTTGGCGGCAGTCGGGAGAAATCGGATAAGATGAGGTCGATTCCCCTGTCTCTCGACAATGGTGAACCGAATTTGGAGGCCGTTGTTGCCTATGCCGCCAATCGCAAAGAATCGGTTAATATTGAGCATGTTTATGATACGCCAATCTTTAACTTCTCTGGGATGCGCAGATTCGATGAAGTTTATGATTATCATTGCCAGTCTCTGTTGGCCGTCCCCATGCTGGATCATAATTCAGAATTGGTTGGTGTGCTGCAGTTGGTCAACTCGATGGCTGATCCCTCCGGCCAAATTCAAGCATTTTCAACAACGGATCAACTGTTTATTGAGGCGCTATCTTCTCAGGCCGCTATCGCTATTACCAATCAGGAACTCATCTTACAGCTAGAAGAGCTTCTCGAGTCTCTGGTGAATTTAATCAACATAGGCATAGATGAAAAATCCGCCAATACAGGCAGGCATTGTCAGCAAGTCCCTAAGTTAACCATGATGTTGGCCGATGCCGTACAAAACATGGAGGAGGGGCCGCTGAAAGATTTTTCCATGTCAGAAAATGAAAGGTACGAGCTCTGGTTAGCGGGAATGTTGCATGACTGCGGCAAGATCACCACCCCTGTGCATGTCATCGAAAAAGCGACCAAATTACAGACCATCTTCGATCGTATTGACTTGATCGATGCGCGTTTCGAAATTATGGGACGTGATGCCGAGATCCGCTATTTAAAGCGGCTTGCCCAAGACAGTATGTCATCACAACTCACTCAGGAGTTACACCATGAGCTGGAGTCTCTGAGAAGTGATCGCGATTTTTTAGCTCATGCCAACATAGGTTGTGAGCGCATGAAAGATGAAGATCTTGAGCGTGTCATGTCGATAGCCTGTGGGACTTGGGTCGATTATAAGGGGGGAACACAGGCTTTGCTGACAGAAGATGAGGTCGAAAACCTGCAGATCCGCGGCGGCACCCTGACGGGAGATGAGCGTAAAATTATCAATAACCATATTTCGGTCACCATACGCATGTTGGAAGCTCTGCCTTGGCCAACACACCTACAGGATATTCCAGAATATGCTGGCGGACATCATGAGCGCATGGACGGTAAAGGTTACCCTAGAGGCCTGCGCGGCGAGGACATGTCGGTACAGGCGAGAATCATGGCAATAGCCGATATCTTTGAAGCCTTAACGGCGAAGGACAGGCCCTATAAGACAGGGAAAACTTTATCTGAGTCCTTATTTATTCTCGGCAAGTTTAGCCTCAATGGCCATATAGACCCGGACTTGTTCCGTATTTTTGTGGATAAAAAAGTGTATCTGCAATATGCCAATGAATATATGGATGGTGTGCAGGTTGATGAGGTGGATGAATCTAAGATCCCTGGTTACTTAACTTAGGTAATAAGTGAGAGTGATGAAGCAGAGCGGTAACTTCCTCAATGTGTTCACAGTTTTTGTCTTGCTCTTGGTTTGTATCGAGATGAGCTGGTTGCAGACGCTACGCCCATTGGAGTTCGGACTCTCGGATTTTTTAGTCAAGATACATGCGAGGAGTACGCAGCCAGATCCCGATGTCGTGATAGTCAATATCGATGATGCCAGTCTGGCTCGTATGGAAGATAAGGTTGGCAGCTGGTTCTGGCCACGCTCTGTGCATGGTGAAATGATAGAGGGGATCAGTAAGCAAGGTCCTGAGGCCATAGTATTCGATCTCTCTTTCGTCGAACGGGATCTCTATCGAGTCGAAAGTGATGCCATGTTCAATCAGGCATTAGCGGGTAAGGAAAACATCTTCTTCCCCCTGATAAGGCTATCCTCTGAGCAAGATAAAAACGGCCCCAAATTGTCACAGATTGCCGATAAGCTTGGATTGATTAAAACTGAGTTTTCACTACCCAATGCGAGAGCCGCCCTCATGCCTCCTCTTGCGGTAGCCACTCAGTATTGGCGTCTGGGCACAGTTAACTTTCTCAACGACATCGATGGCGTGGGGCGCAAGTATGATGTTTATCAGAATCTTTACGGTTGGTTGATGCCTTCGCTTCCGGCAAAGGTGGTGAGTGCACTCGGCTATCAAGTACCTGAAGTTGAGCATATCGTTCTGTCATGGGGCGGCGCTAAGAATCCCTATCGACGATTTTCCTATGCCGATCTCTATGATGATTTTAACCGAGAGACACCGCTGCGAGATCCAACCGAGTTAGCGGGGAAAATTGTCATCATAGGCGCCGACGCCTCAGCGCTGCATGATATTCGGGTTACGCCCATAGATAGCCTGTATTCCGGCTTAGACATTCTCGCCACCGCCATAGATAACCTGAAAAATGGGCGCTATATGACTCTTCTTCCAATGTGGAGTTATCTGCTTATCTCTCTGGGCTCGATTGTCTCTGTGTATGTCTGCTTCTTGCTTAGAATCAATGCCATCTCAGTGGGGGTATCACTGCTGGGGGCGAGTGTATTGGGCTTACTCGTCAGCTATCTATTTTTGAGTCAGTTACTCTTGCTGCATTTGCTCACGCCGCTGGTGTTGGTGTGGTTGTATTACTTCTCTTTGGCGCTACGAGAGTATCTGATTGAGCGTCAATCAAGAATGAAGGCGATCAGGCTTTTCAGTCGCTTCGTTAATCCTTTGGTAGTGAAAGAACTGGTGTCCAGTGAGGGGCTGAGTCGTGAGGGAGAGAGTCGGGAGATCTCGGTACTTTTCTCCGATATTCGTGGCTTTACCAGCTTGTCTGAGAATCGTTCGCCCCAGGAGGTGGTGAGTCTATTGAACCGTTACTTTACCTTGCAAGTGGCGGTCGTTTTCAAACATGGAGGCTCATTGGACAAGTTCATCGGCGACTGCATCATGGCATTTTGGGGGGCACCGTTAGATGATCATCAACATGCGGTTAACGCCGTTAAAGCAGCCCTTGAAATGGCTGAGGTGCTACAGCAGTTTAAACAAGAGTTGGGTGAACAGGATGCCGATTTCGATGTTGGCATTGGCATACACTCAGGCCCGGCTGTTGTCGGCCTTATTGGCTCAGATCAACGTAAGGAATATACCGCCATTGGCGATACGGTTAATTTGGCCAGTAGGATCGAAGGATTGACCAAGGGGGTCTCTAGAATCTTGGTGTCGAGTGACACTAAGACACTTTGTGGCGAGCGTTTTGACTTCGAACCATTCGGCTTTTATAAAGTTAAAGGCCGGGCAAAAGATGTCGAGCTGTTTGCACCAACAGAGGCTGTAAATATTTCTGATTTGGAAGGCCCTGTAAATAGGGAGAGAGTTTAATGAAACGATCTTTAATGAAGCAAAAACGAATATCATTCTGGCTGGTATTGCCCTTGATGGCGATGACCAGCGTCACCTTCAGTCAAAAGCTGGCTAGCCAAGAGATAACGAGTCGGGATAAAGCCAGCTTAGTGCGTGATACTGAGCTAAAAGCTAAACCTTTTAGCGATGCCGCCACGCTTAAGATGTTGGCCGAGGCACTCTCTGTCGATGTGCTGTCAAGGAAGTCCAGTTGGTTGGAAATTCAGGCCGAAGCACTCACTGGCTGGGTGAAGATGTTCAGTGTGCGTTATGACCTACAGTCGCTGCAGACATCGGACTCGTTTGCCGGTACCAAGCAGGTATTTAATCTAGTGACCACGGGAAGCAGTGGCAGCACTGTCACCACGGCCTCTCGTGGGCTCGACGAGAATAAGTTTTCCGAACCGAGTCCTAACCCCTACGCATTTAAGACCATGCAGTCTTTCGCTGTATCGGGAACGGATGCGCAATCTTTTGCCAGAGAGGAGAATCTCAATGAACAGCAGCGAGATTATGTGACGGCTTCAGTAGAAGGTTCAGCGAAAGATTTAGCTGTTAGCGCCGAGACCATTTCCGATAACCTTGTTGGAGGTAAGTCATGAGAACATCAAGGTTAACTTTCATATTGCTTATGGCTTCTGTCATTTGTAGTGCCTGCTCGACTCAGGGCTTAGTGATTAATAATATCGACATTGGTAAAAGTCTTTCCGCCATAGGTCATACCTCAGATGCATTGACCGAGCTTGATGAAACCGGCGAGATTATTTTGGGTCAAGAGATAGTGACTAACTTGCTCGGCGTGGCTCCCTTGTTGCCTGACCAAGAGGTACAGAGCTATGTCAATAAAGTCGGTCGCTGGGTGAGCATGCATTCGGAGCGGCCTAATTTACCCTGGAGCTTTGCCGTAATGGATGACATGAGTATCAATGCTTTCGCCGCTCCCGGTGGCTATGTGGTGATCACTAAAGGTTTGTTGCTTAGACTCAACAATGAGGCCGAATTAGCGGGTGTGCTCGGTCATGAGATATCTCATGTGCTGCGCCGACATCATCTGAATGCGTTGAAGAAAGCCAGTGGCATGAGCGCATTGACAGATATCACCAGTGTGGTGTTAACGGCCAAAGAGGAAGATACTCAGTCCCTTAAACTCGTTACCGCTGGCACCGAGATATATATTCGAGGCTTAGATAAGGAAGATGAGTTTGAATCCGATGCCATGGGCGTGGTATTGGCGGCGAGAGCCGGCTATGATCCTTATGGTTTACCCGCCGTGCTGCACTCGTTGCAGATGATAAATCCAGACGATGCAGGCATGGCCATGATGTTTAAGACCCACCCGTCACTGGATGACCGACTCTCTCGGTTAGATGGCGTTATGGCTAGGGGATTCGAGCAGTTCGACAAATCTCCGGCCGTAGAAAGCAGATTTAATCGTGCCCTTGCCAACATATCTTCGCTGACGCAATAAGGAAATGTAGGACGATAAGCTAGTATAAAGGCAGCAAGTAGATATAAATAATGTAAGCTAAAGGACTGAGGTTCATACCAATTAATGGGCCTCTCCAATTTTCTGTCCGAGTCCTCCAACCCCCGCTACATCAAGCTTTGAGCCTGATCAAGTTAGACCTTGGTATAACATATTGTTACTTGACCTGATGTCTCAACTGGCAGACACTCGTAACCGTAAATGTACCCTATAAAAGTATGGATGATAAAAAATGCTTATATTCATTATCTGCATTACCTTGTTGGTACTCGCTTATAAGTTCTACAGTCCGTTTGTAGAACGTCAGGCGGGAATCGACAAGAATGCGAAGACCCCACAAACTCGCTTTGCCGATGGAGTCGACTATGTCGAAGTTCATCCGGTGAAAGCCTTCTTAATTCAGTTTCTCAATATTGCCGGTGTCGGCCCGATTTTCGGCCCCATCTTAGGTGCCATTTATGGTCCAATTGCTCTGGTGTGGATCGTTTTAGGTAACATCATAGGCGGCGCGGTCCATGATTATTTCTCCGGTGTGCTCAGTATCAAAGAGGATGGTAAGAGTCTTCCCGAAATAGCCGGACGCTATTTCAATGTGTACGCTAAAGGCGTGATGCTTATCTTTACCGCCATGTTGCTGTTCTTCGTCGGCGTGGTGTTCATCATGAGCCCCGCGGGATTATTGAGTAACTTAGATTACTTCAAGGGGACTATTCTCGCGAACAACACCTTCTGGGTATTGGTTATTCTGGCCTATTATTTCCTGGCAACCATGCTGCCTATCGATAAGATCATCACTAAGCTTTACCCGATATTTGGTCTCTTGATGATAGTCATGACTGTGTCTATCGGTGTGGCGTTATTGATTAGTGCCCCTCAGCTACCTGAGGTGGGAGACATCTTCGCCTACTTCGATCATAGCCATTATAACAATGATCTCTTGGAACCTAATCCTGATGGATTGCCGGTTTGGCCGTTGCTATTTGTGACCATTACTTGTGGTGCTATCAGTGGTTTCCACTCGACTCAGGCGCCGATAATGGCCCGCTGTCTGACCAATGAAAAATATGTCCGTCCAGTCTACTATGGCGCCATGATGTGTGAAGGCATTGTTGCTTGTGTATGGGCGCTGGCGGGTATCGCAGCGTTTCCGGGCGGTTACGTGGAGCTTAAATCAATACTGGATCTAGGCGGTCCGGGAATGGTGGTTAACCAAGTAGCGACCACTTACCTTGGTGTTGCTGGTGGCATAATGGCTATTATCGCTGTGGCAGTTTTCCCGATCACTTCCGGGGATACGGCGTTTAGATCTCTGCGATTGACCATAATCGATGCCTTCAGAATCCCTCAAAACATTCGTAATCGTCTCTTGGTTGCCGTGCCTATTCTGGTCATTGCCTACTTTATGACTAAGATTGATTTCACGCTTATCTGGCGCTACTTTGCCTTCTCGAACATGCTGCTGTCGACCAGTGTGCTCTGGCTAGCCACTAAGTACCTATTCGACAGAGGCGCTTTCCATTGGATAGTGAGCCTGCCTGCGATTGGTGGAACCAGTGTGACCGTGTCTTACATTATGACCGCTGGCATAGGACTGGGCTTACCTCAGTCGTTCAGTCAGCCTGCGGGTATCGCCGTAGGCGCCGTATCTCTGATTGCACTCATCTTAGTGCACCAGAAGTGTAAGCCTGTAAAATCAGAGGCTGAGACCGGGTCTTGATTTAACGGTTTAATTTGAAGAACTAGGGCGGCACTGTGTGCCGCCCTTTTTGTACCTGGAGGCATGTATCCGTGATCGCAGGGATAGCGAAAGCGGGGATTTGTCATCCTCTTGTCTCATTCTATGGCTAGTCTGGTTTCATCATCTGTCACCACTTAACTGACTAATGGCAAAGTTTTCATTCGAACATGCTTTCGAGATAGATACCCTCAAACGCCTGGTGGCGCAACATCAAGATAGCTTTCGTCATCAATCTTTGGCCGATCTTAGCTATCGTGGTGAGCCCCTTGCCATTACGGCCATTGAACTGGGTCAGCAAGACAAACCTTGCCCTACAGTGCTATTTGTCGGCGGGGTACACGGCGTCGAGCGGATCGGCGCTCAGGTGGTGTTGGCTTTTCTCGCCAGTCTACTCAATCGTTTACCTTGGGATACTCACCTGCAAGCCTTGCTCAAAGAGATACGTTTAGCCTTTGTGCCTGTGGTTAATCCGGTGGGATTTCTGCGCGGCAGTCGCGGCAACGGCAATAACGTCGACTTGATGCGCAATGCTCCCATAGAGGCGAGTGGCAAGGTGACTTTTATGCTGGGTGGGCAAACCCTGTCCCAGAAGCTGCCCTGGTATCGAGGCTCGGGTGAGATGGAGGCGGAGACCTCAGCTTTGGTAAAGTATGTGAAGCACTTGCAGCTCGAGAGTACCAGCTTGCTCTGCCTCGATGCTCACTCGGGTTTTGGCCTGAATGATCATATCTGGTTTCCCTACGCCCATACCGCTAAGCCATTCGAAGGCATGGGGTATATCTATCATCTTAAGCGGCTATTTGAGACGGGTTATTCCCATCATGGTCACTATCGGCTCGCGCCTCAGAGTCATTTTTATCGCACCCATGGCGATATCTGGGACTATTTAGTGGTGAATAACAAAGGAACGGCTCCCTTTATTCCCCTAACATTAGAGATGGGCTCCTGGGCCTGGCTGCGAAAGAATCCCCGGCAGGTATTGAGCTTCTCGGGGTACTTCAATCCGCAGAAGCCCCACAGACACCAGAGGATATTGCGCCGTCATTTTATCTTGATGCAATTTCTTTTGGACTCGGCCTATGGGCAAGTATTGGAGCGGGTATCGCCAGCACAACTTGCGCTGCTGACCCACGATGCAGAACGTTTCTGGTTTAAGTAAAGCTGTTTGATGTAAACGGCTTATCAGATTTTTTTATAGGGGAGGTCCATGACATTCGTACTACTCAGGGGCTTGATGCGAGACCGCCGTCACTGGTATGGATTTGCTCAACGGCTCGCGGCGGCCGGAGTCCGGGTTATCACGCCAGACTTGCCAGGCAATGGTACCTTGGTTGAGATTAACAGTCCCTTGAGTATCTCAGCCTATGCCGACTATGTCTGGGCGCAGATTGATGAGGTGTTAAGCGAGGGGGCGACAAGGGAAGTGCTCGAGCCTGTCTGTCTGGTAGGGCTTTCTATGGGCGGTATGTTGGCGCTGGAAATGGCAAAACATAAACCAAACCGAGTGCAACGAGTGGTGTTTATCAACAGTAGTGCCGCCAATCTATCGCCTTGGTACCGCCGTTTTCAGCTAAGCTCTTTGGTCAAATCAGCCTGGGGGACAGGCAGACGCTGGCTCAACGGAGAACTTCCAGGTGTCAGCTTACTCGAGGCGACAGTTATCCAGCTCACCAGTGAATGCAGGGGCGATGATATTAAGTTGATACAAGACTGGAGTCATTATCGACAACAAGGTCATACTTCTCTATTCAATGGCTTGAGGCAGTTAGTCGCATGTGCCTCGTTTGATGCCCCTGTTATTGACTCTCTCCCTGCGAATGCTCCTGTAAATAGTCTGGTAAATGGTCCTGAGAGTGTCCCTGTGAATGTAATAGTAGCCAATCGAGACAGGCTGGCTCACCCCAGTTGTGGTGAAGCTTTAGCCCATTTTTATCAGAGCAAAGCTATTTACCTGGATGATTGCGGTCATGATGCCAGCTTAGATAAGCCAGAGCCTTTATTGCGCTTGCTATTGGAGCTGGCGAGATAAAGGCAGAGCGCTACGCTTTGAGTTCGAGTTGCGAGAACGGGAACAAGTTCCCTTCGAGAACGCCAACACGTTGGCTGCGAGGAAAGAGCAAAGCTTGTTCTCGGAGGCCGTACTCGTGGTGACAAAGTCACTGACTCGCAGACCTAAGGTCGTTCTCGCAGTCGCGCAGCGACCTTCTCTCTTTTAAGTTCGGTATAAAACTTTAATCACATGCCAGCCCCATCTCTTCATTAAGAGGGTTTTGACTAATTGAGGCGTTATAAGCTCACCGGTAAAACAGGCCTTAACGAATGGCAGGTATAAATCCATCTGACCTTTATCTGTTTACCTAGTTTCATTAAGTTCGGTATAAAACCTTAATCACATGCCAGCTCCATCTCTTCATTAAGAGGGTTTTGACTAATTGAGGCGTTATAAGCTCACCGGTAAAACAGGCCTTAACGAATGGCAGGTATAAATCCATCTGACCTTTATCTGTTTACCTAGTTTCATTAAGTTCGGTATAAAACCTTAATCACATGCCAGCTCCATCTCTTCATTAAGAGGGTTTTGACTAATTGAGGCGTTATAAGCTCACCGGTAAAACAGGCCTTAACGAATGGCAGGTATAAATCCATCTGACCTTTATCTGTTTACCTAGTTTCATTAAGTTCGGTATAAAACCTTAATCACATGCCAGCCGAACTTGGTTTTGACTAATTGAGGCGTTAAAATCTCACCGGTAAAACAGGCCTTATCGAATGGCGGCACCATCTGACCTTTCTTGAATTCGCCTAAACTACCGCCTTTCTTGCCCGATGGACAAGACGAGTGTTTCTTGGCTAACACATCGAATTTAACGCCTTTTTTCAATTGCTTGATAATGTCTTCGGCTTGCTCTTTATGTTTGACTAATATGTGCAGTGCAGCAGCGGTTCTTGCCATCTCGTTCTCAACTTTGTCATTACATTAACGTTATAATGCTGATTATACTGAGTCTGGCAGCAAGAACCCACGTTTTCGTGACGACATGGGTATTTTCAAGCAGCTATGTTCAAGAAGGTATGCTCAAGATAGTAGGCTCAATTCGTAAACGGGTTAACTTTAAGAAGGTTAGTGATGATTAGTGTTTTTTTAGGGCTTTTATAAAAAACTTTTTATAAAAGATTTGCATCCTTTTCAATTATCGTTCGTCTAACTTAAAATTGTCGTTAGTTTAAACTAAGAGTCTCGTTCGTCTAAGCACTGAGCCTCAGTTGTCGTTAGGAGTTTTTATGCAGCAAGTTGCGGCGAAAGCATTTTCGCAATACCAGAGTGAGTTACTGGCATTTATCGGCCGGAAAGTCAGTCATAAAGAGGATGCGCAAGATATTCTTAGTGCGGTTTTCGTTAAATTATTGCAGCAGAACGATGCGCCAGACTCCCCCATTGCATGGCTCTATCAAGTCACTAAAAATACCATCATAGATTATTACCGAACCCGCCGTCCTAATGATGAATTGCCTCAAGATCTTGTTGCTGATTCAAAGGAAGAAAGTGCATTTTCAGAAATGAGTGTCTGTATGAAACCTATGGTGATGGCGTTAGATGAGAGGTATCGAGATGTGCTCCTGCTCAGCGATATTGAAGGAATGAAGCAAAAGGCCGTAGCCGAACGACTTAATTTGAGTCTGTCTGCAGTCAAATCCCGTGTTTTAAGAGGGAGGGAGCTCTTGGCTACTAGCTTAGTTAGCTGTTGTGCTCCAGTGGTCAACGCTAAAGGGAAAGTTGATGACTTTCTTCCGCCTAAAAATCGCTGCGGTAAGTGCTAGTCTCAGTGCTAGTAGCATGATGGGCAGTATCTAAGTTTTATAATTTTCTCTTAAATAGTTAAAATTTCTTGCATCCTTTTTTTAGGGTATTCGTCTTTTCAGGTATATGAGTCATAAAAGGTGCCTTTTGCACCGACTATTTTACCCGGAGAATGTATGAGCGATAAAACTCAACCTTGTTGTATCTCGGCGAATGAAACTGAAAATACTTGCTGTAGCACTTCTGATGCTCAGTGTTGTGCTGATAGTCAGTGTGATTGTACCTGCACTAGTAACAGTAACTGTAACTGTAAGCCAGATGAGGCCTGTGGTGACGGAAAGTGCAACTGTACCAGTAAGTCCGATGAGTGCAAATGTACCTGCGTATGTGAAAGTTGTGATTCGGATGACTGCACCTGCCATTGTACTAGCCACAAAGATGACGCTTGCTGTAAGGATGACTCTTCCAAGGCGACTTGTTGCTAGTAGCGAAGGCTAGCCGTTAAATTCAATAAAGCCCGCTTTGAAATAAGTGGGCTTTTTCATATCAGTCACTATTAGCGCTAGTCTTGTTTTGTAATTGATATTTCTGCTAAAATCGAAATATTGTAGTTTGATTTAAATTCGGTTAGGTTTGGGAGAGTAGAAACATGATGGATATCGAAGTCGTTGCCAAGGCACTTAAAGAGTTAGGCCATACAACGCGCTTAACCATTTTTAAGCGTGTGGTGCGTGCCGGATTTCAAGGCGTAGCAGTAGGTAGCTTGCAGGAACAGCTGCAGATCCCTGGCTCAACACTCTCCCATCATATTTCCAGTTTGGTTTCTGCAGGCTTACTGTCACAAAGGCGGGAAGGGCGGACGTTATTCTGTGTTGCTGAATTCACTAAGCTCGAAGGCGTTATCGGTTTTTTGCAGGATGAATGTTGCATCGAAGAAGAGTGTGCGCCTCAGCTTTCGACTCAAGAGCCGTCTACCTAAAAGCTGTCTACTCAAAAGTAACTGGCCAAAAAACAGCCTAGTCAACAAGCGTCGATTCAAAAGCCATAAGCATCATATTTTTTGGTTCAGCGTTAGTGCTTGATTAGCGCTAGGTTTCACTTCTAAAATCCGGTATTCATAAATTTATTTCGAATATTCTAGAAATATAGTTGACATGGTTTTCTATAAGTATATTATTTCTATATTCTTCGAAATGTTTTTTTCAAAGCAGATGCTGAACATGAGTGTCGATAACTTCGAAAATTTCAAAACGATTTCATATTTTAAGTATTGTGGAAATTATTATGAGTCCTGAAATTTTAGCCATGGCCCGAGAGGCCGCAAACATGTTCGCCTTCTTGGCAACCGAACTAATTATCCTGTTTCTGGTGATCAGTTACTTGGTTGGTGTACTGCAGGAGTTTATTACCCCTGAGAAGATCCAATCGATATTGAGTTCACGTAACGGTAAAGGCTACGTGATTGCCGCACTCTTGGGCGCTATCACACCATTCTGCTCATGCTCGACCATCCCGTTTTTGAAGGGGCTGCTTAGAGCCAGAGCGGGTTTTGGCCCCATGATGGTGTTCCTCTTCTCGAGCCCACTGTTAAACCCGATTATTATCGGCCTGTTTGTAGTGACCTTCGGCATTAAAGTGGCTGTGTTCTACTTTACTGTGGCGCTAGTGGTTGCTGTTACGGCAGGTTTTGTGTTGGAAAAATTAGGTTTTGAACGTTATGTGCGACCCGAAGCCTATGAAGCGGCAGAAGCATCAAGCTGTGGCACATCCTGCGGCGACTCTAAAAACAGTGCTGCCGAGAAACAGTCTGCTGTTGAGCCTGTGAAAGCTTGCGGAGTAGCAGCTCAATCGGCTCCTGTATTAGCCATGGAAGCCAGTGGTTGCGGAGCGGCTACAATAAGTGAGGCGGCAAGTGTGGTCTCTTCATGTGGCACGAGTTCATCATGTGGAACTGAAAGTGCTAATGCCGGAAATACAGAAAGTGCAGGACAAATAGCAAAAGCAGAGAGTCGTTGGATGCGGATCTGGCGCTCGACCTGGAAGGACTTTAAGCAGGTACTGCCTTACTTGCTACTGGGTATCACACTAGGTTCTTTCATCTATGGTTTTATCCCGACTGAACTGATTGCTAAGTATGCGGGTGAGGGCATGTGGTACGCGATTCCTGTCGCTGCGATTATCGGTATTCCGCTCTATATTCGCGCCGAAGCTGTGATCCCTTTAAGCGCCGCATTGGTGCAGAAAGGCATGGCTCTAGGCTCTGTGATGGCATTGATTATCGGTAGTGCTGGCGCGAGTTTGACCGAAGTGATTCTGCTTAAGTCGATATTCAAGAACGAGATGATTGCCGCCTTTCTGGCTGTGATATTGGGCATGGCGATTAGCGCAGGTTACCTCTACAGCTTTATCTTTGCTTAAGTTGCTTGTTGCGGCAATAGGGCTTAGAAAGAGCCCCTAGCCACAAGCCCTAGTCACAAGCATTCGTGGTAACAATTAATACAAAGTCTTAGACCTGCTTTAACGGGTCTAAGACTTTCTCTCTTTTCTTAAACTTGATGTGATTGCCTAGTACCGCCTCAAGAGCTATGCAATCGACACAATCTTTATATCCGCTTAATTTTTGATTCTTAAAACAATACACACCTAAAGTCGTAGTAAAAAAGTAGCATTTTTCTCCCGTCCTGATAAGTTATGCACTAATGTAAATTTTTTGTTATTTTGATTCTGACTGCCGAGAGCCGACACTGAATACTGCTGTTCTGCTATAACAGTGTGAACAAGCGAACAAGGCTCACAGAAATAAGTTAGCTTATGTTCTCTTGATTGGAAGAAAGAAGAATGAGTTTTAGCACATTTTACTTTGGTGACTGGCAGGTTGAGCCCGGCTCCAACTCCCTGCGCTTAGGTAGCCAAGTTAAACAACTTGAGCCTAAGGCGATGGATGTGCTGTCACTCTTATGTGAACGTGATGGTGATGTGGTCAGCACCGAAGAGATAGTCAGCCATTGTTGGCCCGATATGTTTATGGGTGACAATCCCTTACATAAGGTCATCAATCAACTGCGTCGCGCCCTGGGCGATAGCGCTACCTCACCCCAATATATCGAAACCATTCGTAAGCGTGGCTATCGCACCTTAGCCAAGATAAGTTTCCCTAAAGGTCACTCAGAAGCGGCGCAGTCGCAACAATGGCAGTCTGGTTCGCCATTTCCGGGTTTACAAGCTTATAGCGCCGACCATGCCGATGTGTTCTTCGGTCGCAGTGAGCAAGTTTCAACCTTGCTTAACCGTATCACCCTGCAAGTTAAATATGGCCGCGCCTTCTGTTTGATATTAGGCCCCAGTGGCAGTGGTAAAACCTCCTTAATCAATGCCGGCGTGATGCCTAACTTGATGTCCTCCAAGGGATACAATGGCATTGAGGTGATCTCGTATAGTTATATCGACTTGGCCGATGTGGTCGATAATCCGCCATTAGTGGATCTGGCTAGCGCCATGCTGGATTGGGAGTATCAGGATAAACCTGTATTCGATGGTTACAGTGCTGAACAACTGGCAAATACGCTCACTGAAGCCCCAGAAAAGGCGATTCAGTGCTGCAAGTCGGCGTTAAAAGGTCATAAGTCTCAGCATGCATTTTTTGCCCTGTTTATTGACCGGTTAGAAGTTTTACTGTCCTCGCCTCAGTTTAGCGATGAGCAGAGACAAGAATTTTTCGATGTTATCGAGTTCCTGGCACAGTCCGGTCATATTCTTATTTTATCTGCTTGCCGTAACGATTTTTACCCAGACCTAGTGCAATACCCTAACCTGATGTCAGGTAAGTCCCGGGGGGCACATTTCGATTTGTCTCCACCTACTCGCCAGGAACTACTGCAGATGATCCGCTTGCCTGCCGTAGCGGCAAATTTAACCTGGCAGCTAGACGGTGAAACCGCAGTGCCGCTCGATGAGATGCTCTGCGCCGATGCCGCGTCCAACCCCGATGCCTTGCCTATGCTGCAATATACCTTGCAGGCACTTTATCTAAACAGAGATGACACAGACCAGTTGTTAGTCTCTGAGTATCAAAGTTTAGGCGGGCTAGAGGGTGCTATTGGTAAAAATGCCGAAGAGGTACTCACTAGTCTGACAGAGGCTGAAACAGCGGCGGTGCCTAAGATTTTGTCACTGTTAGTCACACTTAAAGAGGATGATATATCCATTACCAGCCGCACGGCGCGCTGGTCACAGCTAAGCTCGGAAGCTGAAACAAACCTGGTTAAAGCCATGGTGGATAACCGTCTATTTGTCTCCCACCTGCAAAATGATGAAGCCTGTTTCAGTATCGCCCACGAAGCCCTGCTCAGACGTTGGCCCAGAGCGACCAAATGGATAGAAGCCCACAGCGAAAGCTTAGGCATTAAGAGTCGCTTACTCAATCAGGCTCGCCGCTGGTTAACCGAGTCGAAAACCCAGGCTTACCTGCTTTCAAAAGGTAAGCCGCTACAGGAAGCAATACTCCTTTCACATAATCCACTATTTACTTTGGAACCCGCAGAGCAGGCGCTTATTTCGGCATCGGTAAAGCGTGTCAATGCTCGTCTTTGGCGTCGCCGACTGACTTCGGGAGTACTTGTTGCCCTCACCATGCTATCTGTGTTGATGAGCTTTCGCAGTATCGAGGCCGAGCAGCGGGCATTAGACAAGCGCCTCGCCGCAGAGAACCTGCTTGGATTTATGGTAGGGGATTTTGCCGACAAGCTGCGCGGCATCGGCCGTATGGATCTACTCGATGGCATCAGTAACAAGGCGCTGGAATATTTCAGCGACGAATCGAATACCCATGATGCCAGTAATTACAGTTTCGAAGCCCGTTTTCAACACGCCCAAACATTAGAAGCCATCGGTGAAGTAGCCTATTCTCGCGGCAAGCTAGAAGAAGCTAACGCAGGTTTGCTGGCGGCTAAAACTAAACTCGAAACCTTGTTAACGGAACAGCCAGAGAACCTCGAGTTACTAAAAACCGCAGGAGCGAATGCCTTTTGGCTAGGTCAACTTGATTATGACAGGGGGGATTGGGCCGCGGTACGGCCTTGGTATAAACTGTATCTGAGTTACAGCCAAACTATGTATCAGTTGGCACCGACAGATCCTGAAGCTTTGATTGAACTGTCCTATGCAACAAACTCCATTGGTTCATTGTCGATGAAATTGCATCAATTTAATGAAGCCGAAGGCTATTTCAATGAATCTTTGCAGCTTAAGTTGCTTGCGGCTAATTCTTCACCGAAAGACATGATGCTATTGGCAGATATTGCCGATACCCATTCATGGCTAGCTAGTGCTGCTTTATCCCAAGGACATATTAACCTTAGTATTGAAAGGCATAAAGCTATTCAGGCTGATATAGAAAATCTAGATGAAGCACTGCAAGCCAATGCGAATTTAGCTGAGAACTTGGCGTTGAGTTATCACAGTATATCGAGTCAATATAAGTATAAAGGTCAAATGCAACTAGCCACGGATAGTGCCTTAAAAGCTCACCAACTGTTTACAGCATTAATTACTACAGATACTAATAATCAGATTTGGCATCAACATTTGTTCTTCTTAAAGCTACACCTTTTACAAATGGCATCAATAGAGGAAGTAGAATTCAGCATAACAACTGAACAAATTATTTCAGAGCTTTCAACATCTTCAAAAATGTTTACTGATGATCAGTATTCGAGAATACTCCGCGCTAAATACAAACGAATACTAGCTGAGTATTATTTTGACCGTCAACAGATATCACAAGGAAAACGTTACTTACAACAAGCCAAACAACTAAACAATGAGCTAATAACCCAAGACATAAATAACAGTGAAATAGAATGGTTGCAGGCAATGACATATTTAGCAGAAGCCAAACTGTATCAGCTAATGGGCGACACAAGACAAATGGCGAGCAGTTGCAGACTAGCTAGTCGGCAACTAAGTCAATTCCAGAAGTTAGATAAAGATCCCAAATTTATCGCTCCCTACGCTGATAGTTTACGCTGTCAAGGTAAATTAATTTCTAATGCCCAGCTAACAGCCTTATTAACCGAGCAAGGTATTGTTCAACAACTTTCAATAACAAAGGATGTGAAAAAATGACAAATAAAAAATTAACTGTTGATGTTACGGTTAGTGGTACACCAACTAATCCAGTGTTTCATTTTAATCCTGAAACGGTCACAGTTACCGCGTCAGATAGTAAAATTTACTACTTGTTGAATAGAGAACAAAGCTTAGGATTAGTCCTTGCCGGTGTGGTGTTTCCCTATAACGATCAAAGCCCGGGCAGTATTGTTAGCGATATAACGTCTTTTAAAGTAAAAGATGCTGGTTATCAGTTATCGGTAAAAGATTCTAATAAAAATGAAGGTGACATAGGTATGTGTTTGTTACTTACCAATAGTGATGGCGAAGTATTTAAAAGCCAAGACCCACAAGTTAAAAATAGACCTACATCATAAAGTTTTATTAAAGTATAAATAAGCTCTTCCTTCAGGGAAGAGCTTATTCTGACCCTGTATCAGATTCTTTGCATTAAGCTCTTCTAATTTCACTTTTCGTAGTCGTTACTGTTGCAGTTTTAAGCTGTTATGGTGGTTTGAATTATTTGTAAATTATATGTTTAGCTTGTTGACGCGCTACGGCGTTAACCTTTAGGTTATGGCAAAAGGAATTAATCAATCACTTAAAAAGGAACTACTGTGAAATCCTCCGAAAAACTTTCGTATGCGTTTTTAGCCAGCCTGCTACTCATCAGCGCGCCACTTTTAACACAAGCTGCCCAGCTGCGACGTAACAGCAAATTGATGCTGCATTTGCACCAATCAAATCTGCTGAAGACTTACAAACCATATTGAGCCAGCCATCGGCGCTGGATATGTTGGGTGATGACCTGCCAGCGTTTATCAATAGCATCGAATTTGCTTATACAGGTGTTCAAAAAGTTAGCTTCGATAAAACTAAGTTGTAAGCTAACCGAATAAATAGAGCCACCCATTCGAAATGGCTAAACATTTGCTCTCCTACTAAGCTTTAGTTATTGGTTAAAGTAGGAGGACTGTTATGCCTCGTCCAAGAAGAACTCAAGTCAGTATTGAAGACACATCCTGGTATCACTGCTGCTCGCGTGTTTGTCGGCGCGCCATGTTGATGGGCGATGATAAGTTTACTGGAAAAAACTATGATCACAGGCGTGATTGGGTTGAATCACAACTGCTGACATTAGCCAGTGTGTTTGCAATCGATGTAGCAGCCTATGCAGTGATGTCTAATCACCTGCACCTTGTTCTTAGTGTTGATATTTATGAGTCTAATAACTGGACAGACAGAGACGTCGTTGAGCATTGGCATCAAATATTCAATGGGACAGAAATTACTCAAAAGTTTGCTAAAGGTGAAGTGGTTGAAAGTTTTGAAATTAATAGCTTAAAGCATTCAATAGCCCTATATCGCAGTCGTTTAAGTGATATATCTTGGTTTATGCGCTGCCTCAATGAGCCTATCGCACGAATGGCTAACAAAGAAGATAAGTGTACTGGGAGGTTTTGGGAGGGACGCTTTAAAAGTCAGGCTTTGCTTGATGAAACCGCTGTTTTAGCCTGTATGGCCTATGTTGATCTTAATCCTATTCGAGCCAAAATGGCTAAAACGCCGGAAGACTCAGACTACACCAGTCTTAAATTGCGTGTAAAAGCTGCTTTAAAGGGCAAGCAACCTGACAAACTGCTGCCTTTTATTGGAAATGAGCGTCTAAACCAGCCTAAAGGCGTTTACTTTTTACTCAAAGACTATCTTGAATTAGTCGATGAAACTGGCAGGATAATTCGTGATGATAAACGAGGTGCTATTTCTGAAAATACTTCTAAGGTCTTAACTAGGCTAAATATTTCTAGTGATAACTGGATAAAAATCACTACTGACTTTGGGAAACTATTTCATGGTCCAGTGGGTACACTGCAAGAGCTCACCAGCTATTGTGACCACCTTGAAAAACGGCGACGACATTTCTCACATTGTTGTCAGTACCTTCAGGTAAGCTGATAGTTAATCTTTTGATATCATCAAACCGAGCAACCAACTCCTTGGCTATCTAGTCCTGCCTAAAATTCATCATTTCCATGTAGAACGAGCATTAATCTGCATTTTAGCTATAAGAATGTATCGAAAATCTGGCTCTGAATTTATTCATCAATCGAACGACGAAAATTATTAACTAACTAGATTAATTGTTGATTTATTATGGGTGGCTCTATTAAGGGAGGCGCTTGTATCTTCCTGGGGACGGCTAAAAAAAGCTCTTGGGGATGTGGTGAACTTTGTTGTAAAACAACGCATTAAAGTAGAAGGTTACCGAAAGGTTCTAAACACATTAATTAGGTAGAGTATTCAGCAGTTAGACGCATTTGAAGCGTCAGGTTAGTAAATTCTGTTAAGGATACTCTAATGTTAACACTCCCTCCCAAGCCCTATGAAGACAATAGGCAAGTATCGTGTGCGGAGAAAGGCTTATCTCCGGCTGATGAGTTTCACGCGATGATGAGAAAGGCTAGGTTAAATACTCAAAGGGAAAATGCCGAGATGGCTCAGCAATTGACTATGCCTCTGGATGAGTTTTCATTGGCTGCGATGCGAACTGCTGTTAAGGCTTCGGCGCCAGAATCTGCACTTATGCCAGAACCAGAACCTGCATCTACACCAACACCTATAGCTACACAAATAGCAGCGACACCTTTCAGTATTCCAGACGATGATATTTTATTTGATGATTGTTATCGCAGCGTACTCAATTTATTAGTTCAGCAGTTGATGGAAGCCGTGTTGGTGGTTGATGCCAGTGGCACAATTCAGATGATTAACGCTAAGGCTATTGAACTGCTATCTGGTGGAAAGCTGGGGGCGAGTGATAGGCTTGGGGAGCCTGAGAACATTATTGGTAAAACCTGGCAAGAGTATTTAAGAGAACCGCAAAAGACACGCTATCAGCAGATGTTGGAAGAGCAACTTGTCAGCCAGTGTCAGCTTGAACACGCGCCTATTGAAGCATCGCTGATATTAGCGGAAGGTGGTAGTTTGGATGTGGAGTTCTCAATCAGTTATTTATCATTGAGTTCGCCGATTTTTGCCATAGTGATACGAGACCTGACCAAGCATAAATCCGAATACCAACAGCTCTATCAATGGGCATCGACAGATTGCCTGACCAAACTGGCGAACCGAAGAGTATTCGATGCTTCCTTGCGATCTCAGTGGCAAGCTTGCACAACATCAGCCAAACCTATCAGCGTGGTGATCATAGATATCGATCATTTCAAGCTGTTCAACGACAAGTATGGCCATATTCAGGGGGATCACTGCCTGCAGAGGATAGCTAATGTGATTGCTCACTCACTGCCATCGGATGAATGTGTCGCAGCAAGATATGGCGGCGAGGAGTTTGCGCTAATTCTTCCAGGTTTTGATGCCAAGCAAGCTCAGTCGATGGCCGAGTATATTCAGTTAGAAATCAATAGCCTTAAATATACTGACTTAGGCCTAGATGATAGTGTCACAGTGAGTGTGAGTCAGGGAATCGCAGCTGAAGTCGATGGTCAGTTCAGAACAGGCACAGCCCTGTTATGCGCAGCAGACACAGCACTTTACCGCGCCAAAGCCGATGGCAGGAATAGAATTAACTTAAGTTGTTGAAGGAAGGTT
The DNA here is from genome assembly GCF_009377275.1 of Shewanella sp. YLB-07. Lineage (NCBI taxonomy): Bacteria > Pseudomonadati > Pseudomonadota > Gammaproteobacteria > Alteromonadales > Shewanellaceae > Shewanella > Shewanella sp. YLB-07. Next base: position 178,488 of record NZ_VOQB01000005.1, on the reverse strand, counting down.
GGGGGGTTAGAAGGTACGAGGCTCGAGTTATTTCTGTCATTCCGGCGTGCTTGTTGGCCGGAATCCAGCTTCTTTCTGTCATTCCGGCATACTTGTTGGCTGGAATCACGAGAAGTAAGGAAGGCTACGAGCTTTAACTCGCTGCTCGTAGCTTTTTTAGCCCTATCTTGAACTCGCAACTTTTTAGCTAGCTCAGGACTGCTTTATCCCTTCACTTTCCAATTCACTTCTTCGCCAGCGAAGAAAGGCACGATTGGGTTGCCATTTGGTAGGATTATCTCGCTCGGTACCGTCCAGGTCTCTTTTACCAGTGTTACTGTGCTGGTGTTTCTCGGTAGACCGTAGAAGTCCGGGCCGTGAGTACTGGCAAAACCTTCAAGTTTGTCAATAACGCCTAGGTCATCAAATACCTGAGCGTAAAGCTCGAGTGCACTCCAGGCGCTGTAACAACCGGCGCAACCACAAGCCGATTCTTTGCGATGCTTCTCGTGTGGCGCAGAATCTGTGCCTAAGAAAAATTTGCTAGAACCAGTAGCCACTGCTGCGCGCAATGCTTGTTGATGAATGTTGCGCTTAAGCACAGGCAGACAGAAGTTATGTGGGCGTATGCCGCCGACTAACAGGTCGTTACGGTTTAGCAGTAAGTGCTGTGGCGTGATGGTTGCGGCTACATAGTCAGAGGCGCTTGCAACAAACTCGGCGGCTTCTTTAGTGGTGATATGCTCGAACACCACTTTAAGGCTTGGGAAAGCATCGACGATGCGAGTCAGGTTACGCTCGATAAATATCGCTTCACGGTCGAAGATATCGATATGTGATTCGGTTACTTCACCGTGAACCAGCAGCAACATGCCAATTTCAGCCATTTTTTCGAAGATAGGGAAGAGGCTATCGAGTGCCTTTACCGCAGCATCTGAGTTAGTGGTCGCGCCTGCTGGGTACAGCTTAGCCGCCACAACGCCAGCCGCTTTTGCATCTATGATGTCTTGCTTAGTGGTGTCGTTAGTCAGGAAAAGTGTCATCAGAGGTTCGAAGCTTGAACCTTGTGGACGCGCCGCCAAAATGCGCTCACGGTAGGCATTGACCATCTTGGCATCTGTTACCGGTGGTAGCAGGTTTGGCATGACGATAGCACGTTGGAAAAGTCTGGCGGTAGCCGGGACAGTTTCTTGCAACATATCACCATCACGGAAGTGAAGGTGCCAATCATCGGGAGTAAGTAGGGTGATCTGCGTCATTATGGGGTTCCTAAGCGTTACGACAAGCATTTACTAGCTTTTTTCTGCGCAATATTATGCCATATTTTGACCGTTATTTACAGTTGAGATGCGCTCGACTTGAAACAAACAGTGGCGCAATCGGGCGACTGCGGACCACTGCTTGTTTTCGCTTAGGCTTATGAGCTTGCTTAACTACTGCTTCCCTTGCTTGGATACCTTGAGGATGTCTTCCATGTCGATATCTACGGTAAAGCTGCCGACGACCTGACGAGGTGGAAAATCTTTGAAGCTGGCCATCATCTGTTTCACCTTTATTTGTGCCGGTATCACCAGAAAGGCGCGCTTGTACCACCAGTTATCATAACCAAAGCCCTGGTCGCCTTTCTCATAGGGATCGACCGCCAAGTCGAACAATTTAGGCACCCGCAGCGTCGTTTGTGCCTGGGTCCACACCGCTATGCCCTTGTTCTCCTGTATTTTGAAATGAAACTTCCAACGACCGTCGCGCATCGCCAGCAACTCGCCGTCATCAGACCAATAGAAGAATGAATTACGGGCACTCTTATCTGATTGTTTCGTCAGATAATCCACCTGATTATAACCATCCAGATGGTTGCGATAACTCTTGCCATTACTGGATTTATATCCGGTTAATAGCTCTTTTTTGATCTTATTGTTACCCGCGATACTGACTAATGTGGGAAACCAGTCAGCCGACGAGATGATGCCGTTGAACTTAGAGCCAGGCTTTATATGGTCAGGCCATTTTATCAGCGCGGGTACCCGGAATCCGCCTTCCCATGCAGTGGCTTTCTCGCCGCGAAAAGGGCTGGTGGCCGCGTCGGGCCAGGTGGCATTCATCGGGCCATTATCTGTGGTGTAGATGACGATAGTATTGTCATCGATATCCAGCTGCTTAAGCTTATCCAGTAGGTTTCCTATGTGATTATCATGTTCCACCATGCCGTCGGCATAATCGCCTAATCCTGTGACGCCGGAATGCTCCTTACTCACATGGGTATAGTTGTGCATGCGGGTGGTGTTGTACCAGAGGAAGAAGGGTTTGTCTTCGGCGACTTTTCGCGTCATAAAATCATTGGCAGCGTCTAAGGTTTCATCGTCTATGGTCTCCATGCGCTTACTGGTCAAGGCGCCAGTGTCTTCGACGCGTGCCCCTTGTTTAGATGACAGCAGCCCAGAGCTCTCATGGCTGGTATCGGCGGTGGACTTGATGACACCTCTGGGACCGAAGCGCTGTTTAAAAGCCGCACTCTTGGGGTAATCCGGATTCTCGGGCTCCTCCTCGGCGTTAAGATGATAGAGGTTGCCGAGAAACTCATCGAAGCCATGCTCTGTTGGCAACATGGTATCTCTGTCTCCCAGATGGTTCTTACCAAATTGGCCGGTGGCATAGCCGAGATCTTTCAGGGCCTGAGCCATGGTGATGTCTTGGGGCTGAATGCCTTGTGGAGCGCCGGGAAGACCGACCTTACTCAGGCCGGTTCGTACCGGCATCTGCCCTGTGATAAACACCGAGCGCCCGGCGGTGCAGGACTGCTCGGCATAGTAAGAGGTCAGTAGGGCGCCCTCATTGGCTATGCTGTCGATATTTGGTGTCTGGTAGCCCAGCATGCCGTTGTTGTAGGCGGAGATATTGCCATAGCCGATATCGTCACCGAAGATAACGACTATGTTGGGCTGCTCGGCCGCGAACACGAGTCCGCAGTTGAGCAGGGCTAGGCTAGCTAAGAGTCTGTTGATTATTTTTATCATTATTATGTCCATTTAAAGTCGATTGCTAATGGGCCGGTATATAGGTGCCGTAGCCCATTTTCTTGCCTAGTTCTGGGACTATTTCGTCATTCTCGAAGGCAAGCTTGCCGTTGATAAATACCTGCTCAACTAGACCTGGATTGCGGTTGACCAGACGTTGCAGATCGAAGTTTTCCATCTCAGCCCAGCTGACTTGCTCGAGGTTTTGCTTAAACTCTTCAGGGTTGATGATGACGACATCGGCGCGATCCCCTTGCTGGATCCTGCCCGCATCTATGCTGAACCACTCAGCCTGATCCCCTGTCATACGCCAGACGGCTTTCTCCATCGTCATCATGGCATCGCCTTCGTCTATGGACTCGCTCACGAGCTTGAGCATGCGAAGTGGCAAGTTATAGAAGGCCATATTACGAATATGCGCCCCGGCATCGCTGAAGGTGATAAGGGATTTTTTATCTTTGACCATCTTCTTCAGCACGTGCTTTCTGTGGTTGGCGACTGTGGTGTACCAGCGCAGGTCGGTGCCGTATTGCACCACCAGATCCAGGAAGAGATCCACCACATGTATGCTTCTGTGCTTAGCCACTTCGGCGAAGTTTTTACCTACGATGGACTCGTCGGGGCAGGCGAGGATAATGGCATCACCGAAGTCTCTCTGCCACACTCTTGGGCTGAGTTTCTCACCATAAAACTTTCTGAAATCACGGCGATATGTCTCATCTTGCAGCAGCTTGTTACGCTCTATCTTATCTTTCAGATCCAGCGCTAGCTCGCCGGCACCGAACTCCTCGAAAAACACTACATCTATGCCGTCGGCATACACGGTGAACGGGGTGGGTAGAACCTGCCAGCGAAAATCGCCGTTGAAGAAGTTGGTGACGCGGGCGGCCAGGTTAGTGATCTTGCTCAGATAGACGCTGCCCTTGAGATCCATGCGGCTGATTAAGGTGGTCTTGAGGCGCTTTTGGAAGATACCCACACACTCACGCATGTACTGATTTATTTGCAAGATGGCGGCGGCATTAGGTGCGCCTTGATGCACTCGGTCGTACTTGCGCACTAATTTGTTGAGGCGGGAGACCTCTTTCCATTTCGAATAGGTGCTGGGCAGGCTCTTGGACCACTCGCGGTTGCCATCTAGCTTGTCCCACTTTAAGCACATGGTGGATAGACCGAGAAAACCTATCTCTAAAGATTCCTGCAGCAGGCTTTCCATCTTTATCATCTCGGCTTCGGTGGGGACGACGCGAATATCTGTGGAGCGGCTCAAGCCCATCACGCCTACGCGCATGTCGCTGTGGCCCAGCATGCTGACGACGTTCGGTCCCAGGGGATGGGTCTTGATGTATTCGACCCATTGCTTAGGTGTATTCCAGGTCTTGTGCTTCTTGAGAATTGGCAGGACCTTCTCACGGGGCACGGTTTCGACTCGGGTGAATATATCGGAGGCGTCTTCATATTCGCTGCAGATCATGCTCAATGAGCAGCTACCCACCAAGACTGTGGTCACGCCGTGACGAACCGACTCCGAGAGGCTGGGGCTGACGATCAGCTCGGCATCATAATGGGTGTGGGTATCGATGAAACCTGGCATAACCCATTTTTCACGGGCATCTATGATGTGCTCACAACCTGTCTCGTCTATTGGCGAGCTAGAGACTAGGGCTATCTTGCCTTGTTTGATTGCGATATTTTGAATAGAAGATGATGCGCCGGTTCCATCAAAATATCGGCCACCCTTGATAATCGTATCGTATGCTGACATGCGTAACTCCGATGTTATTAATTATTGTTATCGAATCGATTCAATTAGGTTAAGGCTTGTCTAAATTTCATTCTTGTCATTTGGTGACAAATTAGTCACTATTTAACCACCGACATTTTGAGCCGATCCTTTGAGTAGATACTTTGAATAGAGAAAGCCAGTTATGAAACAACACTATCTGATCCGCAGTGGCTCCTTGTCCGGCTTCGATGCTCTGGTTTCTGAGCTGGGAGGCGACAGCTCAGACCTCTTGTCTCGGTGTGGCTTAACTAGAGATGATTTTAGCAATCCAGATACTCTGATCGCCTTCGCTGGCATGATCAACTTACTCGAGCTAGCCGCCGAGCAACTCGACTGTAAGGATTTCGGTTTGAGGTTGGCCGCTATGCAGGGCGTCGAAGTGTTAGGCCCTGTGGGCATGCTGATGCTGAGCAGTCAAACGGTAAGGGAGGCATTGGCCAATGCTCAAAGATACATGGCGGTGCACAGCCATGGTGAATATTGGATGGTCAGGGAGATTAATCAGACCGCACTGATAGAGCGCTATCAGGTCTTTCAAGACATAAGCCATGCTAAGCAATATAAGGAGTTGTCCTTCGGTGTCTGCTTACGCCTGATTAAGGCGCTTATCGGCAGCCAGACTAAGGTTGAGCGATTGGAGTTTGCTCACGCGCCTATCTCAGACAATGCGGTTTACCGGAAATACTTCGAGTGCCAGGTGGTTTTTAATCAGGAAAATGATCGGCTAATCTTAGATAGCGCCTATCTATCGCAAGATATCCAACTTATCTCTCAAGAGGATAAACATCTGATTGAGATGTATCTCAAGTCACTTATCGATCAGTTTGGCGATGATATCGAGAGAAAAGTCAAAACTTTGATATTACAGACCATGGGGATAAGAGAGTCTAATATCGAGGATATCGCCTTGCTGTTAAACATGAATAAGCGCACCCTGCAGAGAAGGTTAAAGGATAGGGGACTGACATTTAAGCAGGTGCTTATTGATGTGCGCATTAGCACCGCATGTTGGCATCTTGAGTCCAGTAATATCGACATCACCTTGTTGTCTGAGGTGCTTGGTTTTGCTGATGTCAGTGCGTTTTCTAAGTCGTTTAGAAATACCATGAAAAGCTCGCCGTTGCAGTGGCGCAAGGCGAGTAATGAGAAGCTTTAATGATTCAGAGCTAAAAGCTAAGAGTCGGCTCTAGCCTTACCGACGAGTCCGGAACAGAAACTGACAAAGTGTTTATCGGCGAGTTTTCCCAGGTTGACCATGATGACTAATCCAATGGTCATTGCCATAAACATCGTACCCATCATAGGCCAGTGAATAGTCCCAGATAGTGCTACGATTACTGTGCTCATTACAAGTATTGCCGCCCACAAAATTACCAGTCTCATCGCTGTATCTACCTTAATTATCAGTGTCTTAAAATTCATGGGTAGAATAGCTTACAGGGGCTGAACGTTTACTGAACGCCGTACCTAAAAAGAATGCAGCACTCATATCAATTGATATGAGGTTTAAACTAATAAGGTATAATGTGGCTAATTGCAGCGAGTGGAATAGTGAGTGCTAAAGCGTAAAACATACAAGCGAGTCGGCCCTGATTATCGTTTCGACGAACAGGTGAGCTTTCACGATATCAAAGAGACCTTCGGCCTGAATCATATACGTATAGGCAGCTGGGTCGAGGAAGAGGAGAAGCACAAGGCGGCTAACCTTATCTTCGACTCCTTAGCCGATTTGGCTTTTATATTGAAACTGCCTCCGATTGCTATCGGGCTCAGGCAAACACTTAACCTTGCCTTCGGCAGCGGTGGTCAGCAGGGCGTCCAGGCTCATTATATGCCAGCGGGTCGTGAACTGGCTCTGGCTAAAAATGCAGGAGCAGGGGCGTTAGCCCATGAGTTTTGGCATGCATATGATCATTACATCGCCTCTAAAGCATTTAAGCTCCCTTCCAACAACAGAGGTGCTCGTGGTGCCTCTTTCGCCAGCAGTTGTTGGTTGGCCGATGTCACATCGATAAAGCATCCGTTAAATCAACGACTCGAGCGGGTATTTGCGACGACTTTTTTGAGCCATGACGGCCTGGACAGTCATGAGTATATCGACCGAGCAGTAGCGTTAGATAACCAATATGGGCGGCTGTATTTATCTACCCCCACCGAGTTGATGGCGCGGGCATTTGAAGCCTGTATCGAGTCCTATCCGGAGATCAGTAACCCTTATTTAGTCTATGAGACCTTGAAGTCGCAACTTGCAACGGCTGGTGGCTATCCAGATCTTGAGCATCGACAGCAGATCTTCAATGCGTTAATCGCCTATTTTGAACCGTTGGGAATAGCATTGACGAAAAAATAAAAATGTTGTTAGTGTTGGAAAATTCTTAGATTCGAGGCTTGAACATTAATGTCCGTATCATACTTAAGTTGGTTTGCTTCAATCACTTCAGACTCCTCCTAAAGACTCATATCATGTTCCCTTTATAAAGTTTCATATCTCATTGTAAAAAATATTAAATAAAAACCCTATGCGTTCGACATCGGTAAGGGGGGCGATGATTTTTGTCGTTATTAGTTCCTAATGTAACGGGTATCACCACATTTTTTACGCTGTTAATACTTACAGCAGGAGGGTGTGTAAGTCTTAAGGTTATATTGAGTGGTAATAAAGTCTACAAATTAATGATGGGAAGGTGATGGAAAAATGATTTTGTCGATAAACTTATAGACTATGTTGTTTTTAAACGTGTTTGTGCTAGTTTTTTATTCTGCGTTTGCCACTTATCGTAGCTTTATAATTACTGTGTGTATTTATTTTTTGTGGCGAAAGTATTTATTGAAATTAGAACTTGTGGTTGTGTTTATGCTATAGGGTTAGGGGAGTGAAATGATACTTTCTGTCATGAATCATATATCTTTAAAGTTAAATCAGTTTCTTAAAAATAAGTTTGAGTTAGTCGAAGATGTAGTCGTTGTGTCTAATCTTGTTGACCATGACGGTGCAATATCTGCCAATGTAAATAACCGTGTGGTTATTTTCTTGACCAATATCGAGCGTGAAACGGCCGCAAAAACTCACTATATGTCGTCAGGTGTAGGCAGTGACTTTACGCAGCATCAACCAGTACATCTCAATTTATACTTGATGGTTTGTGCCAATTTTAGTGGCGCTAATTACAATGAATCGTTGAAATTCATCTCGAGTGTTGTCGGCTACTTTCAACAACAGCCTGTGTTTAATCATCAAAATTCGCCTGACCTTGATAGAAACATAGATAAAATCGTTCTCGATATCGAAAATGTTAAAAATCATGACTTAAGTAACATGTGGGGGATGTTTGGGGCTAAATATTTACCTTCAATTCTGTATAAAGTCAGAATGATAACGATTGATAATAAGGCGGTCATTTCCAGAGTATCTAAGACGTCATCGGTAAACGTATCTGTAAAATCAGAGAGTGAGCCACTGTGACTGGGTTTCGAGTGCTGTTTTCCGTGGTCATACATCATGATTTTTTTCAGTCAGGATTCTGTAATGACATTAATGTAGAGCCAAGCCGAGCCACTCTTGCTCAAGCTAAAAATAGTGGCATCATATTTAAACCATGTTTAGGTGGTTTATTGGTGTTATGTGATTCAGAAAAGATTCCCATACTACTACTTTATATTGAAGATGAAGGTTTAATATTTGATTTTTATATAACGAGTAGCACTCCTTATTTGAGTACTTACTCTTCTATCCCCTTATTGAAAGATAAAGGGTTATTGTGGCTGAAACATGATCCGAACCAAGGTGATAATGTGGTTAATGGTATTGATAAATATCAGCTGCATAGCTCGGACTGGATATCCGATGCTGATTATTATTCAAAGGATAAAATTACTGCTTATTTTGAACTTGAAGCACTAGGCTTTTCTTCTCAAGCATTTATGTTCATCTCTATAAAACTTAATGAACAGGAGTTAAATTCACTCACTGCTGACGATGTTGACTCTTCAGGTTTTGTTGTTTTCTTTGCTGCTATAAATAATAAAAGCTCTTTTTGGGAGTATAGATTACATGGCAATAATATAAAAAATAGCTTAGAGATTAGTGACCGGGATAAAGGCATAGAATTTAACTTTATCAGCAATGAACTGTTGAGTGATGGCCGTAATATTACTGTGTTTAGAAGTAATGCAGAAATAAAATTAAAAGAATTTAGTGAATGTTATTTCCAACTTATCGATAAGCGAACCAATGGGCACCGAGTATTAATCAAGCGGTTACCAGTGGCTCATTTTAACCATGGGTACCAAGAGGTTGTAGACACTAAGTTGACGCAAGTTTCTGAAATTTTTGTCAATTTTTAACTTTAAAGGAATAGATTATGGGCGTGATGAAAACACCTGGTGTGTATATTGTTGAGAAAAATGCATTTCCAAACTCGGTGGTTGAGGTTGCCACTGCTGTGCCAGCCTTCATCGGTTATACCGAAAAGGCGGAAAATGGTGGGAAAAGCTTACTAAACAAGCCGTGGAGAATCACTTCTATGGCCGAATTTCGCAGTTATTATGGCGATGCACCGATACCAGAATTCGAGATCGCAGAAAAAGCAGAAGATTCAACCGAAGACGCGGCATTTATTATCGGTGGAAAAGAGTATACCGCGGATCAATCTAACACTAAATATTTGCTCTATTTCAGCATGATGTTGTTTTTTCAAAATGGTGGTGGACCTTGTTATATCGTCTCTGTTGGTAAGTACAATAATGATGTTGAGGCCGCTAAACTATCGGCTGGTATAACTCCTTTAATTAAGGAGCAGGAACCCACTATGGTGGTGATTCCTGAGGCGATGTTGTTAGCTGAAGATGACTGCATAAGTGTTCAGCAAGCCGCTTTAGCCCACTGCGGCGGAGTCATGAGAAATCGTGTCACTATCTTAGATGTATGGAATGGCTTTAAAGATAGACAAGATCCAGATGGTGATTGTATCGATAACTTCCGCTCTAAATTAGGCATCAACTACCTTGATTATTCAGCCGCTTACTACCCTTGGTTAAATACCACTATCGTTCAGGATAGTGACCTCAGCTATGCAAATATTTCAAACATTGATGTACTGACAGAGCTGTTAAAACAAGAAGTTGCTACAGGTTTTACCGACCTTGATGGATTGAGTGATGATGATCTTGCCACGCCAGGTAATAAATTAAGAGCGGCAAAGAGAGATCAGATGCTAGCAGAGGTCGATACCATTGCTAGCGTTGATGGAGATGCACAAAAGAATCTGCTGCATAAAACGCTGATATCAATGAGCCTGATGTATGGCAACATTCTGTTAGATATCAAAGGTAAATTGAACCTGCTTCCTCCCTCATCTGCGATGGCGGGGATATACACCATGGTCGATAACGCACGTGGTGTATGGAAAGCCCCTGCTAATGTCAGTCTCAACGCGGTGATTTCCCCCGCAGTGAACATTTCCCACGATGAGCAAGAAGACCTCAACGTTACCACCCAAGGCAAATCTATCAATGCGATACGCACATTTACTGGTGAAGGCACCTTAGTTTGGGGCGCCAGAACCTTAGATGGAAATAGCCTAGATTGGCGCTATGTCAGTGTGAGAAGAACGCTAATCATGCTGGAAGAGTCGATTCGTCTCGCTTCTAAAGCGTATGTATTTGAGCCCAATACGGCCAACACATGGGTCACCATGGATAGCATGATCACTAACTTTCTAACTGGCATTTGGAAGCGAGGAGGCTTGGCTGGTGCATCTCCTGCCGACGCGTTCAATGTCAGTGTTGGATTAGGAAGTACCATGACGAGTGAAGATATTTTAGAGGGGATACTCAGAATCACTGTGTTAGTGGCCGTGACTCGCCCTGCTGAATTTATTGAAATCACCTTCCAGCAACAGATGCAGAAGTCATAATCGCCGTAAATAGCTTCCAATTAAAGATGAAAGGTTAAGGAGAACGCAATGTCAGATGACGGTTCAAAACAGTCGGCCAATGTATGGCCAATGTCCAAGTTTTATTTTGAAGTTAAGTGGGCAGGTGGAGCAGGTGAAGGGATGGTTTCATCTTTTCAAGAGGTATCCGGGCTAGATGTTGAAGCCCAGGTGATTGAGTATCGTGCTGGTGATAATAAGGTTTTTTCAACCATCAAGATGCCGGGAATAGTCAAGTCAAGCAATGTCACTCTCAAGAAGGGGGTTTTTGCTAAAGATAATAAATTCTATGACTGGTACGCAAAGATCAAGATGAACACAGTTGCACGTACGGCTGTAACTATCAGTCTATTAGATGAAACAGGTTCTCCGACTATGGTCTGGACCCTTTCAAATGCTTGGCCAACAAAGATCACAGGTACAGACCTTAAGTCAGATGGTAATGAAGTTGCTGTTGAAACCATCGAGCTTGCTCATGAAGGGCTAGCAATAGCGAATAAGTAAGCATGATTGAACCAGCACCCGATCAATAAATCGATATGGAGTGCTGGTCGTTTTGAAAATAGGTAATGAGGAGAAGGCTATGTCTGATGGCTCAAAGCAAGACAGTGCCATTTGGCCTGTACCTGCGTTCTACTTTAAGGTCGCATTTCACGGTGCTAAAAATGGCTCTGATACCTCATTTCAGGAGATTGGCGGTATAGGCTCTCAAATTGAGACTGAGGATTATGTAGAAGGGGGCGAAAATCGCTTTGTTTATCACCTACCCAAATCGGTAAAGCACAGTAACTTAACGCTGAAGCGAGGTCTGACTAAGCTGGACTCCTTCTTGATTAAGTGGTGTAAAACATTTTTTGATGGTGATTTTAAGCAAGCTCTCGAACCTAAGGATCTATCGGTTCATCTCTTAGGAGAAAAGGGCACTGTGATCCGTAGTTGGAACTTCTTTCAAGCCTACCCAGTAAATTGGAAGGTTGACAGTTTTCATTCGACTAAGAATGAGGTGGCAATTGAAGAGATTGAGTTGTGTTATCAGTATTCAAATAGGGTGATGTAATTTATGTCAGTAGAAGTTAAGCAGCTAGTGATTAAGTCACATGTGGTCAGCAGCGATAAAAGTGACCAGCTGGAGCTGGTTGATGAATCTGATTTACGTCAGCAGAAAGAACAATTGCTAAAAAGTTGTTTGGGGATGATCAAACGTAATCGTAGTGAAACTCGCGAGCGTTAGGGAGAACCATGGCTAAAAAACTCACTATTGAGACCGAAGATGGATCGACCAAGTTTGAGGTGATGTTGAATCCTTCAAACTTTAATCATAATTACACCATTAAGTATGATGATAATAAAAACAAGGCGTTAGGCACTTCTGCTAGTGAAACAAAGTTTGCTGGATATGATGTTGAGTCTATTGATTTTACAACGATTATTGACGGCACAGGGGTAATTAAAACCACAAAGGCTATCGATGTCAGTAAGCAGGTCAGTGATCTTAAGAAAATTGTCTATGACTACATAGGCAATAAGCATGAACCCAACGTGGTGAATGTTATCTGGGGCACCCTTTATTTCGTGTGTCGCCTAACCAGTTTTAAAGTGGAATATGTACTTTTTAAGCCGGATGGAACACCGCTAAGAGCAAAGGTAAGCCTGGCATTTTCAGGTTTTATGACCAATAAAGAGGAGGCATTACAGTCAAAACGCTCCTCTCCGGATTTGACTCATGTGATTGAATTTAAATCGGGTGACACTCTGCCTTTGCTATGTCAGCAAGTCTATGAAGATGGCTCCTATTATATGCAAGTTGCAAGGTTCAACAATTTAGACAGCTTTAGGGTCATCAAGCCTGGGACTAAATTATTATTTCCTCCATTAAATTAACTGTAATCGACGGGGCATAGGTATATGGCAGCATCTCCTTTAAGCAACAGCGATGGCGTGATCAAATACAGTATTACCGCTGACGGAACAGCGTTAAAAGATAGCGTTAATGTGTTGATGATAGAGGTGATATCTGAAGTGAACCGAGTTCCTTCGGCACGTATTATCGTTAGCGATGGAGATATGCCAGGCAAAGATTTTCCACTGAGTACTGAGTCTTGTTTTAAACCTGGAACCAGCATTGAAATAAAGGCGGGATATGCCAGCAGTGAAACCCTGATCTTTAGTGGCTTAGTGATTGGAATGGGTATCTCTATTGGCATGAATAATGACTCGTCATTGGTGATCGAGTGCAAAGATAAGTGTGTGGCCATGACCATTGCACGCACCAGCGAAAATTACACGAGCAAAACCGATAGTCAGATCATCGAAGAGATTATCGGTAACTACTCTGGGCTTGAGAAGTCAGTCAGTGCTACATCATCACAATATAATGAACTTGTGCAATTTAATTGTACCGACTGGGACTTTGTACTCTCAAGGGCGGAAGCCAATGGTTATGTCATCTGTGTCGATGCTGGAAAGCTGACCATCGGTGAGCCCCAAGTGACAGGGACTGGTGAGTTAACGGTAACTTATGGAGAAGATCTTATTGATTTTTCGGCCGATCTCGATGCTAGATATCAGCTCAGTTCAGTTAGCGGTGTGTGCTGGGATCCCGCCACACAAAAGGTCCAGCAGGAGAAGGTTGAGGCACAAACTTTAAATAAGCAGGGGGATCTATCCAGTAGCGATCTCGCAGCCACTCTTTCTATTGATAATTTCCGTCTACAAACCTCTAACACTTTAGATTCTGCATCCTTAAAAGCTTGGGCCAAAGGTCAGCAGATAAAGTCAGCACTTGCACGCATTCAGGGAACAATGAAGTTTCAAGGCAGTGCAACAGCCAAAATCGGCAGTTTGATTGAGATTGCGGGAGTGGGGAGTCGTTTTAACGGCCTGGTCTACGTTAGCCGCGTTCACCATGAATTGGTTGATGGACAGTGGTTAACAGACATTGAATTTGGTATGTCGCCACATTGGTCTAGTGAGCATCGGGACATATCAGCACCGCCCGCAAGTGGATTATTACCGGCTGTTGAAGGACTTCAGATTGGTGTGGTAATGAAATTAGACGGTGATCCAAGTGGTCAAAATCGAATACAGGTGCAAGTGCCAGTATTGCAAGCATCTACAGAAGGCGTGTGGGCGCGGCTCGCAACCTTTTATGCATCTGAAGATATTGGTAATTTTTTCATCCCGGAAATTGGTGATGAAGTGGTGCTGGGTTATTTCAACAATAATCCCAGTGAACCTGTGATATTAGGCAGCTTATATAGCAGCAAGCGAAAGCCTGCTTACGATCTGACTGCTGAAAACAACATTAAGGCTATCATCACCAAGAGTAAGCTGAAAATTGAGTTTAATGAAGAAGATAAGGTGATCACTATCATCACACCAGGTGAGAATAAGGTGGTGATCAGTGATAAAGACAAGTCGATCGTCCTAGAAGATCAGAACAGTAATAAGCTTGAGCTGAATAGCAGCGGTATCACGTTAGACAGCCCTAAAGATATCAACATAACTGCTAAGGGCAAGATGACATTAAGCGCGGTAGGAGAGATGAGCTTAAGTTCAAATGCAGATTTAAAACTGGCGGGTTTAAACATTAACCAAACCGCTCAAGTTGGGTTTGTGGCAAAGGGGAGTGCGTCTGCAGAGTTGTCTGCTTCTGGGCAGACCACAATCAAAGGCGCCATGGTGATGATTAATTAAGGAGTCATAGATGCCACCTGCAGCAAGGATCACTGATATGCATGTTTGCCCTATGGTGACACCTGGACTGCCGCCGATCCCTCATGTCGGTGGTCCGGTTATTGGGCCGGGCGTCCCAACGGTATTGATACAAAAACTGCCCGCAAGTGTAGTTGGTGATAGCTGTGTGTGTGTGGGTCCGCCAGACACAGTGGCAAAAGGGTCGGCAACTGTGATGATCAGTGGCAAACCTGCTGCCAGAATGGGAGATACCACAGTGCATGGAGGCAGTATTGTTCTGGGGGCATTGACGGTAATGATTGGTGGATAGCGAGCAAGGGAGAGTAATGATGAGCATAGAACGATCATTTTTAGGCACTGGATGGTGCTTTCCACCTCAGTTTATGGCAGCAGAAAGATCGGTTGAGATGGTTTCTGCTGAAGAAGATATTGAACAAAGCATACACATCATTTTGTCTACCTCACCGGGAGAGCGAGTGATGGACCCTTTGTTTGGCTGTGGTATCAAAAAAATGGTTTTCGAGGAAATTAATCAGGCCACAATCGCTAAGCTAATGCACTTAATAAGCCGTTCACTGCTTTATTTTGAGCCCAGAATTAATGTCGAGCTGATTGAAATAGGTACTGACAATGCTATGGAAGGGCGCCTTGATATCGACTTGAATTTCACTGTGATCACGACTAATGCAAGGCGTAATATGGTGTATCCATTCTATATTTTGGAGGGAACCTTAGTTGATCTGTAAATCTGCTAGGATGCAATGTGGCAAAAATCATCTTCTTCAGTGTCGTTTGGTCACTCATTATGGAGAATGAAATGACGCGGTTATTGCTTGAAAGCAAACAGGCATTACGCTTGCCTGATGCTCTGGTTGCCGGGCATTTTAATGTTGACGAAATGTCGTTTGAAACCCTGTTAGTGTTTGCTAAACAACTGGCTTCTCAGTTGCATTTTTATGATCACCAAAATAATAAAGCGGGCACATGGGAACCCATGTTTTGTGCCAGTGAGTTGGCAATGATGGCCATGTTGAAAAACATGGATTGTGATCGAATATCTATAGAGTTTGAAGAGGATTTAAAACAGGACCCACAAGCCGCTGTCATCACGATTCTAACCTCGCTTTCAAACATTAATCTCTGGTACCAGCAGTTAAAGCTGTCAGACAGTGAAGCCGCTTTTGAGTTTTGCCTCAAGATATCTTCAGCAGTAGATAAGAAATTACAGCCATGTTTACAGCAGTTGCAAGGGGTTGTAGCGTTTTTAACGCCAGAACAACAACAGATGGCAGAGCAAAAGATAAGACTGTTTGATCCCATATGGGGAGACATTGTTTCTCAATGGCAGCCAAATAGTGCTCGGATGGACACCAACCAGCTGCTCCCGCTGTTACAACAAAACTTTTCTAACGTCATTAATGTGGTTCGGTATCTACAGATGGGGATCGGAGTCTATACCTTAGCGCTAGAGAATCGTTCGGATCATGATCCATCGATGGGTTTGTTTATGGCGTTTTTGAAGATATATCGTCATAGCCAACAAAAGTTAAATCGTTTTACGATGCGACATTTGGATCTCTATTATCGAAAGATATTAAAATTTGAGCCAGCCCCGAGTTCGCCCGAATCAGCATATTTACTGTTTACTCCGACAAAAGGGCTTAGACGGGCAGTACAGATCAGAAAGGGGACAGAGTTTAGCTACGGTAAAGACAGTAATCAGCAAGATGTTATTTTCCACTTAGATGATGACCTCTCGCTTAGCGATGCTCAAGTTAAGTCTGTATTCAACCTTTATCTACATCGTGACCCACTTATTTCTCCTGAAAGCGAGTTGCACTATGTGACTCAGGTGACTCAAAACCAACTCAAGCTTGAAGATAACGCGAATTGTGACTTTACGACTTTTGGTGCTAATGGGCGATTTGGTGGCAAGAGTGCATCGCTAGCCGCGTTAGGTTTTGCCGTCTCAGCGCCGGTGTTAAATTTACGGGAGGGGCATAGAGAGTTAAGTTTAACTATAGCATTGGCAGAACCTCATCCCATTCCATCTCACGCGCTTTACCTGTTAAATACCGCCGACTCAGATGCTGAAAAACGAGATTGCATCTTGGCTATTTTTACCCATTTACTCGAGGCTGAGCCCAGTTTATACGACGGTGAAAACACGGCTGACAACTTGCTTATAAACCTATCAGAAGGACAGCAAGTGGAGATGTTTCTCTGTGCCGAGGAACAACAGAGTTTAATCCATAAAAACTACTTATTATCACTGCTTGTCGAGGCCCCAAATGAAGCACTTTTTTACCGACTATTAGGGCGATTATTTAGTCGGCATACCCTTAATAGAATAGGGCGACATCAACGAAATGCTTGGTTGAGTAAAGCTGATATTCAACAGATAAGCATTAAATCACAAGAGTTTACTGAAACCTCAGGGCTTAAAAGGTTATTACGCTTGTTGAGTCAAGATCAGCTACGCACTTTTTATGAACTGTATGAGAAGATGTTTGATATTAAGCTTTCTACTGAAGAGGGGTGGTTGCAGTCTAAAAACTATCGCATTCAACCTCTGAGTAAAAAGGTGGATGGTGATGAACATGGTGCATATGGTTTTCAATTTATTATTACCTTAACACCAGACTTACCCCCTATAACCCCAATTAACGCTGAGGTTCACGGCAATCAATGGCATTGTGATGAGGGGATGATTCAGTTCGGCATTAAGCCACTGGCAACCTTCTTTCCCTATTCTATTTTTCGCGGTCTTATCTTAAGCGCTATCGACATCGATGTTGATGTAAAAGGGATCACTGACCTGGTGGCCTATAACAATCATGGGAGGGTAGATCCTGCGAAAACATTTGTTCCCTTTGGTGCACAGCCATCACGATATAGCTATCTGGTTTTAGGCAGTGAAGAGATGGCACAAAAGCAAATTGTTGAGTTGGAGATCAATCTTAACTGGAGTGACTTACCTTCTGAACTCGATGGTTTTAAAACTTACTATGCTGGTTATGATTTCCCATTTTGTAATGATACGTTTAAAGGGGAATTAGAGGTCTTAAGAGATGGTAGCTGGCTGAAAGTTAATCCGCAGCAATCGATCACACTTTTTGATGAAAACACCGAAACCAATAGGTTAAAAAGTTTTAAAGTGATTAGATCGGATGTTGCTAATGCGTTTAAACCCGTTGGAGCGAATCTTAAAAAGCAAGCATTCGACTATAATCTTAAAAGTAGAAATGGCTTTATTAAGCTTCAGCTTTCTGAGCCCGATATTGCTTTCGGGCATCAACAATATTCAACCTTGTTGACTAATATTCTCGTTGCCAATGCCCATAGTAAAAAGCCCAAACCATTACCAAACCTGCCCTATACTCCCTCGTTGAGTCGCTTATCTGTTAATTATCGTGCTAATACTGTGATACATCTTCATCCGCAAAATCAGAAAAAGAATCTTCCTCAGCATAGTGTGACCCATATTCACCCCTTTGGCTTCCAGCAAATCTACCCCATCACTAAACATAAGGATCTTGAACTTAAGTACTTGTTTCCTCGATATGCTTTTGACGGCAATTTGTTTATTGGTATTGAGTCATTAACACTGACTGGAATATTGACTCTATTCTTTCATTTCGATGAAAAGGCCAGCCTTAATTCAAGTGATGAGGAAAGCGATGTTCAGTGGTTTTATCTGATTAATAACAATTGGTTACCTTTCTCAAAACGACAAATACTGTCTGACACGACATTTGGCTTAACGACTTCAGGGATCATGACATTTGTTTTGCCTGAAGGGATAAATGTTGAAAACAGTGTGATGCCCAAAGGTTTGTTTTGGCTAAGAGCAAGCGCAAACCAGTCACTGTCTAGCTATGGACGTTGTTTATCGATAACAACACATGCGGGTAAAGCAACACGACAGCTTTCAGGGGAGCTGCAGAGCATTGCTCAGCAAGGCCTTGCTAAATGGAAAACGCTGCATCCGGTGGCAGGACTCGAGAAGGTGACACAAGCTAGGACTCATTTTGATGGTAAGGATCAAGAGAACGATCGTGAGTTTAAGCAGCGAGTCAGCGAACGTCTTAGGCATAAGAATCGGGCGGTGACTTGCTGGGATTATGAGCATTTAATTCTGCAAGAGTTTGCTGAAATTGATCGAGTTAAATGCATTTCAAACTGCATTTTTAACAAACAGGGTAAGCAGCCCGGACATGTTTTAATAATCGTCCGGCCCAAGGTCATAGGCTGTCAGCACCAGTTATGTGATGACTTTAATATCAGTCAAAACCTGCTTAACCGGGTACAGACATTTATCTCATTACATGCGTCCCAATTTGTCAAAATAGATGTCAGGGAGCCAGTATACGAGAGTGTGCAAGTACGCTGCGCAGTTAAGTTTGTACCGGGTATGCATGCAGGCCAGATGATCACACAGTTAAACAAAGATATTTGTGATTTTCTCTGCCCTTGGGGTGAGTCGGCCAATAATAGTGGCTTTGGTTGGCAGCTAATAACCCAAGATATTGACTCTTATATACGCCAGCTTAGTTATATTAAATTTGTCACTGAGGTGTCAGCTTTACACATTATCAAGCGGACACAGCAGTCACTGCCCTATTTTCAGCTGACCGATAGCGTAACAGCAGATGCTATTGAAGACCGAGACAGTAATACAGATATAGCCCCTAGCTCGCCTTGGTGCCTGCTGATGCCTTATGGCCACCAAGTCATCGAGTTGATAAGTGAAGAGATCGATCATAAAGCCAAACAAACAGGGATTAATGAATTAGAAGTGGGGGGAAACTTCATTATCGGTGGTGAAGAGGGCACTGAACAGTGTGTAGAAGGAACTCAACAAGATGGCTAAACGTAACAGGAGCACCCTTAAAAACTACTTCAGAAAAGGTGCGCTACCTCAAACTGAGCATTTCTCAGACTTGATTGATTCATGTTTAAACACCTTAGAAGAGGGGTTTGATAAATCGGTTAATGAAGGTTTTAAAATCTCATCATTAGAGGAGAATGCCAACCTTTTAAGCTTTTACCGTGACAGTGAACCAGAGCAAGTGTTGTGGAGTATTAAATTCGATCAGGAGATAGATAGTTTACTGTTTAAAGCCCCTGAGAAACAGATGCTAGCGAGTGGACAAGTCTCGAGTAAGCCAGTTCCTAGTACACTTTGCATATCACCCCATAGCCGGCTTGGTATCAATCAAGATAAACCTATGCATGCTTTAGATGTCAACGGCATGATTAACGCATCTGGCAGACTTGGCAATGCGTTTGAGGAACAAGATGGGCCGGGGACAGTAAAGGCTGATGGACAATGGCACAATATTACTCCGACATTAGAGGGAGTACAGGCTTTTGAAGTGATGGCTGGTGTGGGGATTAAACGTACTGGCCGCTATGCCATGTTACGGGCTATTGCGATGAACACCTGCAACCCCTCTCGATTATGGTTCGATCTATTTAATTGGTTTACCTTTAAAAAGCCGATTAAGTGCCAACATGCCTACTACTCATCTTCGGCGGATAAGCTGGCAATACGTTGGGTTAATGCACCACAAAGTGAAGAGGGCAGTTCGGCCTATCGCCCTTATTATCTGCAGATGAAGTCAAACACAGATTACGGGGAAGGGGTGAATATATGTTTTCACATCACCAAGCTGTGGGCTGACGAATATATGCAAGATAGCCATGAAGCCCAAACTGAGGTGAGCCATGAGCAGTAGTGCAAGTATTCCTAGGCATGTCGCCAACAAAGATCCCTTAAGTTTTTATAGCTTGAGACATGAAGCGATCGAGTATGCACAAGAGTATTCAGGAGAGATCTGGACTGATTATAACGCACATGATCCTGGAGTGACGATTCTTGAACAGCTCTGTTATGGACTAACAGAACTCAATTATCAAACCGATTTTTCTGCTGAAGACCTGTTGGCTCAAGTCGATGGTTCGCTCAATTATAAGCAGTTAGCGTTAGCGTTACCCGAACAGGTGTTACCCGCTAGAGCATGCACTATTGAAGATTATCAGCAGTTGCTTTTAGATTCGATTGATGAGGTTGATAGGGTGTGGATTAGCCCCGTTAGCTCAGGTTACATAGGCCTTTACAATATCGAACTACAGCTGACACCTTTGATGCAGCAGAAATGTCTGTCTCGTCCCTCTTTGGCCAATAAAATCATTGATAAAGCCTCACATATTTATAGTAAAAATAGAAACTTGGCGGAAGATGTTGCCAAGATAGAGATCGTCAATGACAAGGGCTATCAGCTCATCGCTGATATTCACTTGGTGGATCATTGCGATGCAGAGTATGTATTGGCGCAGATCTATTCAGTTTGCCATCGCTGGGTCATGGGTGAACTTAAGATTGAAAGTTATGAAGAACAACTCAATGCGGGTCGAAGTCTTGAGCAGATCTTAACCGGACCCATTGCATTACATGGTCGATATCGGCTCGATACTCTTGATGGAAATCAGGCACAAAGGACATTAGCATCACTCTACTCAGAATTGAGGAGTATCGAAGAGATTGAGGTTATAGATCAGCTTGCATTAGTCGATGTTGGGGATAGTGCGCCAGCGGAGCAGTCGATAGCACAGGTGATAAGAGACAAAACCTGGTTACAGATGCCTGGTGTTGAAGAAGAGCTGCGAGTGAATTTAAAGCAGCACCATCAATCGATCAATGTGCACTTTGAAACGTTTACAACGCATCTTGAGCATAGCCAGTTTAAGCAATATTCGATGCGTCATACTCGTCAAGAAATTAGCAGCCTATATCAAGTGACGCGTGGACATTTTCGTCAAACACAAGACTATCAATCCATCCAGCAACATTTCCCTAGTAGTTACAATTTGAGCGCCAATGGTATTGGCGCGTTTTCCGCTATAAAAGATAAAGCCAATGCGAATCAGCTACGTGGCTATCTGTTGGTGTTTGAGCAGTTGATGGCAAACTTTTCAAAGAATATTGGCAGTATTAAGTCGCTGTTTTCTATTGATCAAAGTTGCAATTCCAGCTATCAGTTTTACACCTTGGACTCACATGAATTTCATGGCATTGAATATATTTATCCAGCGAAAGAACAACAAAAATTTGATGCTATTTTGGCTGAGTTTGACCATTTTCACGATAGAAAGGGACGGGTACTGGATTATCTACTTGCCCTTTATGGTGAAGAGTTAGATCAATCTATTTTGAGACAGTTTAATTTTTATGACAGCCCTAATGCCTTAGAAGCGCAGGTTTTAGAGAGCAAGTATCACTATCTCAATGATGTGGTGGCAATGGGACGTGATAGAGGTGGGGCATTTGATTACCGCTGCTATCGTACATTTGACAGTAATATCGGTGGTTTTCAACATAGATTAAGCTACCACTTAGGTATGCCAATCAATCGATGGCCCTACACAAGCCTAGTGAAGCGCGAGCCATTAGAAATTGTCAGTGATAGTGAGTTTGAACGGGTAAATTATCCATTACACAATCAGGTCATTCTCAATGATGCGATGGAGAAGCAACTGCTGTCGATTCCTCTAATTAAGACTGAAGAGGCGGTCGATAGACACAAAGTCTCCAAGATGGCGTTGCAATTGCAACCTTTGCAGCAAGGCGTGATCGGCGAATCTTTTTTTAAAAAAGGCGTCGATATTAACAACTATAAATTGATAAAAAGAGATCGCACGTCTGTCTACGATCTCTATCTAACGGAGCAAAAACGTAGAGACTTAACCGCAGAGCAACTGCAAGATTCGGTTCAACCTATCTTTATTGGCACAAGTAGTAATACCAACAAGGTGAACCGCTTGGCTAATATCCTGTGCGAGCATTTGGCCTACCTGAATCGGAGCTGCGAGGGCGTCTATGTGGTTGAGCACCTATTATTGCGACCAATGACAATGAGTGCGGCAGATAAGTGTGAATCACAAGAAGATTCTATTTCATGTCAAATCTCGATTATCTTCCCAGGCTTTACTGCGCGTTGTGCCGATCTTGGTTATCGCCAACGAGCACTGAATGTTGTGCAACAACAATGTCCTGCCCATATCTATGCTGAGTGTTTTTGGCTTGATTTTGGTCAGCTTTGTGAGTTTGAGCAGTATTATATGCTGTGGTTAGAGTTAAGGCGAGACGCCTATCAGCCAACTGACGAGTGTCAGCGTAGTGCCGAGGCGTTATTGAATTTACTGCAGGCTTATCGTGACAATGGATCGGAATGATGCCATGGATAACACTCAAATAGCTATGTCACATCTCGCCAAGAAGCACCGAATCGAAACTGCGGTGCTGGATCTGTCTTTTGATGAACAATCGATGGCCGATGGATTTCAGCAGCAAGCACATACTTATGTACTACATACTTTGCTTCCCGCCATAGATCGTGTGTTTGAGCAACATCAACAAGGTTGGGAGATCTGTATCGATAGGTTGGAGATTGATCTTGGCGAGCTTGATGGCCGTGATTATCTTAGCCAACTTGAAACCAAGTTAGTTGCCGCATTGTCAGAAAAAATGATGGAGCTCAATAGCAGCAGTTCTGGTTTGGCAGTGGTCACGTCGAGTGAGCAGCCAGACGGCATCATTAAGGAGATTAGTTTTCGTAAGTTGAGCTCAGAAGAGAGCGATTGGCAGCAATTATGCTATTTTTTGAATCGTGGTCAACTACCTTGGAGTAGTCCGTTTGCGACGGGGAAACTCACATCACAGGGGTGGCAAGATTGGCTAGTGGTTACATTATTTAAAAATATTAAGCCGCTCACGACTCTGTTGAATCGTTCTCCCTATTTAGACAGCTTACTCAGTCGCTTGGTTTTGCAATTATCGATTGAAAAGAGTATCGAGTTGATTTTAAAGCTTGCTCAACCATCGCGAATAAAACAGGTACGTTATCTATTCAAATTAATGTTCAACTATGGCGATGATGCCGCAAGTTCTGCATTAGAAAAACGACTTTATGCTAACGGAGCCTTATTAAATTCGGCAACGAATAATGAGAAGTTATTTTTTATTCGCGCATTGTTTAAAGCACTATTGACGGGAAGTACCAGGCAGTCTGCGGATGCTGTAGAGCCCATCAATGAATGGTTTCCAGCATTAGTGGATATTGGTCAACGCTATCTTTCTGATGAGCTTAAACCTGAGTTTTCTGCACAATTTAACGATACTAATTATCAAAAACAGCAGGACAAGAGCAGTCGAACCTTGCTCGTTTCTGCACTTCTTATCAAGGCTATTCTCAGTGGCGATATTGATCAACTTCAATCAGTATGGCACTTAGCGGTAGGGGAATACCGCACAGAATTTCTCAAACTAGTTATACATCTAGGTCAACAGGCCGAGGTTCGATATCGTTTATCGAAAGCCTTAAGTGAGTCGATGTGGCAGCAGCTATTGGAGTTAATTGAGCCTACAGAAAGCGACTTTATCCGCAGGATCTCTTTATTGTTCAAGCCAGTTAAAGAGCGTGCTGTGGATATGTCATCAGCATCTGTTAAAACACTGAGCGACAGTCAGAGTAAGCAGCAATTTTGGTTGTTTACGTTAACCTACTTGCTGGTTGAGCGAGGTAGTCAGTTTAATCGTAAATCCTACCTGCAGAGCATGCTCCGTCAAAATGCATCTCATCACAATATCAGCCAGATGCAACTGCATCAATTATTGCTTCAAACTCTTGAGTCACTTCCAATGGAGTCTGCGCTTAAGCGCAATATGCATGTTCTGTTGAGTCAATTACAGGGTGAGTTGGCAGATCATAATCTTGATGAAAAGCTAAAAGTTGCAAGTCATGAGGTTAAGCTTACTGCGGAACAAATCGCACTTGAAGATATCGCGACCGCTTTGAATTTAGGGCGTTACGATCGGCTTAAGTTGCATTGGAGCCATTATGTGTCTGCTTATCCTGATGCGCTGATCACCAGTTTGTATCTCTACGGCCATCAACCCATCTGTGTGACTGCAATCGTGACTCATTTTACCCTTGCCATGCTCAGAGACACGCTTGGACTGCTGGCACCTAAAGAACGGCAATTTATCCAGCCTCTAATAGAGCAAACTCCCTTGCAGTTAAAAAAAGTAGAGATGGCTAAGCCAATAGAGCAACGGGAATTAACTAAGCAACTTTGGGAATTCACCTTTAGTTACTTACTGGTTGAAAGGGGCTCCAACTTTAATAATTTAAGTTATTTGGGCTATATCACTCACAAAATAGCTGCGCATAACAACCTAGACCATCAAGAGTTTGTTCATCATCTTGCCAGTGCTTTTTACTCGTTAGAAGCGCCTTCCGAGATGCAAAAGCAGCTGCTACTGTTATTAGCTGAATTATTACTGGAACCTGTAATTAACCTAAAACAAACAGAGTCCTCTTCATCGTCTGTAGAGCTTGCTCAAGCGCCGGTTAACATCACAGACAAAACCCGTCAGCAGTATCGTCAGTTTATACTGGCCCTAACCGCTGGGGACGCAACTCGCATAGAACAGGTCATTAAAGATTTAGATAATAGTGATCGCGCATTCGTGATCCGTGTCTTGCATTACTTTTTGAAACCAGCTAATCGTTATACGTCACCTCAAGGCTTAATGACTCGCGCGCAAGATGCAATCGATCGCTACCTGTTAGCATTGCCTAGGTCAACACTAACTGCACTGCTGCAGTTGTTATACCCGACGAGCCAGCAATGGCTTGGTTCTTTGGTTAACTCCCACTCTATTTTGTGTGTTGGGCTGCCTTCGCTCAATACATTCAAGGCATTCGATGGGAATGGGGGCATCCCATCTTTACAACCGCTTATAAGCTCAATGTCACTGCGACGAGTGATGACATTCTCAAAACAACTGCAACGACATATTTGGCGTGAGATCTGGCAATCGATAGGACACTCAATAAAAGAAGAAGCCGCTTCAGGAACTGAAATTTCTGAGCTTTCTGAGCAACTCATTATGCGGGTTTTCTCCCGTGTAGCAGAATTTAGAAACTGTACGCTAACTGCATTGTTGCAGGCCATTGAGCTGGAGCATCAGATTAATGGCGTTGGCGGATATCTCTCTGAACTCGTGACACGGCAACTCAAATTAATCTTAAAGGACAATGACTCAAGAGCGGGTATTCAGCAGCGATATAAACAAGTGAGTAGCAATATTGAAATCGACAGTTATCTCGATGTTGATGCGCTAAGCGCTGAATCTCAGCTACAGCAGTTGGAGCATTATCAAAGGATCTCTGCGGGTTTAACGCTTGTCAGCCAGCATATTTTCTTTGCTGTTAATCACGCTAAACAGATGCCAGAACATGAGCTGAAAGTGAAACTTCAGCAAGTTATATATTGGCTGGCGGAGTTATTTCAACAGGAGCCCGTCGCAGCATTGAGTTGGTTAAAACGGGTGATGTTCGGCTCATTTCAGTGGCAGCATATTTGGCGTGCTTTGGCTGATATTCACCTTGACGAGTTATTCGATAGCTTGAGACAAATCCTGCCTGTGACGAGCGTGAATATGCTCCTTTCTGAACTGCGGCAGCACATTGGTCTCTCAGTTGGCTTTAATCAAATTTATCGTTTCAGTTACACGTTAACCCAGCAATCTGAGCGGTCACATCATCTGCCTGTGGCACTCGCTAATGATGTTTTACTGGTGAATGACGTTCCCTGTTATTCGAGTCGAAATACCAAAGAGCGGGTAGGGCTTGCATCTAATACCAAGCATGTGGCCAAGAGTGTCATACCCCAGCCGACAGCAGATAAAGTGGCTGCTATTTCTAATCAGACCGGGACTAAACGGGCCGTGTCTAATCAGGCCGAGAGAGGTCCGGCTAGAATGAAGCCGTCAGTAATAGCCTCTCACCAATCACCCCCTAAACTCGTTAACCTCGAGGCAGGTAAATCCGTGATAGCTGAACAAGCTATAGAGGTTTTGAGCACTGAATTTGAGTCGCTATTGGTAAAGTTATCGCAAGCCAATTCGCACCATATCTCTGCAATTTTGTTATCTCGTTTTTATCCTTGCCTGAAAGCCTTGATGACCTCAGATGCGGCAACTTTGAAAATTCTACTGCTTAACTACCTCTCTTCAAACGAGGTGGCTAAGCTGGTGTTCAAGCATCGTCCCGCTACTGAGTGTCATGAGCTGCTGATCCTACTGTTTTCAACGCGATATCTCTCATTGCAGAAGATTATCGACCTATTGGCCCTAGTCAGCGGCAGCATTAGAGCAGCGACCCTTGACCCGCTACCTCAGTGCTTGTTTATTATTGATTATTTACTGCATCATCGTCAGGTTAATTTTAGTGATGTTGTGACTGCCTACCTCACCATGCTGTATGACAGTAGGGCTTCTGTTTCGGTCATTTTTAGTGCTAACAATCGGTTTAGTTCAAGAGAACTGTTTTTTACGCAGATTGTTAGAGAGCTTAAAGCTGCATCCAGTACCAATTTAGCTCCCGCTCAGATAAAGCAATGCATCAAGATAATTGAATTTCAGAATACTAAAAAAAGCTCTGTCTCAAAGCCAAACCAGCGAGTGGTAACCAATAAAAATCAAAGTAAACCTTTATCCGATAAGACGCAAAAACAGCTCACCTTAGTAGAATTAGAGCGCCTTATCTATGGATTATCAGCACAAAACACAGCAGAAGATTTAGAGACCGAAGGCGATGAAATTCATATTGCGAATGCGGGTGTAGTGCTTGCTTCGCCATACATATCTAGACTTTTTAGCATGTTAGCTTATACCGAGTCGGGTCAGTTTATTGATGAACAAGCACAAGAGCGTGGCGCACAGTTATTGCAGTATATGGTCACAGGCCAGAGTGAAGCCGGGGAGTATCAGTTGACGCTTAACAAGCTGCTGTGTGGCATAAAAACAGCGAAACCACTTCGTTATAGCATTGAGCTGTCAGATCAAGAGAAAGAGACCGCAGATGGTTTACTGGTCGGGATCATCGATAACTGGAAAACACTAGGTCAAACGACACCAGAGGGATTAAGAGAGACATTTTTACAGCGAGATGGCGTGCTTTATCGAGAGAAAGAGGCGTGGAAATTACAGATCCAAACTAATGCGTTTGACATGTTACTTGATAGCTTGCCATGGAGTTTTTCGGTGATCAAGTTTCCCTGGATGGAACGAGTGTTACATGTTGAATGGCGATGAGTTCATTGCTAAAACCTGAGTGTAATGAAAAGGATGAAAGGATGAAAGGATTACAGGTTGTGACGACCAGTGAAGTTGAAGATCAAGCCTTAAGCACCTCGAGTCACATCGAGGCCAATGCGGCGACTTTACAGCGAGAACTGGATTGGTTTTCTCAGGTGCTGGATTTAAGAGTTAAACTCTATTTTCAGCAAGAGAGTGAGCTAACGAGTATTGAGCAAGTATTGATCCCAGAACTTTGTTTTGATCATTCTCACTATGCGCTATGGGTTAAGAAACATCTAACAACAATGGAAGAGCGTCTGGTGCTGGTTATGGCAATGATCCCCCATATCAAGCCGCAGCTGTTCGATACGTTTTTTA
This sequence comes from Shewanella sp. YLB-07, assembly GCF_009377275.1. Classification (NCBI taxonomy): domain Bacteria; kingdom Pseudomonadati; phylum Pseudomonadota; class Gammaproteobacteria; order Alteromonadales; family Shewanellaceae; genus Shewanella; species Shewanella sp. YLB-07. The sequence goes on along the minus strand of NZ_VOQB01000005.1, from coordinate 150,552 downwards.
TCCGTAACAGTAATTTTGATCGTGCTTATACCGAGTTTGGCGGCAAGCAGGGGCAAACCCACAGCGGTTTTCTCCCTACCTGTGAGACCGCCGCATTTGTAGTTTCTGGCGAGGATTTGACTAGTCGGTTCAACATAGCTGCCCTGTTCGAAGTACCACATCCATTTCTAACTCAAAATGTGCTCAGCCTTAACACCCCTAGCGAAGGGGAGCCATTCTTTAGTAGTGCTTTCTCAATACAGGTCGAGTATCTAAACCTGTTCACCACAGGGGTGACGGAGAAACTCGATTACTCCAATCAGTTTCCAGCTAAATTGATCACCAGTGAGCTAGATTGGAGCGATCTGGTATTAGCGCATGAAGTCATGTCGGAGATAGACAAGATCAGAACTTGGATTAAACATTCAGCTCAGATCTTAGATGAGTGGGGGTTATCTAAATCATTAAAGCCTGGCTATCGTAGTTTGTTTTATGGACCTCCAGGTACAGGTAAAACACTGACGGCAACCTTGATAGGCGCCGAATTGGGCTTGGATGTATATCGTATCGATCTCTCTTCTATGGTCTCTAAATATATTGGGGAAACAGAGAAAAATTTGGCAAACTTGTTTGATCAAGCATGCAATAAGCGTTGGATCCTATTTTTCGATGAAGCGGACGCCCTGTTTGGATCGAGAACTCAGTCGGGAGGCGCCAATGAGCGTCATGCTAATCAAGAGATAGCATATTTGCTGCAACGTATTGAAGATTTTCCCGGCATTGTGATTCTGGCAACTAACCTGAGAGCGAATATTGATGATGCCTTTTCAAGGCGTTTTCAATCACTGATTTATTTTCCTATGCCAGATGCTGAACAACGTTATCAGCTATGGCTCAATATGCTTAATGGACACTATCCTGAGGGGGAGACCGATTCATTACGTGATATAGCAGAAAAGCATGAACTTGCAGGAGGTGCGATAGCCAATGTGATCCGTTATGCAGCGATTTCGGCAGTTCAGTCTGGCTATGAAAAAATCGATCACCACGATCTTTGCATAGGTATTGCCAAGGAGTTACGCAAAGAGGGAAGGACAATTTGATGAATATTGGTCGCTTTCTTTATAGGCTTAATGGATTACGCTTGCTCCCTCTAGTCATGATTTCACTGCTGTTCTGTGGGCTGAGTCAGGCTTCACCGTCGAGTCAATTATGTCAGTCGCAGATAGATAAAACGAAACATGACCCTATATTAAAAAGCAGAATATTCGGCGATCTGGTGCAGAGTAACTTAGCGGTTATCTATAAAGATAATGCCTCCTACCAAGCTGATTTTAAGAGCCCAGGCGAACTACTCTCTGACGGTAAAGTCGGGCGAATAACCGATAAGTGGCTTGGATATTTCTGTGATGAGTTTAATCAAGCCAGCAAGGAGAGTAGTAACAGTGACTTTGTCGCTAACATGCTAAGTTCGTTAGTGACTGTGGCGCAGCTCACCGATAATTACCCGTTATGGCGGCAAGCGTTAGCCAGTGATGAGTTTCAGTTATGGCTCTCACAGCAGATCAAACTCAAACTTATCAGTGAGCCGACCTGTTCTGGCTTGCCAGCTTGCTACGGTACACCGATTCAGTTGCACAGCATTTTCGATAAATATTATCTACAGGAGCAGGAACAAGTTGTAGCCGATCCTAGTTACTACACTCCACCGGTAAAGATTGAGGACAATTATTATCTATTGGATAGTAATGATATTGAAACCTTAACCTCTTGGAGTGAGCAGGGGGGCCTATTACAGGCCGCGACCACAAAAACCTTTAAGACTGACAGTGATATAGGTGCAGTACTAACTCCTATCTTAACGAGTTTAATTGGCGATCTAGGTAGTGACACTATGGAGAGTGAATTAGCTCTGTTAGTCACCGTTACTCCAGCCCAGTATAAAGTGACTAAAACAAAAGATAGTGCAACAGACACTAAGTCTACAGATACTAAGTCTGTAGAAAACCAAGTTGAAACTAAAGCTGCGGATAAAAGTTCTGCTGAGTCGTCGGTGCAGCCTGCTAGCGTTACAACTAAGCAGCTTGTGAAACCTGCTAGCTATGCCGTGAACAGTGAAGCCATTACCCAGCTTTATCAGCGCTACTCAATTGTTAGCCTTTCGTCTGACCAGCTTAAGTTACTGACGCCGCTGGCTGATCAAAGCTTTGCCAACCTTTATCTGTTTCAAGTTGCGTTAAAGGATCTTTTACTAGCAAATTCAGCCAGTACACAGCTCAAAAGCCAAGGGCTTAGCGACCTCTATCAAGTCGCTAAAAAGCAGGGGAAAGTGCCAACTGAGGTCAACAACCCACTGCAATGGAATGCTACACCTGGCTGTGGTTGTGCAGACAATATCGCATTAGAGGGGCTCAATACCCGTTTCTATTACGGGTTCTATCAATACTGGCAAGAAAATGAGCTGACTATCGATTACAGCAAGTTGACACGCCTAGCCTACTTTTCGGCATCGATTCAGGGTAACAAGGTGACGACTCCGCCAAATTGGCAAGCCGATAAGCCCAATTCGCAGTTTATTGTGAATGCTCATAACCATAGAGTGAAGGTTGATCTGGTGTTTTCAAATGGTCAATTACAGTCATCAGGGGAGGAGGTATCGATACTTTTTAATGATGATCTTATCGACCAGATTGTCACGACGGTGAAAACTCCGTTAAGGGGTTATGCCATTAATAAGTTTAAACCCATCATGAGTTTAGGGACAAGTCCCAAAAGAACCATGGCTGACGGTGTAACCTTGAATCTAGACCTGAGGTCACTTAAAACCGTGGCCGATTTTGAGATGTTTATCCGCTTTATTAAAAAGTTAAAGCAGCAGTTATATCTATCTGAAAAGACAGATATGGCAGGGATTGAAGATCCTTACTATCTCAACATATTGGTGCCAGCCTACGACCTCATCGATAACAGTTCTAGCTTTTACACGATTGATAATCTTAATCGTATTGAGCCTTATATCAATCTGTTTATCATGAATTTCGACTCCTTAGCCATAAGTGAGCAGCAATCTATTAATGAGCAAGCTATTGATAATAAAGGGGTAAGCGAGCTAGTGGCAGAGTCTGGTTCAGTTAATAGCAATGAGCAGGTTTCAAGCTCGACAACCTATAAAGTCAGCTTGTTGAAAGAGCTAAGAACTCAGTTAGGTGATAAGCAATACTCTGATATAGCAGGAAAAATATTCAATAAAACGATCCCGTTGATTAATGTCGACGATAAGTTTCAGGAGCTAGAGCAAGTTTTAAATTACAGTAAATGGAGCTATTTAGGCGCTGCATTTTGGTCTTACCCACTCTCATCTGAGGTGTCTGAATTGATCAACAGCACTTACTTTGTCTCTGAAGAGGTTGAGTTCTCAGCGCTGGTTCCTGCGGTAACGCTTGCCACAAAAGTGTGTAACACCCTTTGTCCATTACGATGGCAATTGCGAGTGGTTATTTATTGTCTTATCGGATTAGTGCTTATTTACGCGGTAGCGTCTATCTGGGCATTTAGGTTAAGACAACTGTTTAGTCGCTGGTACTTCCTATTATTTATGTTAGCCAGTGCAATGTTCATCATGTTGGTGTTTAGCTGTGATCCCTATTGGAAGGAGCAGCAGCAGCTGTTTATTTTTATTTTTGTATTAATCGTCTTCGCGGCAAATGTTATTAGGCAGAGAGAGAAAAATAATCGTAGCAACTTGCCATAGTTATATTAAGTGTATTGAGTCATAGGTAAGGCCGTCTTAATGCAATAGGTAGCTAGATTACCTGTAAACCGAATGATTAAGAGAGGGAGTTTTTATGTCAGTAAAGCAAGAGATAGAGCAGGAGCAAACTGCACAAGCTAAAAAAGTGTCCCATCAGCAAGTTGATAATAATCGGACTTTACAAGCAAAAACTCGGCTGACTATGCAGGATAACCGCGACACTAGTCATCAAATAAAGCAGCTGAAAGCCGCGCTTGATGAGGAGGAGTTATCCCAACATAAATCGGTAACAGCCTCCCATCCTATCAATGCAAATCGTAATGCCAGCAGCCCTGTAAAAAATGCTGAGACGACGCTGCAAGCCAAGAATAATACTGGCTTACCCGATAATCTTAAATCGGGCATGGAAAACTTATCTGGCATGAGCCTCAATCATGTGAAAGTGCACTACAACTCGCCCCAACCTGCTGCAGTGCAAGCTCATGCTTTTGCCCAAGGCAGTGATATCCATGTCGGCAGTGGTCAAGAGAAACATCTGCCCCATGAACTTGGACACGTCGTACAACAGGCACAGGGACGGGTGAAACCGACGACGTCGGTAGCTGGTATGCCAGTGAATGACAGCAGCAGTCTGGAGAATGAAGCCACTGTGATGGGGGATAAAGCACTTCGTGGTGGGTAAGAGGTAAGAGATGACCTAATTTAAAAAGGATTGAGATATGTATGAACAAGTAGAGAAACCAAAAGAGAATAAAAATCGAGCAGTTGCTAATTCTGGTACTCAGAAGAAAAATAAGGTGAAGCAAGGTTTTGGGTTTGTGGATAATCGACCTGATAGTGTTGTACAAAGATATCAACGAGAGGTGATTGAAGATATTTCTTCAAAGCAAAACAATCCAGCCAATAAAAAACAAGTAAGTACACAACGAATCTCAAGTGGTGGAGTTAATTCTCACATAACGCAACGTAAGCCTTATAATCTTAAGCACATTAGTCGTCTGCTCGAACTTCCTTTAGAAAAGAGATCGCTTGTATTAGAACATCAGTCTTCTCAGCATTTGAAAAGAATTACAGAATTACTCATTGATAGGGCTTCAGATCCGAATGTTCAGGAAACAATTCGTGTTATAAATGACATTGTTAACCAGAGTCAATTAGGTGAAATAACAAAGCTGGGGAAATCAGCAAATTGGGCAAATGCTATGTTGTATATTGATGGCAAGTTGTGCAATACCATAAAAGCTCAAAAAAGTGGGTTATCGCCTGGCCGAAAAAAGAATAAGTATGGCCGGGCTACTGATGGCGGAGTAAAAAAGAGTGAAATAGAAATTTCTGTAAATGACTCCGAAGCAACTGTTTTTAACATGCTAAAGCCCAAAATAGACTTCAACAAAATTAAAGAAGCTAAACATTCTATAGAACTGGTTTTTGTCAGTACAAATGGAGCCTGTGATGGATGCAAGAGTAGGATAAATGCATTTGTTAGAAATGAAATAATTCCTTTAATCTCTAAAGGAGTAAAAGTTTCATCTAAATACAAATATTTAAAAGATGAAAAATCAACAGAAAGAGGAAGCGTTAAAACACAGTATGGCTGGAGTGGAGATGAAAAGGAGGGAGGCTTTTCTGTTCATAATTCTACATATAATTAAGTTTAATTGTCTGACATCGGATTTTAATATCCAAAGTTATTGACGTAAAATTCGTAGCAAACATCTTCATAAAGTGGTCAATTCTTACATTGTTATGATCACGTGGAAGTTACAATCCCATAACAAAACCTAAAAATCATTAAAACGCTTTTTAGCCTCATTGTTAAGGTCATAGTTCTCTAAATGACCTGTTATAAACTACATCCTTGTAGCGATCGGTAATTGCTCCTGCATTACTCTAATAAGCTACATCCTTGTAGCGATCGGTAAAACTAACTTAAAAGGATTTGAGATATGTACGAACAAGTAGAGAAGCCAAAAGAGAATAAAAGTCGGTCGGTTGCTAAATCAGTTGCTCAGAAGAAACATAATGGGAAGCAAAGGTTTGGTTTTATGGATAATCGACCTAAAACTGGCTTGCAAAAAAATAGCAGTGATAGGGCAACAGCAACAGCTCAACTTAATGGAGGTATTGTCCAAAGGAAGTTAGGCTTTGATAAGAGCGCTGAATATTTATCGCCAAGTAAGCTAGATAAATCAATGAAGCCAGCAGTATTTGATGTGATCTGTCATAAAGTTTCAGAACTCGATGCTAAAGTTTTGGTCACTGGGGCTGAGCCTGCCAGTGGCTCTGCATCATATAATTACGCTGAAGAACATGAGCAAGGCATAATCAAAGTTGGTTCTGTAGATAAATATTCTCCAGATATTGCGAAAGGAGTGAAGGGGAAAAAGGTAATAGCTTTAGCACATGAAATGCAGCATGCATTGGATGATTTAAAACCAGGTGGAAAACTGAAAGGAAAGGTTAGAGGCTCAAGTAGTGATTGGTACCCCAAGATCATTAGTGAATTGAGGGCTCACTTGACCCAAGCCATTGCAACAAAACAGATGCAAAAGGCTGGCAGCTCTGTATCTCAGACTGATGCTTTACTAGCAGGAGGCTACAATGAGAAAGGTTTTGAAGTCGGTGGTTTTATGTATAACAAACTGTTGGCATATTTCGAAGCTTATAAGGCGGATATGGAAACGGGGTTAAGTCGGGAGGCTAAATCTGACAACAAAGTATGGAGAGAAGCTCAGGTTAATGAATTTATATTCTTGAACTGGGGAGAAATAAAAGAGTATATAGATATACTTGCTGCCATTGATAAAAAGTAGCCAGTGACAAAACTGTACATCATGAAAATGCTTATTAGCCTTATTGGAATGGTCATAGCAGCCAGTTTGATCTACCCGACCCTCACCTTGTTTCTATTAGTTAAAGCATATGCATGGCTGTATTCGCCACTGAAAATCAAAATAATCTTAGACCTAAAGGCTGAAAGTTAATGGTCACTTCAAGGGGGATGTTGTTTTCATGTAATGTATATGAAAATAATAATAAAAGTTACCAGATATTGAAATGCTCTGGTGCTGACAAGGAGCAGCAGTCCCATGAAGTTCACCATTTCCGCCATTGTGCTTTCGCTTTTTAGTTGTCAGTCGCTAGCTGCCGATTACGAAGGTAAGTCTAATGCTGAGCTTGCCAGAGAACTTGCTAACCCCAATACGCCGCTCACTAGCCTTAAATTTAAGACTCAATATCGAACCTATACGAGCTCGATGCTGAATCGGAGCAATCTGGCACCACGATTATCGAATTGTTTTATCAATCCACCCAGTGCAGCACATCTCTGATGATAGACCAGCGAGGTTTAACTTCTGTAGCGCCTTGGCCCAGCATCCAATAGTTGTAAATCCTGTCTTGATGACCATCGACCTTACGCAGTTTCTGCCAGTTATTAACGTAATTCAGTAGCGATTGGTTACTCTGAGCCACCGCATAAGCCACCGGATACCGTGAGGTGGTTTCAGGAATAGCGATACCGTAACCCGGGAAGAACAAGGTCCAGGCGGAGCCAGCCTGAGCACTGATCACTACGGCGTCATATTTGGGCTTTTTTTGTCTAAAGAAGTTCTTATAACCAGAGATTTTTACGAAGGTGAGATTCGGATACCTCTTCTTCGCCTCTTCGATAATGTCGCCATGTTCGACATAGGCTATGGTGATATTTTTCATCTCTAAAATGTCTTCATTGCTCTTAAACTTGTTCACCATATGATCGCGTGTGGCGATGGCTAAGTTTAGTTCGAGTACCGGCTCGGCATAACTTAGCTTGTCCATTTGCGCGATATCCATGGCGAGTCCCGACATGGCGATATCGAAGAAACCTGCTTTTAACGATTCTGCTAACTTGTCTTTTTTGAAGGGGATAAACTCAATTTCAACACTTAAGTCTTCGGCAAGTTTTGACGCCATAGCGCTGTCGAAGCCCACTAACTGACCGGCATTATTGTAGTAGCTGAAGGGCACGTTACTGGGGATGTAACCGACCTTGAGTGCTCCTCTGGCCCGAATTGCCTCTAGGTTCGCTATCGGAGAAGTTGGCGTCTTGCCGAGTTCCGGGAACTGTCTTTTTACCTTAGTCGGCACCTTATCGGCGACCTGCATGTTGGCGATGACACCGCTGGTGATCTCCGGGCTATGAATAAACATGCCCATGCCGATGCGCAAGCTTACTATGGTTAGTAGGATACCAATACCTATGCCTACACCCATCTTGATAAGCCTAGGGGGGCTGAGTTTGAGGCATTTGTGGAACAGGGCTGCGGTTAAAATGGTCAGCACAAATAGATTCATTACCGCGGCAATGGAGTTAAATTTTCCGGTAATAAAGCCTGACATCACGAACAGCTGGAACAGATCTGATGGCAGATGTACCAGATCTAACATGAAAGGAATAGCCACATAGACACTGCCAAACAGAGATAACAGGCCACTGATAGACAGAGATGGAATAGCACTTAAATCTACCGGCGTACCATTAAACCAGCCTGCGAAGAATACAAACAGAATCACCGTTAACTTACCTATGTTAGGGAAGGTAAAGGCGATAGGCACTAAAATCTCAATCAAGGTGGCACCATCTTCGGTGAGCTTGTCATGCTGCTTCATGATCTGCTTACATTCTTCGATAATCACAGGGATCACGATGAAGATATTACCGGTAGCGAAAGCGGTGATCAGGCTGGCCTTACTGATACTCAAGGCTTGATGAAAGGTAATCGGCGTCAGTGAGGCGACAATCCAGGGCAAGATCCAGAAGGTCAGTAAGAGACAGAGTACGAAGTAGCTGATGAGATAGACCTGCATACTGGCAAACTCATCCACTCCCATGGTGCCTGCCGCTGAGGCCGACATGGCAAAAATACCGATAGGCAATATCTTTATCAGGCCGCGGGTGATGCGAGAGAAAATCTCGCTGGTGGTGTGCATAAAGGTTAATATTTGCTGCTTATGCTCTCCCTCCATACCGATAAGGGCTAAGCCCATGGCGATACTGAATACCACCATGGCGGGGACATAGCCCGCTGCCATAGATTCGAATGGGTTAGAGGGAATATACAGCTTGAAATAGTCTATGGCTGCGGCGGGCTCTATGCTGCTGATGCTAAAGAACGAAGCCGACTCAACAAAGGGAAATGACAGCGGCATCATGGCTATTACCGCCAGTGCCAGCAGCCAGAGCAGTAGCATTATCATGCCGGCCCGGCTAAATATGAGTGTCGCCGTGCTCTTTTGTAGCTTGCCAATACCACCGATTAAGGAGACTAAAATATAGGGCAAAACCGTCATCTGCATCAGCAAGATAACCGCATTACCTATGGTGCTGAGCCAGCCTACTGATTCACCGAAAAAAAGCCCCACACCGAAGCCAAGGAACATAGCGATCAACATCTGAGTTGAGCTAGTCATAGAAACTATTTTTTTAACCACGAATGACATCCATATACAAAACTGCCAGATAAGCTCGTTGATTTCAATTTGTTGAAAATTTGAGCGTAACAGAATGAAAAGTTAACATTAACACAGAGAATTAGCTCAATATTCTAACATGTGTTCGATTGAAGTTTCTTGTAAATGAGTGACTACTTTTGCGAGAGTTGCTCGACAGTTAAATCGATAAATGCCCTCACTTTAGGTGAAAGATGTTTACGACTCGGATACACCACAAACACATCAATTTCAGGGGCGGGGAGGTCTTCAAACAGGATCTCAAGTTTTCCTGACTTTATTTCTTCTTCCATATAGAACATAGGTAATCGGCAGATCCCCAGGTCATCTAAAACCAGGGCTAACTCCATTTCGGCGCTGTTACAGACTAATTTTTGCCTAACCTCTACGGAATAAGCTTTGCCCTCTTTATCATTAAATTGCCATTTGTTCGGTGATTTATGATTGCTATAACAGAAGCAGTTATGACGGCTTAATTCTTGTGGGTGGTGGGGACGACCATGTTTAGATAGATATCCAGGGCTGGCGACAATATAACCTTTACAGCTAAATATCTTACGGCAGATGAGGCTTGATTCCTCAAGCTGCAACGAGGCACGTATGGCAAGATCGTAACCTTCTGCGACTACGTCAACTTTACGATCATTGAGGTCAAGATCTAAGGAGACATTGGGATAGAGGCGCATATATTCAGCTAAGATGGGCTGCAGGTAGTTATTGCCAAATCCGACCGGGGTGCTAAGTCTTAGGATGCCTTTAGGTGCAAGCTCGTGCAGAGTCAGCATGTTCACCGCTTGTTCTGCATCGGCGACTAACTGCTGACACTCTTGATAGTAAGCCTTTCCTTCTGGTGTCAGACCTATGGAGCGCGTGGTGCGATTGAGTAAACGCACGCCAAGCCGCTCTTCGAGCTTATTAACTTCCTTACTGATATAAGACGTTGAGTGTCCCATCAGCTCGGCTGCCGCCGAAAAACCACCAGTTTTCACTACCTGAGTGAATACCATGACACCATCAAAAAGCTTATTCATAGTCATATGGAAATAGTCTTTATCAATTAAGGTTATTAATCCCGAATAACTATCAATATACACTTATCACTATTGAATGTAACAAGCTTTGCAATTAAGGCTTGTGACAAACCATTGTGATTCGTGTCTGAGGCTAGGTTTGGAACTTTTGAGTTCTGCTAAGCAAATAGGCAATAAGGAGATGCTATGCAGCACAACGTCAAACTCTATATTCTAGTCACAGGTCTGCTATTTGGGTTATCTCCTTTAGCAATCGATATGTATCTGCCAGCATTACCTTCGATGGCTAGCTCACTGTCGGTTTCTATCAACGATATGGAGATGTCGGTGGCGGTATTTCTGCTAGCCTTTGCATTGGCTCAACCTGTGTTTGGTTTGCTCGCCGACCGTTTCAATAAATTGAACTTGTTGCTGTCGGGTTTAGTGATATTTACTCTTTCAAGTTTGGCTGTGCCTATGGTTGAAACTGCTGATGGGCTTTATCTGGCCCGCATGTTTCAGGCGATTGGCGGAGCAAGCTCAGTGGTATGTTTTGCTATGATCCAGCAAAAATTCGATATTCAAAAAGGCTCGCAGATTATCACTTATGTGATGGCGACTGTGGTTATCGCACCGTTAGTCGCACCTATGATAGGCGGCCAAATACTTAAGCATGGCAGCTGGGAAGAGATCTTTTATGTCCTCGCCGGTGTGGGAGTTTTCGCCTTTGTGTTGAGCTTATTTACCCACAGCGAAAAGCTTGAAGCTGTGAATAGCAAAGCACAGAATGGCAAAGCACAGAGCAAGAGTGCGGAAAACGAAGAGGCTGAACAAGTAGCAAGTTCATCATTCGCTGACTTTATTGCCATATTTAAACAGCCATTGCCGATTGCCTTTATCTTTCTTGGTGGTTTTGGTTTTGCGGCGCTGTTCTCGTTCGTCGCCGGATCTGCCTTCGTTTATATTGATTTCTTTAAGGTTAGTGCTGAAAATTACAGCTATTTATTAGGTTTAAATGCCCTGGCTATGATATCTGGCAGCCTGTTAAGTGCTAAGGTATTCGCTAAGGTCACACCCAACAAGAAAGCCATTATTGCCGGTTTGTTTCTAGGACCATTGAGTTTCCTATTCTTTGTATTAGCGCAGATGCAAGCCCCGTTAACAGCAATCGTTATCAGCGTATTTATGTTCAACATCTTGCTCGGAATGATTTCGGCTAATGCGATTTCAGCGGCTATGTCATTTTATCCGACTCAAGGTGGGGCAATTTCGGGAGTGTTTGGACTCTGTCAGTTTGCCTTAGGTGCGGTTTTTAGCGGTGGGATCAGCTTGTCCCATGCGCACTCCCCGGCAGTATTACTGTCTTTTATGGGGCTAGCCTGCGCTGGTGCAGCCATGTGCAGCACATATTTATATACGCGTTCTTGTAGCGAAGATTCAGAATTATCGACCCAAACCAATGCCACAGAGCCTTGCAGGTCACTATAGCCCCGTTCGGCTTGTGAAGAAAGTCAGCCCTGAGCGGTTCTAAAAACAGCCTTAAGCGGTTTTACTAAATCAAGACAGCCTTGAGCGGCTCTAAAAAGCAGCTCTGAGCGTTTTTACTAAATTAAAAGTTGAAGAGGAATTATTATGAAAATATTAGCATTCGCAGCCAGCAACAGCTCTAAATCCATCAACAAGCAACTCGCTACTTACGCCGCCTCACTAGTGGAAGGTGCTGACGTTGAGATACTCGATATCAATGATTATGAGATGCCTATTTTTAGCCAAGACAGGGAAGAGGAACTAGGTCAGCCTGAGCTGGCGCAGAAGTTCTTTGCCAAACTTGGCGAAGCCGATGGCATCATCATCTCATTTGCCGAGCATAACGGCTCATACACCGCAGCTTATAAGAACCTGTTCGATTGGACGTCACGTATAGATATGAAGGTGTTTCAGAATAAGCCAATGGTATTGCTAGCGACTTCTCCCGGACCTGGTGGCGCTAAATCCGTATTAGCAGCAGCCGCAGGTTCTGCACCCTATTTTTCTGCCGATGTGAAGGCGAGTCTTTCTATCCCTAGCTTCTTCGATAATTTCGACATGGAAAAGGGCGAGCTTAAAAATGATGAGCTCAAGCAGGCGCTAAAAGAAGCAGTATTTAAGTTACATCAAGCGAGTGCCTAGTTCTTAGTTCCTAGAAACAAGGCCCTAGAACTTAGGGCCTTTTTTATTCTTCTTTCACTCTTCCTTTAAGAAGGGCTGGCCTGGTTGCCAGTCGATGTAGACGCTGTCTTTCTCGGCGCTATAGGGCGCTTTGACGAAGACAGATCTAAAGTCTTTATCACTCTCATTTCTGAATAGATGAGACTCACCGGGCTCACAGCGCAGATAGTCGCCTTGTTTGATCAGCACACGTTCACCATCCACATAAACGGCACATTCACCCTCGAGTACAAAGAATGATTCTTCCTGAGTCTTATGCTTATGGCAAGGATGAGCTTCACCTGGAGTTATCACCACAATGCCGAAGTGAACTCTCGGGCCATTGGTCAGGTATTTAGGCCCATACTCGCCGAAGCGATAGTCATGCTCTGATTCATTGGTTAAGTACATAGCGGTTCCTAATGTTGTTAGTTCTTGGCTACGAGCCCGTATGTAGGAGCTGCTTTAGCTGCGATGTTTTGTTTGTTTCATCTCTCCCGGCTAAAGCCAGTCCTACAAGTTTTATAATCCCGGTGCTTGCCACATTGAGTTTGTCAGGCCTTTATCGACCAGTTTTAATTGCTGTTCATACACCTGAATCCACTTCTCTTTTAACGCTTGATACTTCACATAGTTGTCCATGTTGGGCTGGTATTCTTTTTCCCAGATTACAATCGAGTCGGCGGCCTGTTTGATGCTGGTGTAGATGCCCACACCGACCCCCGCAGCCATGGCACAGCCCAGAGATGTGGCCTCTTTTACTTTAGGTATTTTGACTTTCTTGCCGGTGACATCGGCGAGGATCTGCGGCCATAGAAAGCCTTTACTGGCACCGCCTGCAAACACTATCACCTGTTCTGCTTCGCTTGGCTTGCTAACAGCGGCTGAGCCTGCTGTATAGGTATTGGGTTTACTAAACGCTTGGATATTTTCGAGGTTAATAGCCGAGACAATGCAGGCATTCTCCTGCAAGCTACGAAATAGACAAGCGGGGTTGCTTTTGCCTGCATCCAGTGACAAATTGATAAACGAAGGGGCGGCGTGATACCAGTGATCGTAATGCATTGCATCGGAGAATATCGGCAAGATATCATAGCTGCCCACAGGCACTTGCTGGGCCAGCTCTTCCATATAGGCATAGACATTTATGCCACGCTCTTGAGCTAGTTGTTTCTCTAAATGACAGAAGGCATCCACAAACCAGTGCATCACTAGGCCGCTAAAAAACGTGATCCCCTCGGCTTGAGAGAGTCCGGTGATCACATGGGGATTGACCCTAATGGACATATCTTCTGGTGGCGGCATCTTGGCGTCTATGTTCACCACCTGCTGCCAGAAACTGCCGCCCAGCACCGCTATATCGCCTAGGTTGACGACTCCGAGACCGGCAGCGCCAAGCTGGACATCCCCGCCCCCCATCACCACAGCTGTGCCTGTATTCAGGCCTGATTCACTGGCGGCTTGTGCGGTGACTTCACCTATCTTGGTGCCAGTCTCAACCACCGGGGGAAATATCTCGGGGTTAAGGCCGACTTCCTTGGCCATCTCTGGCACCCAGTTACGTGTGGCCAGGGAGAATATCCCGGTTGTGCCCGCATTGGATGGGTCGGTTGCGATTACGCCGCTTAGTTTTGCTAAGACCCAGTCGCTGAGCATGGCAACCGAATGGACTTGGTCATACAGCTCGGGATGATGTTCCTTTAGCCATAGCAAACGGGGTAGGGCGCCGAGGGCGAAGGTTTGCCCGGACTGTTGATAATCACGGTATTCGATATCCGGTGAGGATTCTTTCAGTGCCATCACTTGCTTAGAGGCTCTGGCATCGACATTGGCGACGGCCCAAATCTCCTGGCCATCTTTATCAAATACCACTATGCCTTCACGCATACTCGTCGCGGAAATGGCGATGATCTGCTGGGAGGAGATATTGGCGTTTTGGATGGCTTGCTTGATACAGCGACACAGCAATGGCCAGTCATTATCGAAATCGAAGCCCATGGAGTTATCCACCCCTGGTTCGGCTAAGTGCTGCCACTCCTCTTGCCCCACGGAAATTTGGCGTCCATGCAAATCAAACAGCACGGCACGGCCGCTGCCCGTTCCCGCATCTATGGCTAACAGATAGTTTTCCATGTTCATTTCCTTATGCTGCGTTTGAACTTTTATGTAGGAGCTGCTTTAGCTGCGAATCCTGGTTTGTTCCATCCCTCCCGGCTAAAGCCAGTCCTACAAGGGTTAAACCGTCACGCCCTCTTCGTGGGGCACATATTCATTCGACAACATCATGGTTATCGCGCTGAGCAGGTTGAATACGCCGGCTTGCAGGTGCTCGCCATTGGTTTTTTGTACTAATATTTTTGAGCCATTCAGTGAGGCTAACGTCGGGCTTGCGGAGCAGTTCAGGTATAGCACCTTGATGATGTTATTGCTCATGACAGGTAGGGAACCTTGGTTAACGCACAATACCCTTGGGCTAATGCCATGCTCTAAAAAGGCTTCACAGGCTTTGAGTAACATTAGGTTAGATGGGTCATCCCCAAGGCAGATAACTATGTCTAAGCCGCCAAAATCTATGATGGCGGTTTCGGCCGCTTCCTGGCACTTATCTAAGGTATCAAATTCAAGGTGTTCACCAAGCTCTACTATGTTAGCGCCCAGCGCTTCCATATGGGCCACAACCGCTTGACCAACTTGTGTGGCGGCGGTGGTTACCATGGCAACTTTGCCCAACAAAGGTTTGTCATTTGAGCTCGCGCCTTTTTTCAGCTTGGCCTGTTCAAGCTCCCAGTATTCCACTGCGAAGATATCTGCCGGGCTAAGAGCCTGATAACCACCAAGGGCTTCGGCGGTTAATATCGCATCGAAGGTATGGCTGGTGATATCTTCGACGACCAAGGCCTGGTTGACTGTCTTGCCGAAAGAAATGGCGGCTTTACCCTGCCAGATAGCATAGTTAGGTGCGTAGTTAAGCATGGTTTGACCGCTCTGATAGCGGTCAAAATATTCAATATAGTCTTGGGCATAATCGCTGAGGTCGGCTTCGAAATCGTCATGTAAAATAGCGGGAATACGTTTAGTGCGAATGACATGGTCCGGCGTAAGCGGACCGCGGCTGGCGATGCTTTTAAGTTCTGGGTGTGAGGCAATATGACATGAGCCTTTGCTGCTATTTAGCAGAGCCAGATGCGCTGCGCCTTTTTGCGCCGACACTAACTTGCGGATCTTGGCGAGCTCAACCAGATCAATATTGATGTTCTCATCAGGATACTCAAGGCTCTTTTCATCCGCATCTTCCCGCTCTTCGGCATTGATGCACAGATTCGCTTCGATAAAATTTTCAGCTTCCGTCACCAGTTTAATGGTGGTCTCGTAAGCCGTCTTGGCATCGTCGCTAAAGGTAAACAGGCCGTGGTTTATTAGCACTAACCCTTCTATCGACTGCCAGTCGATGTCCTGAGTCATCTCATAAACCAGTTTAGCCAGCGCAAAGCCTGGCATCACATAGGGGATCACTAAGACCCGCTTGCCATACAACTGCTCTATAAAGGCTTCACCGCTTGAAGTGTTAGTCAGAGTCACTACTGCGTCGGTGTGGGTATGGTCCACAAAGGCGAAAGGGATAATGGCGTGCAGTATGGCTTCAACCGAGGGATTAGGCGCATTGGGATCTATCATGGCGGCGCGCTGATACTTAACCATGTCGCTGTCGGTCAGCTCGGAAAGCTGCGCCATCTTCAATAACACGTCCATCTTTACCGGAGCGAAACCCGCCGCTTCTATGGTCTCTAAATCCCAGCCGCTGCCTTTTACAAAGAGGATTTCCTCGGTCTCACCGAATAGGTTTTCGATTTGAGTCTTTACTGAGGTGTTGCCGCCGCCGTGTAGCACTAATGATGGCTCTTGGCCTAACAGACGTGAGGTATAGACTCTCAATTCGAGAGGGGTAACGAATTGACTGGCTGTTTGGGCATGCCACAAGCTTTGCATAGAAATTCCTTTTATTTTTAGGGAAGTTTCCAGAACCTAGAATCTAGAGACTACACGCTAAATAACTAGTTTAAAACTTAGCACTTATAGCTTGAAACTTCTCTAAGTCTTTAGCTCCCCGTGAACAAAGGCAGGTCAGCTTGAGCGCCGTCTGAATTAGCAGCTGTATTTTCGTCAGAGTCAGCATCTTTGTCTGGCACCGAATAAACTGTGATCCGGTTACGGCCATTATGTTTCGATTCATACATAGCTTCGTCGGCATCGGCGATGAGCTTCTCTAATGCATGTCCCGAACGTAGGGTATCGGTCACGCCAAAGCTGGCGCTAATAGTAAAGTCGAATCCTGAATCTGCTGAATCGATTCGCTCGATTACTTTGCGATATTCTTCGGCAAGCTTAGTCGCGGTCAGTAGATCGCAACTTGGTAGTACCACACAAAACTCTTCACCGCCGAGACGGGCAAAGATATCATTTTTACGTCCTTGGGCCTGACATACCTCGGCGACCCTCTTCAATACCCAATCACCACAGGCATGACCATAGCTATCGTTAATATTCTTGAACTTATCTAAATCAAACAGAATGCAGCTCAGGTACATATCGGTATTGGCACAGTACTTAAGGGCGCTCTGTGCGACTTGTGTAAAGTGACCTCGGTTTAAAATACCTGTTAGCGCATCATATTCGGCCAACTGTTTCAGGCGTTTCTGTGTCATCCAGGACTTATAGGCCCAGAACACCAGCAAGGTGATAATCGCAATCAACATGGCGATAAACAGTCGGTTGTTTTCCGCTTTGATCGCAGATAGCTTCTGCTCAATGGTTAGCAAGTTGTTCTGTTTGTCTAACAGTTCAATCCGGCTCTTATGTTCTGTGGTCTGATGCTCAGCAAGCTGGAAGGCTAAGTGCTTAGTTTTGATATCATCCAGATAAGCCCGGTCGGCTTCGGCAAATTTCTTATGATACTCAAGCGCCAGCTTATGATCGCCACGGGATTCGGCGATCTGGTAGAGAATCTTGTAGGCTTTTACTGTTGGTTCATTCCCACCAATTTTTTGTGACTTATTGACTGTTTTAATGGCGTAACTTTCAGATTCTAGGATGTTTTTTTCACCTAGCAATGCTTCTGATAGTAGAGAGTAGAACTTTGCCGAGAGCGGTGCGTAATTTATTATTTCTACAGTGGATATTTTTGAATTGAAAAGCTCTACAACCTCTTTATATTTAGATTGTTCAAGGAGTAAATTTGCAACGTGAGTGTAAATGATTGCAGTCATCAGTTTTTCATTGCTTTTTTCACATAAATTGATGCCTTCTTGAATATCTGAGCTAGTTTCATCTAGAAGGCCGAGTTTCAATTTACTCTCGATTGCTAGCTGTTTTGCCAGACAAGCATTTCGGCCTTCACTAACTAAGTCATCAAGCTTATTGGCGTACCGTAAGCCAAGTTCATATTGACCAAGTTGATTGTAGAATAGTGCAGCGACAAGGTGCGCATGTTGTCTATGCTCTGATGATTCAATGCCATTAATCTGCTCAAAGCTTTTCGATAGGTGTGCTAGTCCTTCAGTCCAATTTTTAGCGATTGCATAGATATTAACTATTGATAGGTTTGCCCTGAATTTTAAGAGGTTACTACTTTTTGATTTCAAAATTCCTTTATGAAGAATAAGTGCTTTTTTGAAATCACCAGTAAATGATGCTTTATAAGCAAGTAAATAGTTAAAGTAATCATTTTGATTTGAGCTCAGTAATTTTTGATTATTTTGTATCAGTTTGACTAGTCGATTAAATTCGTTTGGGTTGCTGCTTCTGTGTTCATCAGCCTTTGAAAGCAACTCACTCAAGTCACCATCATCCGCAGAGCAAGGCACGATGATAGTGACTAGAAATAAAGCGAATATAAGTTTATACATTATGTATAATTCTTAACGAAATCAATTTAGCTGTCAGTATTTTTAGGTTCTTCATTAGTACCGGGCTCTTCTTTATGTGGAGGTTCTTCATCCTCTGCAGGAATCATCGCGCAAACAATTTCAGGGTCAACTCTCAGTAGCTCTTCAAGTGAACTTTTGTCCTTGTTTAAAAGAGCAGTTTTTAAATCATGATTAAGCTCTGATTCTGTAATTATATTTTTGAAGTCATTAGACTGCAATTCTGAATCTTGTCCCATACGCTCTAGCAGTTGAATAATGTTCGACATCTTCTGTTTCCTCAAAGTTATGCTTTTTTGTTGTTTTTAAATAATTTTTAGTTTCAAGCTACAAGCTCTTATGTAGGAGCCGCTTTAGCCGCGATGACTTGTTCGTTCCATCTCTCCCGGCTAAAGGCGGTCCTACAATTCAGTGCCCTTTAAATGCTCAAGGCTGTTAAGCTACTATGCTTAATGGGCTGCTTTCGATACCTGTGCTGTCTTCGTCTTCTTCATCATGGGCAACCATGATGCAGACCACGTCCGGACACACATCCAACTGCTTCTCTAACGAGATCGCATATTTATTGATTAAGCTCTGCTTGAGTTCGTTGCTCAATTCTGACTCTCTAATGACCTGCTCAAATTCGGCGGGAGTCTGTAAGCTGGCATCCTGTCCCATACGCGCTAGCAGCTGAATGATGTTTGACGTTTTTGCTTCTTTCATAAGAGTGTTTCTTGTTGTTTTGATTAAAGTCCATTTAATGGAAGTTTTAAGTTTTAAGTTTTAAGTTTTAAGTAAAAGCGGAGTTTGTACTGCTTTTGATCTTTCTCTACTTACCACTTATAACTTAGTGCTCAGGGCTATTTACAGCTCCCTTTCAGCTTCTAACTCAATCTCTTTCTCTATCTCTGCCAATCTATTCAATACGGCTTGGTTGGGCTGCATCTTCTGGCTTGGTGGAATGACTAAGGTTGTATGCATGTAGATGTCGGCATCGGCCAGTTCTGCGAGTGTGAGTGTTTGCTTACGGATAGTGTCTATGGGCAGTACTGCTGCTTCATATAAGATCACTTGATGCTCTAGGGGATACTCAGTTGAAAGAATCTCTATCAATACCTGTCTGTGAGCCGCGCCGGTGGCAAACTTGGCCA
Organism: Shewanella sp. YLB-07; assembly: GCF_009377275.1. Taxonomy (NCBI): domain Bacteria; kingdom Pseudomonadati; phylum Pseudomonadota; class Gammaproteobacteria; order Alteromonadales; family Shewanellaceae; genus Shewanella; species Shewanella sp. YLB-07. The sequence continues at coordinate 131,081 of NZ_VOQB01000005.1, read as the reverse complement.
TACTCTTATCGCCTGCCAGGCCTATTTGCCATAGCACTAAGTAACAGGAAGGATCGAAGCGGCGCTTATAAAACATAAATTGGCTGGCTTCAAATTGCTGACAACCGAATTTTCCGGGATCGATAGCCAGATCGGCGATCAAACAATCTTCTGCCGAAATGCCTGGGACCATGACGGCATCGAAGCCTTCATCCTTGGCTAGCTCTATGGATTTGTGTGGTGCGTGGGCGAAAACCCCTGGATGACCATAAAATGCACCTACCACTTTCTTGCCTGCGCGAACTTCGGTTAAGATGGCGTCGACCATTTCACGGTAGGTGATATGACGTGACTTACCTTCTTTGTAATACACTTGAAGGGAGCGAACATCGCTGTGCATCTCTTGCAGCCATAGTTCGACTATACCGTTGGATACACCGGAGAAGACCACATCGGCTTGCTCGATATAGCTCTTAGCGAGCGGGCAGATATGTGCCCCTAATGTCATCCCTATACCTACACAAGCTAAACTACCTGGCATCTTGAGTCCTTTCTTTTATTTTTATTGGACATTGTCTGGCTTATTTATGAACTTAAGAAAAAGTAAATTGAGTTTTAAATGGGCCCGAGCGATTATTCACGAAGATAACAGTTATTGAATTGTTTTGGAATTGTAAATGGTTGGTAATCTCTTTATTTATCAATCTACTCGGCTTTCCTAAGAGATTTCTGACTTCAGAATTTTTTCTGTTAAATAGCATGAACTGCTGTCAGTAGCGTTATTTTCTTCTGGAATAAACCCCATTTTCTTAGTTACACGTTCAGTTGCATAGTTTTTATTAGAATAATTAGCATAAACACGTAGGTAGTTCAGGTTTGAAAATCCATAGGCTAAAAGCCCGGTTACGGCCTCTTCAGGGATCTGTTTACCGTGTGATATCCGCAGTAGCATAATGCCCACATCAGCATAAAGTGGACTTTGCTTTTGCTGCATTAGGCCTTGAATACCAAGCGCTTCACCAGTCTGCTTATTGCAAATAACCCAAGTGATAAATGGTGACTGTTCTACTCGATTTTTTCTCAAAGCAATATGAAAGCTCTTTTCGGCGTTTTCATACGTCATAGCCTTGCCGATACGTCTCATCATTTTTTCATCTGAATAGATCTGGCAATATAGGGACTTATCTTGTTCATCGAGAAGTCGCATTGATAAGCGCTCAGTTTCAAACTTGTGCATTTTTATTCCCTTTCTTTTTTGTTCTTCTATCTTGTTCGTAACTCGTAACTCGTAACTCGTAACTCGCAACAGCTTCTATTTGCGCTTGGCAAAGCGGATCACGCCAGTCTCATGGGCGGAGCGGTCGAAGATGAGGTAATAATCATTCATCAGCGGCAAACCTAACAGAGATTGGTTGGGCCAACCGGGGAGCTGCGAGAGGATCTTAAAGCAGGCCTTGCCTTCGCTTGGGGTGTTTATCTGCCAGTAGTGCTCGGGCTTGATGGTAATGTGGACCTTTAATAATGAGCCGCCGCAGGCGCTTTTCTCTAAACTGGAGCCGCTCAGGGCTGTTTCATCTGAGCCGCCGGAGGCGCTCTCTTTACTCGTGCCGCTCAGGGCTGACTCTTTCGAAGAGGCTGTTACATCTGTGTGGTGCGCTTCGCCGAGGAAGCTGAGGGTGAGTGTGGGCCATTCGCTGAGGGTGATTTGGCTTTGGTCTATGCCCTGATATTGATGGGCTATCTCTTTAAATGGCGCGATTAACTCGGCAAACTTGGGGTTGATAGCGGTGAAGCTTTCGATCATGGCCTTGTAGAGATATTTGGTAAACACGATACCCGATACGCCCGTATCGACAATGGCGTTGCTGCGGCCACGCGTCTCCTTGCTTAGACCGATGGCGGCGAGGAGCGCAAGCTCTTTATTACGCCCAGGGCTGTGCTCATTGTTTCCGCTGTCTGCGCCTTCAGCTAGCTCAGGGCTATCTTCATTTAAAGAACGCTCAAGGCTGTTCTCTTGTTCCTGTTCAAGCTGGTCGGTGAGTTGGCTGTCTATCTCGGGTTGGTCGCCAACCTGGATGGAGATGAGGTTTACGTTGTAATACTTGTCTTCTACTACTGAGATGGTTTGAAACTCACCTTCGTATAACTCGGTGTGTTCTTCGCCTCCTCCTAAGATTAACCAACCTTGATTGAGTGGGTCTTGGGCCAGCTGCTTGAACTTGTTTTTGTGCCCTGTTTTATCCTTCTGATTGTCACTGTTAGCACTCGTTTTATCTTCAAAAGCAGAGCTGGCGACATGAATACTGGAGCGGCGACTATAGAAGGCAAATTTGTTAGCGGTGAGTCCATGCTGAGTTAGATTGGTAAAGTAGGGCACGACATCTTGGGTCGGCTGCTGCTTGAGGAACTTCTTGAACTTACGTAGATCCTGGCTGGTAAAGTGCTCTTTACAAGAACCGCTCAGGGTTTCATTATTAGAGGTGCTCAAGGCTGATTCTTTACACGTGCCGCTCAGGGCTGTTTCATCAGAACCGCTCAGGGCTGTTTGGACATTTGGTTGATAGTCGGTTTCGCAGATGCTTATTTCATCATCGAAGGGCCAAGGGTAGGTGAGGGCGGGGGTGATATTGTATTGCTCAAAATAGCCCTTGAGGTCGTAACTCTTGTTCAGTTGATGGTAAGCCAATCCTAGAATACCGTCGGCATCGAGGAAGGTGCCTTCCTGTGCGATCGAGGAGACGATGGCTATTGGACACTTGTCGAGCACGATAGGCTGGTTTGATGAGGTTAGTGATTCTAGTTGATAGCCATTACTTAAATCGTAGTCTATGGCATCTTCACGAATACCCACTAGGGTATGTATGACAGGGCCGTCCCAACCGCCAGCGCCATAGAGTACCTCTTGAGCAAAGCTGGTGGCGATCAGGGCAGAATCATCTTCCTCCACATAGTCACTGCTACTGACCACTAAGGTGCTGCTGCCAGTATCGAGAATGAGGTTCACGGGCTCTTTATTCGCGCCGATGCGTAGCTGAGCACAGTAGCCCCCCATGGCGTATACATTAGTTATCGGCACTTTGAGGGTACGCGGCTGAACCGGTTCTTGCTTGGTTTGAGTGCCTTGATCGATTTTAGCGTCTTGTTCGATTTCAGCATTAGCTATTGAATTTGATGTGTCGGCTTTTGGGTTTGTGGAATCGACTGTCTCTGTAGATGAACTGGCGCTCATTGGGCTTCCTTGCTTCTTGTTATTATTATTTTTTGAGGTGAGTTCAGGCTCGACTCTCATTATCTTTATAGCATAAGTCGCTAATTGGCAATGGTTTTCTATGCCAACATGATGGTTAAAACCAATAAATCTTCGCAGCTAAAGCAGCTCCTACATAAAATCTGGATGCTCATTCGTTTTATCCGCTGGTAGTTAGCGATAATTTTTGGCAGTTTAATCACACTAAAAAAATTAATTATTCTAATACAGCGAAAGCGATTCATATTCAGGGAGAGAACGATGACGAATAAAAACAACATCAAGCCGACGGCTAACACAGTAAAAACAGCTAAAAGTGTCAGTTTCATTCAGGCGCTATTTCGGACCACAGGGCTTGCTATCGCTACTGCATCGTCTTTGGTGACTACTCCATTATTAGCCGCATCTTTTACGGTGATCCATGCGGGGGAGTTACTTAGTATCCCTGGTAAAAAACCGTTAACCGAGCAGACATTAGTGATTGATGAGGGCGGCAATATAAGTCAGGTGAAGAGCGGTTATCTGGACCCTAAGTCTTTTGGTACTGACGTTGATTACATCGATCTTAAAAACCGCTTCGTGATGCCAGGCTTGATGGATATGCATGTGCATCTTCAAGGTGAGCTTGGGCCTAAGAATGATACTGAAAATTTGCGTATGTCTGATGCCGATGTGGCGATACGCAGTGCTTACTTTGCCAAGTTAACGCTTTTGGCAGGTTTTACCACAGTGCGGGATTTAGGCGCTAAACCAGAGCAAATTTACGCTCTGCGTGATGGCATCGCTAAAGGTTGGGTGGATGGTCCGCGTATTATCGCATCGGGCGGGGTATCGGTTACCGGTGGTCATGGTGATGTAGACGGCATGAGCCCGGATTTACTGGATAAGTTCACCTCTAAGACCATTTGTGATGGTCCCTATGATTGCCGCAGGGCGACTCGCCGGGCGATTAAGTTTGGTGCCGATGTGATTAAAATCACCTCTACCGGCGGCGTGTTGTCGGATACTAATACGGGCACGGGTCAGCAGATGGCCGACGATGAGCTGAAAGAGATTGTCGATACCGCTCATGGACTGGGCCGTAAGGTCGCCAGTCACGCTCATGCTACCGAAGGGATTAACGCGGCACTACGTGCCGGAGTCGACAGTATCGAACATGGCAGTTACGCCGATAAAGAAAGCATCAAGCTATTAAAGAAAAATGGTGCCTATCTAGTGCCGACCTTACTTGCTGGCTATACCGTAGTGCAGATGGCCAAAACCTCTGACTTTATGTCTGATGCGATTAAGGCTAAAGCCAGACGTGTCGGCGTGGATATGACAGATAACTTCAAGGCCGTGTATAAAGCCGGGGTTAAGATAGCCTATGGTACCGACAGCGGTGTGTCTCAACATGGTACTAATGCCCGTGAAGCAGTATTAATGCATCAGGCGGGTATGAGTAATGCAGATATTTTAAAATCAGCCACGGTCAACGGCGCGGACTTGATTGGAATGTCAGACAAGTTAGGCACATTGGAAGTGGGTAACTACGCCGATATTATCGCGACAGATACTAGCCCGCTGAAAGAGATTGAAGCCTTATTAGATGTGGGTTTTGTGATGAAAGGCGGCAAGGTTTATAAGAATCAGTAAGAACCTTCAGCGGTTTGTTGAAATGAGCTTTTGGAGTTAATAACAGAGATTGCAGGCAGTTAATAAGAAGAGTCGTAAGCTGTAAGTGATAAGTAAAAGCGGAGGGCTAATACAGACTTACAGCTTACAGACTTACAGCTTAAGCTTTGATAATAAAGCTGCCCTGCATGATTGCCCAGTGGCCTGGGAATGAGCAGAAGAATTTGTAGGCTTCAGAAGCACTCATGCCTTCGGTGCTGAAGGTGATGCTGCTTGAACTACCGCCGCCAACTACATCTGTATGAGCGATAACACGAGTGTCGCCGTCTTTAACATAGTTTTTATCTACGCCAGCACCCATGCCGTCGTTGGCTACCGCTTGCATATCTGCAGCCTTGGTTAGCACCCAGTTGTGGCCCATGGCAGCTTTTGGTAACTGACCTGAATGAGTCAGTGTCAGTGTGACCTCTTTACAGCTTGCCGGAACGCTTAGCTCTTTAGTGTCGAATTGCATCGCGTCGTTAGCGCTGATGGTTAATTCACATTCATTGGCATGGGCCATAGCACTAGACGACATACCGAATAGTGCACTGAAACCGAGTAAACCCACTGCGCTTATCGTCTTAAGACGATGTATTGAGATTTTCATTTGAAATCCTTTTTGATTATTAGTGTATTTAACACCGGGCTATCTTAATGAAAATTAATGTTAATGAGAATTGTTATTGGTTTTGTATTATGGGTCATTAGTGACATCACAGTCATGTTTTTTAATCTGAATAAGGCTAATTTCATATATATTAATGACTTGTATGGTTATTTTGTGAGAGGATTAGTTTTAGGAATTTACAATTGCATGGAGGAAATATGAAACGAATTACTCTTCAATCACCACTAAACTCCCTTTTATCACTGTTTTCCCGTAGCTAAATATTCGGCAGTTCCCTCGTGAATTTCAGCGTATCGGTCGTTGATAGTTCACACATAAGTATGTTGAGCAACGACTCGTCGATAGAGTGGATGCTGATTATTTACACGTTTCATAAAGAGCTGGAAGAACATAGAAAACAGATAGCAGACGAATAGAGGGTAAATTTGTGCTTGGTGGCATCTTTTTAATAAAAAATGTCTTATGGTTGTTAGTGTTTTAAACACTAAATGTAAAGATGGATTCAAATACAAGGAAAGATATGGAATATTTTATTGGTGCATTAAAGAAATATGCAGACTTTACAGGTCGAGATCGTCGTAAATCATTTTGGATGTATATGCTGTTTTATTTCATTTTCTATGCCATCGCGGCGGTTATAGATGTCACGTTAGGCACTATGATATTTTCAACTGTGTTGGCATTAGGTTTGTTGATACCGACGATAGCCATATCAACTCGTCGCCTACATGATACCGGACGTTCTGGCTGGTGGCAGCTCATCGGTTTAATACCACTTATTGGTGCTATCGTTTTGTTGGTCTTCTATGTGCAAGACAGCATAGGCGAAAATGAATACGGTGCGAATCCAAAGGCTGTAGAAGCTTAAAAAATTGTTAATGCATGGGGGCTTAGGCCTCCTTGTTCAACTTATCGCTTCTCGCTCAAGGCTATTTACCTCTTATAACTTACGCTTTAAAACTTCTCCTTTCTCGTCGGTTTTCTCCAGATACAGAAAAAGAGCTGCGCGGCCCCTTTCCAAAATCTTACCCATCAGCCTAAGCAGAATGGCCTCGAGTAAGTTGATTTGTTGCTCTTAATAACGGCTCTTATTAATTTGCGGTGACTTTAATACGCTCAACATTTGCTGCTGGTTCATCGATAACAAAATCCAGCTGAACTTTAGAACCTTTAGCCCCTTTCTTAGACTTTTTATATACCCACTGTTTTAAGGCTTTTACTGCCGACTTGTCGAATACACCTTTGGGAGATGACTTAATCACTTTAACGTTAGACACCATGCCTGACTTGCTGATATCGAACTTGAGCTGAACATAACCATTTTGATTCGCTTCAGCAGCTTCTTTTGGGTATTTAGGCTCGACACGGGTCAGTGGATGAATACTATGTGCTTGGCTCTTAGCTAGCTTGGTCGATTCTTTCGACGAGGTTTGATGATCCCCTGCCTGAACTTGTTGATTGAGTATCAAGCTTGCTAATCCTAAGCCTAGTGTCATTGCTATTATGGTTAAAGTGCTCTTTCCATGTTGTTTTTTCATTTGCATGATCCTTTCCTTTAAGATGTTTTTATTTCCATAGTGGGTATGCAGCATGCCCATTTGAGCGTGCTGAGAGTAAGCCAATAACGCATGGCTATAGGCAATTTTTTCATCGGTATTCATCAATGAGGTGATTTGAGCATCACAGGCGAGTTCTTGATCGTCACGAAAACGGCGGTAGGCTAGCCAGCAAAGCGGATTGAACCAGAAGATGGCGAGCAGACCATAGGCCAGTAGGTTAATGATGATGTCTCCGCGTTCATGGTGAAACAGTTCGTGTTCCAATACGGCTTTTTGCTGCTTTACTGTCAGTTTATGAAAGTCTGATGGCACTATGATCGTCGGCTTAATCACGCCTGTTAACATGGGAGAAGTGATCTCTGGACTCTGTAATATGGGTAAAGCGTCGGTCAACATCAGCGCGTTGATGTTAAGTTCGCCGCTCTGGGGGTGAGCATAAGGTGTACTCTTGCTCAACAATTTATTTAAATAGCGTTGTTGCAGTAGTAACAGTGCCGTCATCACGGCAATACCAGACAACCATAAACCTGCGACTAAAGGGGCCGGGATTAGGCTTTCACTGTTTTTAACGGCGAGTGACGCCAGCACTCTGTAATGCTCAAAACTTGCTAGCTTAGATTCTGCCAGCAAGTTAGGCAGAAATTGCAGTACCACAGAGCCTAATAACATTAGTGGGATAGCCAGCCATAAACTGTACATGTGGTGAGCCCCTAGCTGTTTAAGCAGTGGCTTATGAAAAAGTAGGATGAAGGCGCAGACTAAGCTTATGAGTATGCTTTGTTGTGTGAGCCAGTTAATCATGATTAGGCTCCTTTGTTTTAGTATCGGTTGTTTGACAGTCGCTGCTTAACTCACCCTTGTTCAAGCTGTCTTTTTTCGAGTCCTCTTCTTGCCAGTTGTCGATCAGCGTTTTCAATTCTGCAACATCTTCTGCGCTGAGTTTATTTTCTTTGGCAAAGCCCGCAACTAGGGGGGCGATACGACCCGAGAACATTCTCTCTACGAAAGACTGACTCTCTTTAATTTGATATTCACTTTGATTGATTAGGGGCGAGTAGAGATAGCCTCGGCCCTTTTTTTGAAACCCGATCGCCTGTTTTTTTACTAAGCGGTTTAATAGGGTTTTGACTGTTTTTTCGTGCCATTCATTAGAATCTGCCAATTTTTTCACCACTTCATTTGAGCTTATCGGTGACGACTCCCATAGGATATTGAGTACGGCAAGTTCTGAATTACTGATCTCTTTCATCGGCTGATCCCATTGTCAAAGTGTGTACTGATTACTTTCTGTTGAATGCATGTTATGGATTACAGCTGTAATCGACAAGTTTAAGATTACACTTGTAATCCAATTTGGCAAGTCATTTTGTTTGATAATTGATATAAATGTTGTGAATTTGTTTTATGTGGGTGTTAGTTAGATTTCTTTTGATTGCCAATCAGACGCTTGCATTCTTTTTGAACAAATCGTTTTATTAAAAATTTGCCGGAGTAACAGCCAAAGAGAATAAAATTAGACTTTTAGGTAAGCAGAATGTCATTCAAAAGTTAGACATTTATACGTATAGACGTCTATAATGCGGCGGTTCGTCACTCGGTGCTAAACAGGGTACTAATACTTGGTACAAAACTGAGTGCGTTCTTGGAACGAATTAACAATGTTTTAGTCAATCTTTTGTGGTGCCTAAACCTATTTAACGTGTTGAAACATAGCGGATTGCTATGAATTTCGACAATTAAGGTGAAGGATAATCGGGAAGTCAGTGAGAATCTGACACTGCCCCCGCAACGGTAAAAGGTAAGAGTCAGGTGCGCTTATTTGTGAAGAAATGGCAGCGTAAAAAGCCTGAACTCGCGCAGTGTTGCTTTTTAAAGTGTCATCGCAGAGCCTAAGTCCGGAGACCGGCCCATTAGATGATTTTGAGATTTCGGCGGGCAGATCTCAAGATGCGGCTTTCGGTCAACAGCATAAAGCTGAACGGCCTAATTATGTCGTGACATCTTTGCCCCGTTTTCCTTTTAGGAGTTAAAGGTAAAATGGGTACACTCTCATATAAAAAGTCATATAATGAGCCAAACAAACTTTCAACAATAGCCATTCTAATCAGTAGTGTATTGACTCTGTCTGTTGTCTCATCGAGCGCTATGGCGGCCGAAGCTGCTAATACTGGTGAAAGCCAGGCAAACAGTGTCGATGAAGTGATCACTGTGATTGGCCGTAGCGAAAACACCCCTCTGAATATCGCGGCCAACGTGAATATTATCGATTCTGCTCAGATAGAGATGAGCGGCGCGACCACGCTAACCGAAGTGTTACGTGGTCAGAGCGGCATTCAAATTTCAGATTCAAACTCAGGCGCGGTTTTTTCGATGCGTGGCTTCTCTGCTGGCCAAGCTGCGAACAATACACTGATCTTAGTCGATGGTCGCCGTCTTAATAATATCGATATTGCGGCGCCTAGCATCAATGCGATCCCACTCAATCAAATTGAGCGCGTCGAGATCTTATCTGGCAGCGCTGGTGTGCTTTACGGCGATCAGGCGGTTGGTGGTGTGATTAACATCATTACTAGGGCTCCGACGGGAACAGGTGGAAGTATTCAGCTGTCTGGCGGCAGTTTCAACACGTATGAAGGCAAGGCCGATGTGTCTGGTGCGATTAACGATACCTGGCGCTACTATGCGGCTGCGAGTTATAACCAAGGTGATAACTATCGTGATCATAACGCCAATAAGACATCATCTGTTTTAGGTCGCCTGCAATATCAAACTGAATCGGATAACTTTTTCATCGAGACCAGTTACTACGATAACGATCGTGAAATGGCGGGATCATTAACTCTGGATCAGATTGAAGACGATCCGACTCAAGCAAATCCATCCAATCCAGATGACTATCAACATGAGATGACAACGGCTATCCGCAGTGGTTACCAACATCAATTAAACGATGCCTGGTCTCTGGGCGCCGATATCAACTATACCGACAGTAAAGTTAAGAGTATTAGCTGGGGAAAGCCTGGCACCAACAAGCGCTCATTTCTTGAATTTACGCCTAAAGCTGTTGCTCATATTGCCACCGAAAAGGGCGACTTGAGTATCGTCACCGGTATCGATTTGAGTCGAGGTGAGTCAGAATTTAGCCGTGGTCGTAGTAACGTTCAAAAGGTTGCCAGTGCCTATGTTCAAGCCAGTGTTCCATTAACCACTAGTCTTAGCTATGTCGTGGGTGGCCGTTACTCTGAAGCGAAGGATGATCTTGTTGATGGTTCTGTGTACCCAGAAGGAATAGAATTAGATCAAGATGCCCATGCCTTCGAGTTAGGTCTGAATTATCGTCCAACCTCGTCTCATAGATTCTATCTACGCGCCGATGATAACTTCCGTTTCGCTAAGGTCGATGAGCAAGCTTATACCTCTCCTGGCGTGATAGGTCTTAACCCGCAGACGGGCCGTTCATACGAAGCGGGTTGGGACTGGACACCTAAGTCGCACACATTACGTTTGAGTGCTTATCGCTTAGATCTTGAAGATGAGATCGTATTTGACTCGAGTGCTGAGACCCCTATTGGTGGTGGTTTTCCTGGTGCTAACGTCAACGCCGATGCGTCACGGCGTTACGGTGTGAGTGCCGATTGGGATTGGCAGCTGACCGATAAGGTACAATTGGGCGCCGAGTATAACTATATCGACGCTGAATTTACCGAAGGTCTCAATGAAGGTAAGCAACTTTCCTGGGTTGCAGAGCACACGGGTCGTGGTTACTTCAGTATCGATGCCAATCAAAACTGGCAGGTATTTACCGAAGTGGTTTATACCGGTGAGCGTTTTATGGAAGGCGATAATAGTAATGCTGGTGATAAGTTAGATGCATACTGGCTGACTAACCTGGCGGTTAACTACACCAAGGATGCTTGGCTTGCCAGCTTTCGCGTCGATAACTTGTTCGATGAACAGTATGTCAGCTCAGGTTATTACAGCAGCTGGGGCAACGGTTATTATGCCGGTACAGGCCGCGCACTACGCCTAACTGGGAGTTATAGATTCTAAAGTTGGTGTTCGTTTCTAGGAGCGACTTCCTAGTATCAAAGCTCTAGCATCAAGAGTCTGAAATAATCAGCAACGGACCATTGTGCGTTGCTGATTACTTGCCCCTCATTCTTCGTATTGGACTGGCCCTGAACTCTAGACTCGGGGAAGTCCAAGACTTTAAACCCCGAGTCCACTTTATCGGGGTCATATCGAACTTAGGCTTTATTCCTTCGACTTATCTCTTTTCTTTCGGGACACCTTAGATTCTTCACCTTTTAATAGTCTGCGAATATTGTCTTTGTGTCTGATGACTATCAATGCCGAGAGCATAGAAACCGGGATGATAAACCTGTCATCCAGATACCAAGTATAGGCGGGGGCGAGCAAGGCTGTGATAATCGCGGCGAGTGAGGAGTATCGGCTGATTAATACCATGACAATCCAGGTGCCTATCAGAGAGAGTGCTAAGTCATGACCAATGGGAGCCATAGCGCCGAATGCCGTCGCGACTCCTTTTCCACCTTTAAATTTAAAGAAGATAGGGAAAATATGGCCAACACAGGCGGCAATAGCAATCAGGCCTAGAGAGACCGGTTCGACCCCTATGCGGAAGGCGAGATAGGCGGGCAGGGCACCTTTTAACATGTCAAAGAATAACACCATAGCCGCGGAGCTGGCCCCACCTATGCGCAGGACATTGGTCGCCCCAGGATTGCCTGAGCCTTGTGTTCTTGGGTCGGGAAGCCCACGCATTTGACAAACGAGCACGGCGCTGGAAATTGAGCCAGCCAAGTAGGCGGTCAATATCATTACCAGAGTGAGTACTGTTATGGTCAAATTGGTTTCCTTATCCGTCTTAAGGTATCATCGCGCCACAATATTTATCAGTGCTAAGCCATAATCACAACTTTCTATTTTATCTGCTTTGCCTGAGAGGTAAAATCCTTTTACAGGGCCTTATCCTACTTGGGATTTGTACCGTTAGAAAGAGGCATTTAGCAAATTAATAGATAAGATTGGCATTATATCTTTTTTATCCGTTAACGCTTATCAGACCTCTTAGGCCGAGCGGCTTAATGCGCCCTCATCGATGAGGAGCGAGTCTGGTTTTGGAGAGAGCATGGACAGAGTATTAATACGACAGTTAAAAATAGAAACTGTTATCGGGATCTATGAGTGGGAAAAGAAGATTCATCAGAACTTGTTGATCGATCTGGATATGGCTTGGGATAACAAGCCCGCCGCGGATACCGATGATTATCAGTATGCCTTGTGTTATGAAACGGTATCGAAGCGATTAACGGCCTTGATAACCGAAAAGCCAATTGAACTCATCGAAACAGTAGCCGAGATGATCGCGACCTGTTTAATGGATGAATTTGATGTGCCTTGGGTAAAAGTGACTGTGATGAAACCTGGAGCCGTGCCAAGTGTTGCAGCTGTCGGTGTCGAGATTGAGCGAGGTTATTGTTAGATGTTATCTCGTGTTTATATCAGCCTGGGCAGTAATATTGAGCCTGAGCGCTACCTTAAGTCAGGGTTAAGTGACCTAAGCTATCACTTTGGCAAACTCTTACTCTCCTCGGTGTATGAAAGTGAAGCGGTTGGCTTTAAAGGCTGTAACTTTTTAAATATGGTCGTTGGCGTCGATACTGATTTGAGTATAGGTGAACTAGTATCGCTGTTTAAGAAGATCGAGCAAGACAATGGCCGTCTGGTGGGGGCTAAAAAGTTTGCCCCCAGAACATTGGATCTGGATCTTCTGCTCTATGGCGACAAGGTCACGCTCGATCCTGTTGAACTGCCAAGGGCTGAAATCTTAACCAATGCCTTCGTTCTCTGGCCTATGGCTGAGCTTGCCCCTGATTTGACCCATCCTTCGGTGAATATTAGTTATCAAACCTTGTGGGATGAATACGATAAAAATCAGCAAAGACTTTGGCCTATCCCATTTGTCTGGGCTCCGGCTTTGGCGGATGAAGCCTCAACTCTTAATTCACTCTAAGTACAAATCTTGGCTCTCACCTAAGTACACATTTAAGTACTAAGTGTAGATTCATTTAACAGGAAACATGCATGGACACATTTCAGGTCATAGTATTAGCCTTAATTCAGGGCTTGACCGAATTTTTACCTATCTCAAGCTCGGCCCACCTTATCTTACCTGCACAACTTCTTGGCTGGGAAGATCAAGGTTTGTCCTTCGATGTCGCCGTCAATACGGGGTCATTGTGCGCCGTAATCATCTATTTCAGGCGTGAGTTGTGGTCCATGTTTATTGCCTGGGGCGGCAGCATGTTCAAGGGTAAGCACAATGATGAGAGTAAGCTGGCCTGGTGGATCATACTCGCGACCATACCGGCGGTCATAGTCGGCTTCGCCGCTAAAGATTTTATTTCCACTCATTTGCGAAATATCGAGGTGGTGGCGACGACCACTATCGTATTTGGACTCCTGCTGTGGTGGGCCGATAGAATGACCAACAAGGGGCTGACTGAGTTTCAAGTGGGTTGGAAGAAGGCGTTGATAATAGGTGTGGCTCAGGCCATGGCGCTGATCCCTGGCACATCCCGCTCCGGTGCGACTATTACGGCGGCTTTGATGCTGGGTCTTGGGCGTGAGGCCGCGGCGCGATTTTCATTCCTGATGTCGGTACCTATCAGTTTAGGGGCGGCAATTCTGGTGACTAAAGATCTGATATCCAGTGGTGAGGCGATAGATTATCAGGCCTTAACTCTGGGCATTATCGTTTCTTTCCTCGCCGCTTATGCCTGTATTCATGTATTTTTAAAGCTGGTCAGCCGAATTGGAATGACCCCCTTTGTCGTCTATCGTCTGGCGCTGGGCGCACTCTTGTGCGTATTTATATTCGCCTAATTATTACAAGCTGTGACTTGCTGGGCTACAGGAACTCACATCTTCATTGTTAAAGAGACATTATGAAAAGTATTTATCTATGCCCTGTGTGTAATCAGCCGCTGCTGATCCATCTGGAATCCCAAGGTTTACACTGTAGCAATAAGCATCATTTCGATAAAAGTGATAAAGGATACTGGATATTTAGCCTGGCTAAAAAGCCTAAGCTAGACTCTAGGCAGGTGATGCGGGGTAAGCGTTTCTTACTCGAGTCCGGTGTATTCTCTCCTCTCGTCGAGACGATAACAGAGATGCTTAAACCTGAACTCGTGCATATGGCGTCTGAAGGGGAAATTCAGCATCTGGATTATGATTGTGGCGAAGGCTACTACCTCAGGGCGATAAAGTCGGCCCTCTGTGAGTCCTTGCAGCAAGCCAGATTAACTCTAGTGCAGCATGGGATCAATGAAGCCGAGAATGCACTCTTTTCGGCGGCGAAGATCGACGCCGAGTCTGACTCTCATACTGCTACTGGCTCTGATCCTGCCAGTGACTCGGGTAAGGATTTAAATAGTGACTCTAGTAGTGATACTGAACCAGAAGAAAAAAGTACCTTGATTGTTAGTAGCCTAAGAGCACTTCCTTTCGCAGATGCTAGCTTCGATTTAGTGACGTTAGTTGATAAGCAACTCAAGGGAAAAGAACCGCTACGGGTCCTCAAACAAGCTGGTTATCTATTGCAGGTCTCTCCTGCCCCAAGGCACCTATGGCAGTTGAAGGGGTATATCTACCCAGATATGAAAGAGAAGGCGGTGCAATCGGGTCAAGTAAGTGGGCTTGAATTATTAGAGACTCAGAGAGTAACATTCAAGCTAGATGCTGACGGTGAGCAAGCCTTGACGTTACTGGAAATGACGCCTTATGCGTGGCGGGCCAATGATAAAGTGCGTAAGAAGATCGCCTTAGGTAACTTCGAAGGATTAGAGATCGATTTTATTGTTAGCCTGTCGAAGAAAATATAACGTTAGCGCCGCAAATTAACCTCGGTTGAATGGTTTTGTTTTATCCCAGTTTTGTTACCGATAGGGCTAGGATTTAGTGGCAGTAGAGGTTAATATTTAAGCTGGATGTTAGTGTTTGAGTTATCTGCTGGTCCTTATATTGATGGGTGTTAGCAGTCGTCACATTCGATTTGATAGTAGAGACAAAAGGAAATAGAGATACCTATGATGAGAATATTGCTGTTGTTCATCTTAAGTGTAATTCCAGGCATTAGTATGGCCAACGTGTATGACCTGCCAGAAAAGGGCAGTCGTCTCATCGGTGAGCTTCAGGAGCATGTGGTACAGAAGGGGGATTTTTTCCAGACGATTTCCAAACAGTACAACGTCGGCATTCTGGAGCTGATGGAGTCAAATCCAGGCGTGGACCCATTTTTACCTACACCGGGTACTAAGCTCATCATCCCAACTCAGATGTTGTTACCGGATGTACCAAGAAAAGGTATCGTGCTCAACCTACCGGAATTGAGACTCTACTACTTTCCTAAAAATGGTAAACAAGTCCACGTATTTCCTGTTGGGATAGGTCGCATAGGTCGTGAAACTCCTGAGATGGTCACTAAGATTAAGGCCAGAATTCCTAATCCAAGTTGGACGCCTCCGGCCAGTATTCGTAAGGACCATCTGGAACGCGGCGAAGTTCTACCAGCCATAGTACAAGCTGGGCCGGATAACCCATTGGGTAATTATGCCATGCAGCTGTCTTATGGTGATGGCAGTTACCTGATCCACGGGACAAACAAAGATTTTGGTATCGGCATGCGCGTCAGCTCAGGTTGCGTGCGTCTCAACCCAGATGATATCGAGTGGCTATTTAATCAGACCAAGTATGGCGATCCTGTCCGGGTGATTAATCAGACAGTCAAGATTTCTACCGAGCCCGATGGTCGCCATATCATAGAAGTACATTCTGCCCTGTCTAAATCTGAGTTAGATATGCAACAAGAGAAAGTCGTGACTATGAACGCTAACATCGTCAAGTTCATCAGCCAGGACGATATAGACAGTTTCAAGGCTAACGATGCGTTACTGACTCAGAATGGTTTACCTGTGAATATAACGCTCTAGAGAAGGCACTAGGAGCTAGTGACTAGGAAAGCGAATTAGCTAGAACATGAGCAGAACCGTGTGAAGAGGGCGTCCCCAGTGGGCGTTTTTTTGTGGGCGGAAATTGTAGAAGCTTGAAGAATGAAATGTTTGAGTTCTAAGTTAAGAGTGACTGGAATGCACTTTATCTTACTGATTTCAGTTTAATGGTGCTTACAGCTATTTGAACTTGTTTGGGGGAGATTTAGTTTGGAAGGGGAGAACATATCGGCAACACATATGTGTTGCCGATACAGACAAATTACTTCTTGTAAGAAGAAGCAACGTTGTCGATGCGATCGTTAGCGCGCTTAGCTTCAGCTTGTGCATCCATAGCAGCCGCTTTTGCATCTTTAACGTCTGCAGAAAGAGCACCTTGCTCAGACTTCAGAGAGCTAACTTCAGAAGACAGTTGATCAACCTTGTTACCTAGGTTAGAAATGCTTTCTTCTAGAGCAGTAGTGTTTGCACAGCCACCTAGTAGGGCAGTCATTGCTACACCAGCAATCATCAGTACTTTTTTGTTCATTG
Organism: Shewanella sp. YLB-07; assembly: GCF_009377275.1. Taxonomy (NCBI): domain Bacteria; kingdom Pseudomonadati; phylum Pseudomonadota; class Gammaproteobacteria; order Alteromonadales; family Shewanellaceae; genus Shewanella; species Shewanella sp. YLB-07. The sequence continues at coordinate 114,446 of NZ_VOQB01000005.1, read as the reverse complement.
GGAAATCCCTTTAAATAGGTTTGATAGATATGGAACAGCCGTAACATACAACTGCAACCAGTAGATTATGTCATAGCTGATGTATATTGCTACGATTTTTCACCCTAAGGCCTGAATACCTTAACTAATTTACTGCTAAATGCAAGTTGAGCGCCTAAATAGTGAGCGCTTCGTGTCGCATTTTAACAATTTAGAGACAAAGTCGTCTTCACTAAAGGCTATTGTGCAGCATTTTTATTAAAGTTATTTTTCACTTCTGAGACAATTTCGATACGCTTTATTTGTAATTGCTGTTTTATCTCTGCCCCTTTAAAACCAGCGTCAATAATAGGTTTTACCGCAACAGAATTCGCAGTTTCGAAGGCGTGCTTAAAGTAGCTGGCTTGGGGGTAAGCTTCATTTTCTAACCCGAGTCTCCCCTTAGCATCAGCTTCACAGGCTAGGGCTATCTGCTCGAGACGTTGAGGTTTACGCCACAGATCGGCCTTATCGAAGAGTTTAATCAGTGTCTCGGGGCGTAACTGGTCAATATTGTGAATATTTTGATGAAGGTCGCTGACTAGCAGTGCTAAATCCCGGTAGTCGTTGGGGGCCTTTATTCGCGCGCATAGAGCCTTGATTGGCGCTAAGCCTTTCTGTCCGTGGCCATGGTGCTTAGGTAAGTGTTCCTTGGGGCTCAGAGCTTTACCTAAATCATGCACCAGGGCGGCAAATCGCACTGAATTATCTTTCGTGAGCTTAGCGGCTTGCTCGAGCACCATGAGGGTATGTATGCCTGTATCTATCTCAGGGTGCCACTTTGCAGGTTGAGGCACACCGAACAGGGCATGTATCTCGGGAAAGAGGATCTTAAGAGCGCCACATTGCTCGAGTACATGGATAAATATATGTGGATTGTCAGTACTCAGGGCCTTGTCTAGTTCCTGAAATACTCTTTCTGCGGTTAGGGCTTCTAATTCACCGCTTTGACTTATGTTGGCCATCATAGTGAGGGTTTCATCGGCAATGACGAAACCTTGGGCATGAAATCTTGCGGCGAACCTGGCGACTCTGAGTACTCTTAAAGGATCTTCGATGAAGGCATCGGAGACATGTCTTAGTACCTTGTTGTTTAGGTCGTCTACACCGCCATAGGGATCATAGAGTTTACCATCATCATCTTGGGCTATAGCATTGACGGTGAGATCCCGTCGGAGTAGATCTTGCTCTAGGGTCACATCTGGGCTGGCGTGACAGGTGAAGCCTCCGTAGCCTGAGCCCGTTTTTCTCTCAGTTCTGGCTAAGGCGTATTCTTGCTGAGTCTCCGGGTGTAAAAACACCGGAAAATCCTTGCCTACACGATGAAAGCCTTTGGCTAACATCTGCTCTTGTGTTGCACCTACTACCAGATAATCTCTATCTTTGACCGGTAGCTTGAGTAAGCTATCGCGGACAGCGCCGCCAACGAGGTAAATTTTCACAATTTAAATCACAGTTTTCATGTATGGACCAGATGAGACAGATCTTAACATGTATTAGTCTATTTGATTCAGTGCCGCTTCGACGCTTAATTTTATGATCTTTTATCGCTTTTTGTTCAGCATTTTTTGACAAGGTGAACGGTTAGCTTTAGTTTGAACTGTTTTTTGTATTTTATAACCGATAAGTACAGGTTAAGGATTGATTTCAGTATGTACAAGGCGTTTTTTGGCTTAAGCGATAACCCTTTCTCTATCGCACCTAATCCCCATTATCTATTCCTTAGTGATAGACACCGTGAGGCTTTGGCTCATTTGACCTATGGGTTGGGTGAAACCGGTGGCTTTGTATTATTAACCGGTGAAGTGGGTACAGGTAAGACGACAGTATCGCGCTGCCTGCTTAATCAACTCCCTGAAAATACCGATACCGCATTTATTCTAAACCCATCACTGACAGAGCAGGAGCTATTGGCCACCCTCTGTGATGAGCTCAGTATCGTGTATGACAAAGACCCTAGTTTAAAGCAGCTCACGGATCTTCTGAGTCAGTTCTTGCTGGGTAATCATGAGAAAGGCAGAAATACAGTCCTGATCATAGATGAGGCTCAGCATCTCAGGGCGGAAGTGCTAGAGCAGTTACGTCTGTTGACCAATCTGGAAACAGATACCAAGAAACTCTTGCAGGTTATTTTAATCGGTCAACCTGAGTTACAACAGTTACTGAGAAGGCAAGAGCTTCGTCAGCTGGCTCAGAGAATTACCGCCCGCTATCATCTACTTCCGCTTACGCTCGAGGAGGTGGGCCTTTATGTGCAGCATAGACTTAAGGTGGCAGGGCGTCATGAGCCCTTATTTAATCCAAGGTCGATCAAGGCGCTACATAAATACAGTGGCGGGATCCCAAGATTGATTAACTTGCTTTGTGAGCGTGCATTAATGGCGAGCTATGCCCAGTCTAAGGTGCCTATCGATCAGAAAATGGTGAGTTCGGCAGCAACTGAAGTGTTCGGCCAGGATATCAAACAGCGAAGTTATCTCTTGCCGATAGCTGTAGGGTCGGTACTGGCGCTTAGTTGTGTTTTAGGGGTTATGTTATGGGGGAACCTTTTGCCTGGTAATTCAGCATCAAATTCAGTTGTAAATTCAGTAGTAACTTCAGCGGGCAGCAGTCTAGTTCCACAATCTTCGCAGCAGGAAAATAAGGACCGGGTTTCCAGTTCTAATCAAAGGGTACTCAATGGCGCTATTGCACAAAGTAGAGACATAGATACTGCCTATGCCAGCATCTTAGGCCTCTGGGACCGAGTGCCATATATCGGCCTGTCTGCCTGCCAATCGGCTGAGCAGCAGGGCCTTTCCTGTTTCCAGCAGCAGGGGAATTGGAACTCATTAATTCGGCTTAACTTCCCTGCTGTTGTTTATCTCATTGATAGTCAACAACAGGCTTTCTATGGCACTGTGGTTTCACGTCATGGTGAACAGCTGTTATTACAACTGAATGAACAGCAACTTTGGGTCGACAGAGACTGGTTTACGCGTCATTTTAGCGGTACGTTTGAGATCTTGTGGCAAGCACCAATTAGCCAGCCAAGAGAGATAGGACAAGGCTCAAACTCAGAGCAAATCCAATGGCTTGAAAACAGTTTAGCCAAAATTGATCATACGGCACCAAGATTAGTCGATGGTTTCGATGCGAAATTAGAAGATAAGTTGATGCGCTTCCAACGTGAGCATGGCCTTAGAGCAGATGCCATTGCCGGGAGTCAGACATTAGTTCAGCTTAACCTCTATCTTAGCGCCGAAGGACCCAGGTTAGTCGAAGCGAGAAGGAGCTACTAATGTCCATTCTACTTGATGCGGTGACACGCGCTAAAAGCCAAGAGCTGGATGTTCGTATAGATCCCGTATTAACGCCTAGGGCTCAGTATGATAATTTCTCTGGTAACAGCCTGAGAAATTTAACCGTCCTCTTTGGGGGATTGATTGTCATACTCCTGATCATCATAGCCTGGTTAGGCCAGAGCTATCTTGTCGGTGATTCCAGTCAAGTATCTGAGCCTAAATTGGCACAGCCACTTCTGCAAGAGCCTAAAGAAATGCCAGCCACATCTTCTCAACTAGTTTCATTAGAAAATGAGCAGAGTGTTAGACTTGCAGGAAAGGTGGCCTTGCCAGTAGCGACCGAGCGACCCAGAGCTGAGGGTTATCTTGATAATAGGTCGCAGCAAACGCACTCGGCAGAGCCTAGTGGATATGTTGATAATAGGCTTAAGTCACAGGCATCACAATATGTTGAGCCAGCTTCAACTTCAACTTCAACTTCAACTTCAACTAATAGTCTAGCTGGTGAGCCGATCATGCTGGGGGCTAATGCTAATCAGAAGGGCCAAGATATGCTTGCGGCTCTGAAGTTCGAAGTCAATCAAGCCGCATCTGAGGTTGGATTGGAAACGGGTTCTGCTACGCCGAAAAACTATCAAGATGAAAATAATTTATTGGCCGCCTTTGAGGCTGCGCTAAAAGCGGTTGAAGTAAAAAATTCTCTTGCGGCGCCCATGACTTCGCGTGAACTCGATCCTATACCAGCTACAAAATCCGATACCCTGCCAAAGTATGGTCAGCTACCAGCCGGACTCCAGTTGCAGGTGCCGGAATTTAATATCAACGCCCATGTATATTCCACCAATTCTGATAATCGTTGGCTCAATGTCGATGGGGCTGAGTTGCAGGAAGGCGATAAGATAGGCGGTAAGTTAGAGATCGTTGAAATTAGACCCAGTGACGTGGTGTTATCGATACAAGGCACAAAGTTTAAGGTACCGGCGATATAGAATCTAGGGACTAGGAACCAAGTCGATGTGATTCAGATAATTAAGATAAAAAGAGGGCGCCAATCGGCGCCCTCTTTTTATCTTGTCAGCTAAGCTAGCTTAGCCGAAAAATTTATATGATAGAAATAAGGTTAACGCGTAACCCACGCTATAGCACAATAGCAGCGCAGGTACGTACCTGAGGTAGCTGACGAAGGTGAGTTCTTTAACCTTACTCATGGCTATGATGCCTGCAGCCGAGCCTATGACGAGCAGTGAGCCACCCACACCTACCGAGTATGTTAATCCCAGCCATTCAGGGGTGTTGAGTACCGGTTCGGCTTTTAACAGCGCGGCGGTTAGCGGCACGTTATCGAGTAACGCAGAGCCTATGCCTGTGACAAAATTCGAAATGTTTGGATCAAACTGAGCGTAGACCTGAGTGAGTAGATCTAAGGTACCAATCTCCTTAAGCATGCCAACTAACAGCAAGATACCCAGGAAAAATAGTAAGGTATCATACTCAACTTGCCTGATATATTCGAGGATCTGTAGCTCCTCTTTATTGGTGCGCGAGGTGTGACCGACAAGGAACATGATAGATAAACCGGTTAAGAAGGTCAGCACCGGCGGTACGCCAAACAGGACATTCAGTGCCATGGTCGCCACTATGGTGGAGAAGAATATCATGGCAATAATTACATCGACTCTTTGATAACTCCTGGTTATCGGTGTGGTGCTGACATAGCCTTCAGCCTTGAGGGAAAACAGAAGGGCTAACAGCATCACACTGACCGATGCTGGTATAAAGAGCATCATGAGTTCAGACATTTGTACGTGGCCACCGAGAAAGATCATCAAGGTAGTGACATCACCTGTGATCAAGGAAACTCCTCCCGAGTTGACGGCGAAGATAATTAACACCGCCATGCGTCGGCGCATCTGACTATCGAGCTTAAAGGTCGTTAATAACCCCAGTGAGACCAGAGTCGCGGTGACATTGTCACAGATAGCGGACAGTACCAGAGAGAAGAAAGCGACTTGTATCATGAGTAAACGAACGGATACTCGTTGGGGGAAAATCTTCTGTACCAGTATCTGAATCATGCCTTTCGCGTTGAGATAAGCCACGAATGTCATGGTGGACATGAGGAACAGCCAGAGGCTTGCTATCTCGAGTAGGTTTTCGTTTAGTTCTGCTTCGACGAGTTTCTCATGGCTAGGATCTCCGGCAGAAATAAATAGTACAACCCATGAGATACACCCGAAGAATAGGGTTGTCTTGGTTTTATTGAGGTGAGTGACCTCTTCGAAAATGATACTTAATAAGGCTAAAACAGCGAGGGATATCAGGAATATGTTGAGCATACATCAGTTCCTACAGAAGATTTATTGTTGCCTGGTGTGGGCAAGCAATATCCAGAATTAAGGTTTAATTAAGCTTCGTGTGTTGATCGGGCGGATTAAGCCACACAGATGTTAATAACACAAGTGTTAACTGGGTCTGTTTTCCAGTGTTTTTGTGCTGCAGATCATCTTGCTTACTGGATTAAAGCTTGAATAGGGCTAGTTAAGCCGAAATTTGACCTTGGTTTTTAATTTATTAAATCCTGTTCATCTGATGCGAACATTTGAGAAAGGTCAGCAAGTTGAGAAAAGTGTGAAATATATTTTTCATCATTAGATTGTGTTTGTAACCAAGAAAAAGCGTTGGATGCAATGGCTTATGGTTATGGATTTAATATCCAACGGAGTTAATTGAAAAATTAGTACGCTCGTCATTTTTATGGCGAGGTCAAATAATTGACTGCGCAATAAGTAAACAGTATATTGTGCTCATTATAGCGACTAGGTCTAGCATTTTAGGCTTTAATTCCTGAATGCAGATAAAATCTAGAGCTGAAGTGTTTTGTTGGGGGGCGTATGAAGTTTCTATTTCGAGCCGTGTTGTTGTTAGGCTCCTTATTTTGGTTTGTGATTTGTGCTAAACAGCTAGTTAGTTTAGGCATTGTGAGCAACCCTTCTATTGCCATGGATAATAGCCTGCTGCTTATTCAAGGCGTTATCGCTCTGCTTATCCTGCGCTCGACGTGGGGCTCAAAGAGAAACCGAGATGGTTTTTAGTCTTAAATATTCACTATTGCCTTAGTATCCCGTTAGGGAGTCGACTTAGCCATCTTAGCAAATACACGATCGGCAGCTGTCAGTGTCGCCACTATCTCTTTCTCACTGTGTGTTATAGATAGGGGAAGCTGGCTTTTGGCAACAAAGAGCAGGCAATATAAAAGGATGCTCAGCATCCTTTTATGTTTATGTTTATGTTTATGTTTGCTGTTAGTTAGCTAGTTTACTTAGCCATCTTAGCAAATACACGATCGGCAGCTGCTAGTGTTGCTACTATCTCTTTCTCGCTATGAGCCATCGACAGGAAGCCTGCTTCATAAGCACTTGGTGCTAAGTAAACACCTTCATCTAACATGCCGTGATAGAAGATAGGGAACTTGTCTGCATCACACTTAGTGACTTGAGCGAATGTTGTGACCTTCTCTTCTTCGGTAAAGAATAAACCGAACATGCCACCCACATAGTTGATGGACATAGGGATGCCGTGCTTGTTCGCCGCAGCTTTGAAGCCCTCTGCGATGCGCTTAGTTTTAGCGGCGAGCTCTTCGTAGACGCCGTCTTCACAGAGTGCGTCCAATTGAGCAAGGCCTGCCGACATGGCAATGGGGTTACCCGATAGTGTGCCCGCCTGATATACCGGACCCGTAGGTGCGATAAACTGCATCACGTCTTTACGCCCACCGAATGCGCCAACTGGCATACCGCCACCGATCACTTTACCAAGAGTCGTGAGATCTGGTGTAATGCCGTAGTGGCCTTGAGCGCCGCCCTTAGATACACGGAAACCTGTCATTACCTCATCGATAACAAGTAAGGCGCCGTACTGATCACAGATAGTACGCAGGCCTTCTAAGAAGCCTTTTACTGGTGGGATACAGTTCATGTTGCCAGCAACAGGCTCGAGAATGATACAAGAGATATCTTCTGGATATTGCTCGAACAGTGCCTTGACAGAATCAAGCTCATTATAGCTAGCTGTCAGTGTGTGCTTAGCGAAATCTTCTGGGATCCCAGGAGAGCTTGGCTGACCCAGAGTCAGAGCACCAGATCCGGCTTTAACCAGTAAGCAGTCGGCGTGGCCGTGGTAGCAGCCTTCGAACTTAAGGATCTTGTCACGATTAGTGAATCCACGAGCCAGACGAATTGCACTCATGGTGGCTTCAGTGCCTGAGCTCACCATGCGTATCTGCTCGATGGAAGGCACCATCTCGATGACCTTCTCCGCCATTTTGACTTCAAGCTCAGTCGGGGCACCGAAAGATAGGCCATTTTCAACCGCATCTAAAACGGCTTGACGGATCTTAGGGTGGTTATGACCTAAGATCATCGGGCCCCAAGAACCGACATAATCGATATATGCCTTACCGTCGGCATCATAAATATAGGCGCCATCGGCTTTCTCGATGAAGAGTGGCGAGCCACCTACGCCATTGAAAGCACGTACTGGCGAGTTAACGCCACCGGGAATAGTTTTTTTAGCCTGTTCAAATAGCGTTTCGGAACGGGTCATTATCAATCCTTAAAGTCAGTCGCCAGATTAAAAATCGGCTTTTCGTGAATACCAATTTACTGGACACTCATATTTTCCAGCTGCGAATCAACGCCGAGTGTCCGATAGAGTATATCAGCCCGGTCTAAATTGCCCTCAAGTTGATCTGTTATTGTGATCTTATGCTCGGCATTTTCAATGATCAATGATCACTGATCACATAGTCAAGCATAGAGGGCTCTTTGGGGAGACAAGTGTGAAGCTGACATTTTTATACATGCACAGAAGTGCGTTGCTGTCTTAATGCGTAAGAGATCATGTGGGAAGCAACATCGAATACCTGTTGAACGGCGTCCAAATCGAGCTGGTTTACCGAGAAAATGTGAGATTCTTGAAACTGAGTCATCAGCCTTTATTTCCAATTTCTGGGGGGAGGTTCGACAAGTGTAGACCGAGTCGAGAGCCCTAAAGTTATCTAGGGTGGCTCAGGCGGCACTATACCAGAAACCCCATGTCAGTTAAATATCGTTAGATGGTTTACTGGCAAGTTTGGAGGTAAGTATGAAGAGTGCTCTAAAAGGATTAGGCTAAAGAAAAAGGCTGCCCAGCTAGGGCTGGACAGCAAAAAGACTTACGGCGGCTTGTGGATAGGTACCGTTAATCTCACTTCTTTCTTTGAGCTAATTTACTTTAAGCGTATTACTTTATATTTAGTGGGGCTTGTTGCGAATAATAATAAGCCACATCTTTCATCTCTGTTTCAGACAGCAACCCTGCTTGAGCCTGCATCAAAGGGTTATTACGAACCCCACGCTTAAATTCCATAAGTTGTTTAAACAAATAAGCGGATTTTTGTCCCTTTAAGCTTGGATATGTAGGCATCATTTTTAGCATGGTTTCACCATGACAGGCGATACAGCGCTGGTTCGCTAGCGCTTCTCCCTTGCTGAAGTCTGCTTCATGCTCAAGCACTTTGGTATCAAGCTTAAGCTCTGACACGGCTAAAGTGGCATTGAATGCATCATTGTTTTGGTGCGTCTTAGCTAAAGTCACACCGGTTGAAAGTAGACCAGCTAATAGCAATATTGAATTTTTCATCATTGTCATAGCATTAGCGCTCCTGCTTAGATGGCATCGGAGGCATCAGGTCTTCTTCCAAAGGTTTACGCCTGAAGGTGCGCATATCGATAGCTTTCTCGTCATAATAGGTGGAGAGGTAATCCAATACAGGCTCCCAGGTATCATTGAGATCCCATAAACCTTGGGTATCTATCATCCATTGAATGGTATCCCGCCACACCTCTCGGTTTCCCGGGTTTTGAGGAATAATAAGACTGGTGTGACAGGCATTGCACTGAGCTTTTACTATTTCCCAACCTGGTGCCATGACTAAGCCTGTCACCTCATCGACCGGATATTTTTCGGCTGCAGTGACCGGGAACATCATCCCCGTTATCACTATGCTGGCTGCTATGAGTCGTTTTTTCATTATACGACCCTTATAGCGACTCTATGGCAGCCATTAAATAGATAGCCCTTAGGGTTCCATTGAGGTTGCACCATGGGCTGAGTGTCACCCTTAGTGTCGGTAGCACGGGCCCAGATCTCGTAATAACCAGTCTGTGGCAGTTTTAGGTTTATTTTCCACTGCTGCCAAGCCATAGGATTCACAGGCTTAGTCAGTGAAGCGGTTTGCCAAGTCGTGCCATAATCATAACTGACCTCGACATTGGACACATCACGGGTACCGGCCCAGGCGTGACCACTGACTTCCAATGATTTGCCTAAGCTCTGTTCGCCACCGGTTTGTGGTGCCGTGATAAGGGATTTTACTATCATCTCTTCGATGATTTTATAGTCTTTATTATCGACTTTCTCGCCAGGTGCTACAGGATTCTTTGGTACTTGGTAGGCTGGAGCCCCCATTTTTTTACCGTCGTGAACACGGTCGCGAACTCCCATGCCTATTGCACACTTTTGTGATACCGAGCCAGGTCGTCCACCGAAGACTATTCGCAGCGGATAGCCGTGCATAAATGGAATATCTGCACCATTCATGCCCCAAGCTATCATGGCATTTTCATTCATTGCCGCTTCAATAGGAACACCGCGGGAAATCGCAGCACCTTTGCCACTGATATGCTTATCCGCGCCATAATGCGCAGTGTAGACAGCATTACTCTTAACGCCACAATCGGCCAGTACATCTTTGACTAGCACACCGGTCCATTCGGCGCAGAAAACTGCCGTATTGCTCCACTGATTACCTTTTGCATTGGGATAGAAGTTTTCACGGCTATTACCACCACACTCTAGGACCAGCTGCTGAGTATGGGTCTTAAATTTCTTCTTTAGCTCGGCTATGGTATAGGTCTTAGGTGTCTCAATTGATTCACCGTCTACGGTAAACTCCCAAGTATCAGGATCTATGCTGTTAAAGTCTGGCATCAGTCCATTCCAGCGGATAAAGGCAATATCTGCTGGAGTCTTGGCTGGGGCAAGCAGATGCTCTGGTGGGAAGGCATTCAGTGGACTGCTGTTAAGGACTTTAAAATGCTTTGGAAGATCATCGACATTTTTCCAGGTAACGGCAGAAACGTCGAGGGGAGCCATTCCAGCTGGGCGGTTTTGAGCAAATGCCCAGTTAAGTGGCAGCATTGCGGTGACAGAAGTCGCGACTGCGCCTTTTAAAAATTTACGTCTATCGATAGTCATTATTATTTTTCCTCACCCTTGCTGAAATAGCTTGCCATGGATTCCATCTGCTCAGTTGAAAGCAGTTTTGCCACCTTGCTCATCGTTTTGTCTTGGCGCTGGCCACTTTTAAATTGTTGTAATTGCTGCACCATGTATTGCTGGTTTTGCCATTTGAGGTTCGGGATCGAACTAAACTCGTTGCTGCCATCGCTGCCATGACATGCCTGACACATAGACAGAAGCCTAGCGTCTTTATCGGCAAAGGCTGTTGGACTGACTAAGGCTAAGGTGAGTGGTATGGCTATTAAGAGTCTGACATTGCTCAATATCTTTCGTTTGTTACCGATGTTTACACCCATAATTTTCCTTAAATGAAAGTTGGGGGCACAGTTTTTCACTTTCACTTACAGTAAAAGTTTAAACTTACTTGATTGAGATCAAGGTTTTTAAATAAACTTTGTTGTAAGCCTGTGTAGTGAGTTGGGAAGTTACTGCTAAAAGTAAGAAATGGCATGTAAAAAGTTATAAAAAACCATGAAAAACAAGTTAAACCAATGTGTTAGTTTGTTTTGTTTGTTTAGGGGCTGGAGGAGGGATAAGCTAATTTAGACACTGTTATCGGTGAGCCAGAGGCGCGGAGGCCTCCGGGGCTGGCAAGTTATACGTGTTTCGTTCTTTTCAGAAAATACTTGGTTAACAAGCCAGTTATAGCAACTCCCAGGGTGAGCACTGGCGCTACAATCAGACCCATGGTGATCATTTTTGATATGTTTTGGGGTAATAGCGACATTGAGTAGCCGAGACCCAGTAGTAAACCGCTCCAAACGCAGGCACTCAACCAGGTATAGTATTGAAAGTGGGCTGATTTTTTTATGCGTAACCCCATCATCAAGGGTAAAAGCGAACGTACTACGGGAATAAAGCGAGCGCTGAATAATGCCAGTAGTCCGTGGCGAGTCAGAAGTTTATCCGCGGTTTGTAGCTGTTCACTGGGTACTGCGTCGATCCAGCCTTGTATCTTAGGCAACTTATGCAGCCATCGTCCTTGCATAAAGGCCATGGAACTACCAGTGGCTGCGGCGATAATCAGCAATAGCCAAGTTAAAGGTAAGCTGATTATGCCTGCTGCAGCCAAGCTGCCGGATAATATCACCACACTGTCACAGGGCAGGGGAGCGGCTGGTAAAAAGGCGCTCTCTAGCCAGATCAACATGACTATGCACAGGTAGATCATGGCGGCACTGTCCGGGTTCTGCAGTACGGTGAAGTCCTGATGCCATAAAGCAATGAGCACATGGGTAAAAGAGTCCAGCATGTATGGGTGTTCCTCAAAAATAGCGTAGAGGAGCCAATTCTCACTCCTAAAATTGACTATACCTTAGCTATTCTCCGGGCTTGTGGAATTATTACATTCATAAAGAAAGTTACATCTGGCGTTAATTTCTAATTCATAAACACACTCATACACTGGTGATACTAGGCTTGTTTACTTAGGTGTCTTATATGGAACTCTTGTTAGATCTCAATGTTTGGCTGGCTCTGTTGACGCTGACTTCCATGGAGATCGTCCTCGGTATCGATAATGTTATTTTTATCTCCATCTTGGTCGCTCGTCTGCCCGAGCATCAGAGAGAGCAAGGGCGTGTGCTGGGCCTAGGGCTGGCGATGCTCACCCGCATATTATTGCTGCTTAGCATCGCTTGGGTGATGAAGTTAACCCAGCCTTTTTTTACCGTGATGGGGTATTCGGTCTCGGGCAGGGACATGATCTTACTCTTTGGGGGATTGTTTCTGATCTATAAGAGCACCTCGGAGATCCATGCCTGTTTTGAGGGGCAAGCCGAAGCAGACCCAGAACCTAAGGTCAGTAGTTTCCTGTTTGTCTTGATTCAGATTGCTATTCTTGATCTGGTGTTTTCACTGGACTCGGTGATCACCGCCGTCGGCATGGCCGATGATGTGGAAGTGATGATATTGGCGATCGTACTTGCCGTAGGTGTGATGATGTTTGCGGCCAAAGGCGTTGGGGATTTTGTGGAGCGACATCCTACGGTCAAGATGTTGGCGTTAACTTTTCTAACCTTGATTGGTTTCACCTTGCTGGCCGAAGGGCTCGGTTTGCATATTCCCAAGGGATATATCTATTTCGCCATGGGTTTCTCCGTTATCGTCGAGCTACTCAACTTAAGAGTCAAATCGAAACGACAGGAGAAGTCCCTGTTAAAACTGAAGAGCATGTAAAAAGTGATAGTTAACAGATGATTGTTTTTTTGTTTGTAAGCCAGGTTTAGGTGGTAAATTTGAGAGGGAAATATAATAAAACCATGTGAGCCGAGTACTTGTCGAAGGGTACACAGATTCTACTGAGCATTGCCTAAATATTTCTGGCGTAATTTGGTTAGTTCGCCTCTGTTCATTATCTGTTTAAAATGAGACTTTAACTTGAGGGCTGATATTTTTTCTAAACTCTTATTTGAGATCTGTACCCAAGGCGTTCTTTCCGATACTAGGAAAGGCTCGCCGAAAAGATTTTCATCTCGATTAAGCTGCAGGGCTGCACTAAGAATAGGATCCATCGGGCCTATTACTGCTTCCACATGTCCTGCTATCAACATTTTTACGGCCTGAACAAAATCAGATGTCTTAAAACGAATAATATCCGGGTCCTTGTCTATGTCGTCACTAAATTTAGCCCCTCTTAAATAGGCGATCTTTTTGCCTTTCAGACTATCGAATGAAGTAAAATTTGTGCCTTTGAGGCCAATCACGACATTTTTTAAACTGGGTAGTGGTGCTATGTAAGTAACAAACTCATCAAGTTCTTTGTATTTGAACATGATGGTCATATCTGTTTGTCCGGATTTAAGCTCAAGCATTATTCTGGCATAGGGATAAATTTCATTGTGAGGCAGATAGCCTGATTCTTCAGCCAGCAGGTTGGCAATATCGTAATAGATCCCGCTGGAGAGATATGCAGATGAAGCTGTATTGATTTGGGTTTTAATGCCATAGGGTAAAATGTCGATTGTACGTATTTCTATGATTGGCGAAGAGGGAGGGACTGGCTCTCCATGGGCTGGAGTGAGTGTGAAGCTGGCAAAGAAAAGCAAACTGCAGAGGGATATCCACCTAATGCAGCCGTGGGTAAAGCCTTGGGGGGGATTTCTATCTGCTTGTTTCAAGTCATGCTATCTCAGGTTTATTTACTCTTATTATGAGTCATTTTTTGGGAAGTAATTGAGTTAAACTGTTCAATGATTAATTCATTACAACAATAATCCCTAGTTGAAGCTTTAAAGTTAAGTCAGATTGTAAAAGATGACGAATGAATTATTTTCTGCTTGAAGTCTTTTTCTGATGCTTATCTTGTTAGCTTACGTGAGTAGTCGTGGCTAGATGCTCATTATACTTGCCCTGAACTTATCTCTTTTTGAAGCGCGGCCCAGCTTATTACGCCGATGACATTGTCTTTGTTATCTTGATAGATGTAGACCTCACCGCGGCGTTCACCAGATAGAATTTGGTAGGCTTCGTTGAGAGTCGCTGTATCCGGGAGTCCCTGTATAGGGTGACGGGTCAATGTGCTGACGTCATCAGTCGCTTGCAGTTCAAGTTGTAACATCTGAATATCACCCAAGTTATCTCTCACAAGCACAGAGCGCCCCTCTGCTCGTTTTAATACTTCTAGCAATAACTCCTCGTTATCCTTGACGATAACTAAGCGTCTATCCATCAAGGCTCGAACGCCGGTTTTCATCAGTCCTTGCTTGACTGGTGATACCTTGTAATCAAGGCCCATGATCTCAAGTTGTTTATAAAGCAAGGATTTAGAGTTAAATCCTTGATGAGCGACCAGGAATGCCGGGATACTGACAAACATGGCTGGCAAGATCATCGAGGCGTTGTTGGTTAATTCGAGCAGTGCAATCAGTGCCGCCAAAGGAGCGCCGAGGCAGACTCCCATCATGGCCGTCATGCCTATTATGGTATAGAGGCCGATATAGGGGGCTATAGAAGGGAAAGCCGCGGCACTTATGATAGCCAGGATAGAACCGAGCAGAGCACCTATACCAAATAGCGGGCCTATTATGCCACCAGGAATACCTAGGCCGAGAGCGGCGATGGTGGCAATGATTTTACCTATAAGTAGTGCAATGAGAAAGAGCAATCCTGGGTGTTCACTGATAGCCCTCTCGATGGCTAGATCGCCACTGCCTAAGGCTTCCGGTAAGAATACACCGACTAGAGTGGTGACGATACCCGCCAAGAGCAGACGATAAATCAAGGGCCAGTTTTGTCCCTTGGCGGTGACTTTTAACAGTGAGTAGTTAAACAGGGCTGCAACACAACCTATGATCACTCCCGAGATGGCTAGGATAGGGTATTGGGACAGTGGAATGCGAATGACTCCAATTTGTTCATATTCATGAATATTACCGAAAACCAGCTGGCTCGATACCGCGCCGCAGATGGCCGATATTATGATTGGAAAGAAGTAATGTAGCTTATATTCCCGTAATATGACCTCGAATACGAAAAATACACCGGCCAGAGGCGCGTTGAAGGTTGCGGCTATACCTGCGGCAATCCCCCCTGAACACATGATACGGACACTGTTGTCGGGTAGGTTAAACTTTCTGGCCAGGAAACTGGCACTGACAGCCCCCAGATGTATGGCTGGACCTTCCCGGCCGACGGAGAAGTTAGTGGCAAGAGCGAATAGCGCCTGAAAAAATTGACCTGGGGCCGATTGCAGAGGGACCTTACCATAGTGAAGCTTCACTCTGTGAAGAACATAGGCGATACCCATGCGTCTATAGCGTTTTGACCCCATTCGAGCCACTAGCCAGATTAAAAGTGCGCCCAATATGGGCAAAAGCACTCGCCAGTCGTCCACTATCTCAGTAAAATCGAGTTCGCTGGTTTGGGTATAGTTATTCAACCAGAGTAGAAGTAGTCGAAACAGAATGATCACGCCAGAGGCGATTAAGGCAAATAACAGGGATAACATACACAGTTGCAGACTGAGCTTAGCCTGAGATAGTTTGTCTTGCAGATTTGTTCTCAGGTATATCTGGCATCGCGTGTAGCTGTTTTTAATTCTGTTTTTAATTCTGTTTTGCACCGGATCCTTCCTGAGTTTCCATTGCCTACCATCATTTTGGAGGTGAGATTATTTTATACACTAGTTATATAAAGAGGTTGTTATTGAATGGCAAATTATCAGCGTTGGCTCGATCGTATTCAAGTGTTAGAGCGAAAAGTTCGACCATCGAGTGTTTATTTACTGCTACTGGTATTGCTTGCCTTTGTCTTGGGGGCGCTCAGTTATAATTTATGGTCTGACCATAACCGACCCGTGCTAGAGAATAACACAGAACAGTTAGGTAAATTGACTAAGCAGCTGAATATTCAGGCTCAAAGCTTAGCGGCTAGGAATCTGGAACTGGCTTTATCTAGAGAAACTAACGCTAAGATGCAGGACTTGTTTGCAGAGCAACATGGTAAAGAGAAAGACTTGCTTAGGGAGCTGGCATTCTATCGCAGTATCATGGCACCAGAGAGTATTGCCGATGGCGTAGCCATTCACGGATTAGAGTTTCCCCCTAATCTGCTGCCGAACCAATATCGACTCAAGCTCATCCTAACTCAACTGCAGAAGCGTAAGCAGTCTCTGAAGGGGAGAGCCGAATTTTCATTTGTGGGGGTTCAGGATGGAAAAGTTGCCAAACTTAGCCTGGCTACACTCACTGGTGACATGAGTTTGAGTTTTAGGTTTCGATATTTTCAGGTGTTGGAGACTGAGGTCACTTTACCAGAGGGTTTTAAATTGTCCAGAATCATAGCTAAGGTCATAGTCCCGTCGAGTCGTTGGACTAAAGGATCCCAAGCTGAAATGGAGTTTTCTGCCCTTGACCTGATGCCTGAGAATAATCATGCTGTGACAGATAAAATCGTGAAACCAGTTCAATGAACGACTGAGCCAGTGTTATTATCAAATCACAGTAAAAAAAATACGGCGGGGTATTACTTGAACAAATTGGTCAGGTATTAGATAATCCCGCACAGTAATTAGATCTAGAGGTACTCATGACTGAACAAACTGCCGAGCAAGCGACTGAAGCTGATGATGCTTTGCCTATCCGATTTACCGATGCGGCTGCCTCAAAGGTAAAAACGCTTCTGGATGAAGAAGAAAATGATGCATTGAAGCTACGTGTCTACGTTACGGGTGGTGGATGTTCTGGTTTTCAGTACGGCTTCACCTTCGATGAGAAGGTTAACGAAGGTGATTTCACCGTCGAGAAGCAGGGAGTCCAGTTAGTCGTCGATCCTATGAGCTTACAGTATCTGGTTGGTGGTGAAGTCGATTACACCTCAGGCCTTGAAGGTTCACGCTTCTTCGTGA
The DNA here is from genome assembly GCF_009377275.1 of Shewanella sp. YLB-07. NCBI lineage: Bacteria > Pseudomonadati > Pseudomonadota > Gammaproteobacteria > Alteromonadales > Shewanellaceae > Shewanella > Shewanella sp. YLB-07. Next base: position 97,457 of record NZ_VOQB01000005.1, on the reverse strand, counting down.
AGAACCCTAATGCGACGACAACCTGTGGTTGTGGAGCTAGCTTCTCAGTATAAGCACTTAGCTATATAGAGAGAAAATGATTTTAAAAAAGCCAGTTGCATTGCAACTGGCTTTTTGTTTTCTTTAGAACCTAGAACCTAGAACCTAGAACCTAGAACCTTAACTCATGATGTTCATGCTTATCTTGGTATTGAAATAGGCTTTTACCTTAGGGGTAAAAGCTACCCAGACTTGAACGATAGCAAGCACAATGATGATGCCGAAGATGACGAAGTCGGGTACTTTTGCTTGTAGTTCACCTAGCTTAAAAGTCGAAGGATTTCCGACAAGTAAATTTTCTGGATCATACAGGTAGACAGGCAACATACTGACGAGAGCAAGTTGGAGTACCGTATAACCTTGCAGGAAGTACATAGCCGTTCGCTGGCGCCCAAGTATGGCAATCACCATGATTATGGTTAGTATGCAAAACAGTTCGCCTTGTTTTGCTATGAGACCGCTAATTGAGGCGATCGCAAAGAAAGCGCATAGGGCGGCAAGCCTTTTCGGTAGAGGCTGTTTCACTACAGGTTTAGCAGCTGAATTAGCCTGGGTTTGGAGAGCTTCATTGTTCTCAATTTCACGATTTGTGGCTTCATTTAAGTCGTCGCAATTATCGATTGAAGGATCTGAGGTCTTATTTTTCAAGCTGAATCTCCTGTTAGCAAGGTCTAAATTAGTGACGCTGCTTTGGCGTTAGACGCTGCTCTAACTCATAGGGAGGAATAACGACACCTAGGTCTTCTTGCACCGGGTATACAGCAACCAACAGATCATCATCCTGCATGCCCGGAACCCAACGTTCCAACCATTCAGATACCGGGATTGCGAGTGGAATACAGCTTTCCCAATCATCGACAGCCCAAGATTTAGCCGCCTCTTCGCTAGGCCACAGAGGAATACAATCTTCCTCTTCTGTAGTTAGCATTACGCAGCCGTCATCATCTTGAAGAGTCCATAGTGTCTTTTCAGATTTTACTTGCTCAACAAAGTAGTCGTAGCGAGCTTCTGGAGTCATCTGGCTTGCATCTTTGGCACTTTTACTCATGGTATCTCTCATTTTTTGGGTTTACGCAACGTGGTAGCACGCGTTTATCGGGCGATCATATCATTTCGAAGGGAGGATATAGAGTAGATTTTTATCTGTGGGAGAAAAGAATGGCAAATGAAAAAGTGCACCGACTTGAACGAGTCGAGTACGGCGCACCGATAAATTGTAGTTAGCTTTCTTTTGCGTTGAAAAACTTATAGATAAAGCCAGCTATGATCGCGCCTGCGATAGGGGCAACCCAGAACAACCAAAGTTGAGATATCGCCCAATCACCAACAAATAGCGCGGGTCCTGTACTACGGGCCGGGTTCACTGAGGTGTTTGTGACAGGAATACTGATCAAGTGGATGAGGGTTAACCCAAGTCCTATGGCTATTGGGGCGAAGCCTTGTGGGGCTCTGGCATCGGTTGCTCCTAAGATGATCAATAGGAAGAAGAGGGTCATGACCACTTCTGTTACTAAGGCTGAAGTCATGGTGTAACCACCCGGTGAGTGCTCACCGTAGCCATTCGATGCGAAGCCATCGGCTAAGCTAAAGTCGGCATTTCCGGATGCGATTAGGAATAAAATCCCCGCACCAGCGATACCACCTGCAACTTGAGCGATAATGTAGGGGGCTAAATCTTTTGCCGGGAAGCGTCCGCCAGCCCATAGACCGAACGAAACCGCAGGATTCAGATGGCAACCGGATATATGACCTATGGCGAATGCCATGGTTAGCACAGTGAGACCGAAGGCGAAAGAGACACCTAATAGCCCTATGCCAACATCGGGGAAGCCAGCAGCTATAACTGCGCTACCACAACCACCGAGTACCAGCCAAAGAGTACCGATAAATTCGGCCGCCATTTTTTGAGACATGTTCATTAACAGTTCCTTGTGTTTTACCGCTCATATTCTTTGTTAGCTAAAGCCTTTTAGCCAAGTTATACGCACCTTTAGCCAAAAGATCGGCTAACAAGAGTAGAGCAAAATGAGTTCGACTCTACTCTACGCCTTGATAAATCAATGAGACAGTGAAATTTTTTGTGTTTACAACTTATGTAGCATCAAACGTCTCACATTAAAGCTTAAATGAATTAAAATCACAGTTTCCTTAATGTTTTACTCTGGGCTTCCGGTATGGGATCATATTGATACCCAGTACTTTGGGGAGTTAAAAACTGTTCAACTAAGCAGACAACGCTTTTTCACGCTGTCCGCTTAAGGTTTCTCTGGGGGGCATAGATCAATGAAAGCTAACCGCTATGTCCGGTGCACTGGGCTTATGGCTCACATGTTTATCCAGCCATTGCTCCTGCTCCCACAGCATGTGTAAGATAGACTCTTTTGCCTTATAACTGTGGCTCTCATAGGGGAAGGTCACTAGTCCCCTAAGCCCCTAATCGCTTTAAATAGCCTGGCGGATTGCATTGGGTAAGTACCTGAGTTGGAGTCCATCTCTCCATGCATGATAAGTAGAGGCTCATCAATTTTATCGGCATGGGTAAACGGAGATATCTGCTGATACAGGCTTGGTGCTTCCCAGAAGTTTCTTTTTCATATTGGAAGCCAAACGGTGTTAAGCTGCGGTTATAGGCGCCGCTCCTAGCTATACCAGCGGCGAAAAGATCTGAATGGGCTAGCAGATTCGCCACCATAAATGCACCATAGGAATGACCGCCTATTGCTATTCGCTCTCTATCGGCGATACCCATATCGACTAAAGTGTCTATGGCCGTGGCCGCGGGATTAGTTTTACGCTGCCGGAAATAGAGAGCCTAACACGGCTTCTCGACTCGCGCCGGTTACCGCGGGTAAGTTACCCGGCAATCTAAGATGATGACGCATGGCTAGCCAGGCGAAGGCAATACCCTCGACCCACTGTGGATCTATACCCAGCTCAGATGTGGTGCTCAATTTATACTTAGGCAATAGCTTAGTCAGACGCCGCATCATCTCACCGTTAAACGCGCCGCCACCGCAGACAAATAGCTCTCCACTGTCAGATAATGCCAAGGTGTCATTGGCTATGCTATGGCAGGTTACATCGAGCAGAGTCGACTGGATATCTGCTTCATTAAGGTAACCAAACGCCGCAGTCTGCTGCTCAAGCCAGGCTTGGTTGAACAGCTCGCGTCCAGTGCTTTTGGGGAAGCCCTGAGAGAAGTATGAGTGAGACAGCAGATGCTTGAGCAGCTTCTCATCAGTGGTTCCACTGGCAGCCCAGGCACCGTCCTTGTCGTAGGCTTGTTGTAACGCCTGTTGGCACCAGGCATCTATCAAGGTATTTCCCGGTCCGGTATCGAAGCCTATGACCTGACGGTCAGTAGAAGATTTGTTTGAGGGAAGGAAAGTGATGTTGGAGATGCCGCCTATGTTGAGAATGATCCTCGGCGTGTCTGTTGTAGCAAATATCTCTTGATGAAAGGCTGGCACTAAGGGAGCCCCTTGCCCACCTAAGGCGATGTCTTTACGCCTGAAATCGGCGATAACATCGATACCGGTAGATATCGCTATGGTGTTGGGATCGCCGATTTGCAGGGTGAATCCCATATCGAGATTGGGCATATGTCTGACGGTTTGGCCATGACTGCCAATGGCGATCACTCGTTCTTTTGCAATACCAGCCTTGGCGAGTAGGGCGTTGACGGCCACACCGAATAACTGTCCAACGCTACGATCGAGTTGTCCTAGCAGATTTATTTCGTCATTGCCGGGGAGGCAGAGGCGCTGTAAACCATTTAAGGTATGTTTTGGAATGGCTTCACTATGCTTTGCTACAAGTCTTGGCTGTTGCTTGCTAAAGTCGACCAAGACTGCATCGACACCATCCATGCTGGTACCCGACATCAAGCCAATATAGAAGTCTCTGCTCATTGTTATATTTCCATTTTTTGAACAAGAAACCGGAAGTATCAGTCATTTCCGGGGCTAGGCTAAGGGGGCTTTGTAAACGCGTTAAGCTTATTGTGTTGAGGCTAGCTGGATCTGCTTGTCCTGTTGAAGTTTAGCCATGATCTGCTTACTTAGAGCCAAAAATTTAGACTTTTCTGACTTGGCGATGGGCAATGATTTCGGAAGCTTGACCGTTCTAGGGTTTCTGTGTGAGCCATTGACGATAAATTCATAGTGCAAATGCGCACCTGTGACACGTCCCGTAGAACCAAGGGTGCCGATGATCTGTCCCTGTTTAACCGTCTCTCCCTGTCTTACCTTACGCTTCTTAAGGTGCAAATATTTAGTGGTATAGGTGTCGTTATGTTTGATAAAGACGTAGTTACCATTGTATTGGTTGTAGGCTGACTTAATGACTCGTCCCTTACCCGCGGCTTTAATGGGTGTTCCTACCGCGGCCACATAATCAACTCCTCTATGGGCTCTGACTTGACCTGTGACCGGATGTAAGCGCCTAGGGTTGAAGCTTGAACTCACATATTTGAAATCGACAGGGGAGCGCAGGAAGGCCTTGCGCATACTACGCCCATCTTCCGAGTAATAGTTGCCATCCGTGTAGCGAACTGCGGTGTAGCGATCGCCCTGATTACTAAATTCTGCGGCCAAGATATTACCATTCCTGAGAAATTCACCATCGGCATATTCCTCTTCGAAGATGATGGCAAAGTTATCTCCCCGTCTGATGTCCAGGGCAAAATCGATATCCCAACCGAAAATTGTCGCTAGCTGCATGATCTGGTTTGGGGTTAGCCCTGCGTTCACGCCGGCATTCCAGAAGTTATTGTTAATGGTCGCGCTGGAAAATTTATTGCGACTCTCAACTTTCTTCTTCGATATATGTTCAAAATAGCCCTTGTCATCTCTATCTATGATGAGAGTTGATATGGGGTTGATATGGTAACTCAGCTGTAAAAGTTCACCGGCATCATCTTTCACTATGATGATATCTTCACCCGGCATGATCCTCAGTAAGTTTTTCTTAGCTTTTGGCAGTTGGGTTATCTCATAGACATCCCGCGAGCTTAATCCGGCGCGATTAAATAGGGCCGCTAAGGTATCACCACTCTCTACTCTGAAATTCTTAACGTGTTTCTTTTGGGCCTGTTGACTGTTTAATTCGTCGATGGAGCTCTCAGGTTGAGGCGAGCTGGTGGTATTTGAGTCTGCAAGATGTTGCTGAAGGTTTGATGGTGGCGTTGGTGTGCGAAAAGACAAAGGTGTCTTAAGTTGGACTAACTTATCTGCACTGACATTTGAGCTGACATTAGCATCGCCATTGCCCAGCTCAATCGTGCCGGAAAGCCGCGAGTTGGCATCCTTAGATTCATCGGTATCACCAGAAGGTAAAATAACTATGATTAAGGTCACTAACACTAAGAGACACAAGAGTATTTGATGCACTTTTGGCAGTAATTTTAACAGTGTTATAACCTTTCCCATCGAACATTTCCTGTTGAGCTCAGTCGCAATTTTTTTGCTTATAGTGATCCCCTTAGTGTACACACTTTCAATTGTGCTGGCTAACAAGTAACATGGCTCTTTATTTTTGAATGAGCTCCTAGGAGTAGTTGGCGAGATGGCTGATTTAGACCAAGCATTTGCAGAGATTAAACGCGGTACCGATGAGATATTACTCGAGGCGGATCTGCTGGAAAAATTAAAAGAGGGACGTCCCTTACGTATTAAGCTTGGAGCCGATCCAACCGCGCCGGATATTCATCTTGGTCACACAGTGATCTTAAATAAGATGCGTACTTTTCAGGAGTTAGGTCACGAAGTGATCTTCTTGATCGGTGATTTCACCGGCATGGTAGGCGATCCCAGTGGTAAGAACAGCACTCGTCCTCCACTGACTCGCGAGCAAGTACTCGCTAACGCAGAAACCTATAAGCAGCAAGTCTATAAGATTTTAGACCCAGCTAAGACGCGCATCGAGTTTAACTCGACCTGGTTAGAGCCATTGGGCGCGGCAGGTATGATCCGTCTCGCTTCTAAGCAAACGGTTGCTCGTATGATGGAGCGTGATGACTTTAAGAAGCGTTATGCTTCGGGTCAGTCGATAGCCATTCATGAGTTTATGTATCCTCTGCTACAGGGTTATGACTCGGTAGCCTTGGAAGCCGACGTCGAACTGGGCGGTACCGATCAGAAGTTTAACTTGTTGATGGGACGCGAATTACAGAAATCTGAGGGGCAAAAGCCTCAGACCGTTATCATGATGCCACTTCTTGAAGGCCTGGATGGCGTAAAGAAGATGTCCAAGTCTGCTCATAACTATATCGGTGTGAGCGAGCCTGCTGGTGAGATGTTTGGTAAGATCATGTCTATTTCTGATGTGCTTATGTGGCGTTACTTCGAGCTGTTGTCGTTCCGTCCTCTTGGCGAGATTGAACAGTTCAAGGCCGATATCGAAGCTGGGGCAAATCCTCGTGATATCAAGATAGCCTTAGCGAAAGAGATCATCGCACGTTTCCATGATGAAGCCGCTGCCGAAGCTGCTCATCAGGAGTTCATCAATCGTTTTCAGAAGGGGGCTATCCCGGATGATATCGAAGAGATTGAGCTGAGTGTGGGTGAAGGTATCGCCATCGCCAACTTGCTCAAGGAGTTAGGCTTCGTCAAGTCAACCTCGGACGCCATACGTATGATCAAGCAGGGCGCGGCCAAGATAGACGGCGTAAAGATTGAAGACACACGCCTGCAGTTAACTGCCGGTACGAGCGGTGTCTTCCAGGTGGGTAAACGTAAGTTCGCCAAGGTAACCTTAGTTTAGTGTCTTAATAACTGACGGCTTATCTTTAGTTAACGCCATATAATTAAAAAGGTTTCCGGCTTAGTCGGAAACCTTTTTTCGATCTTGGCTACTGACTATTCCAGATTTAGTTAATATCTAAGCTGACTCCGGAAAAGCTCTGGTAGGCTCGTAAGCCGATATGTAGCTGCTCACCTTGGCTGACGGTGAGTGAGCAGGATTCGTCATTGGCCGATTGATATGGACGACAGTCATAGTCGGTCTGTGATGGTGCCGCCCCTTTCTTGACATAGAGATCAGCATCACCGGTACCGCCTGTAGAGTTGATCACTAGCTGGGTCACACCTTGAGGGACAGTGTAACTAAAACGCAGCCAGTTTTCCTTGTCAGCACTGAGGTTTGTACGGGGGAAATCATCGGGAATATTCGCCTTAATAGTGGCTAGCAGTTCCACATCGGAAAAATCACTGAAGGCAATCAATTTTACATAGACCTTGCCCGGAGTTCCCATCAAAATTCGACATTGTTCATTATTGCCGCCGATATAGGGACGGCAATCATAATCATTTCTGCCCGGCTCTGCCCCTGACTTCACATAGAGATCAGCATCACCTGTGCCGCCAGTGATACTAATCAGGATCTCCCGGTTATTCTCACCTGTGCTGATGAAGTAGCTTAGTTCCTCATCTTTTTTTGCCGTTAGGTTTGAGACGGGAGTATCCGAATATAATTCATTACCTGTGCCACTATCAGTGACGGTTAGCTGCTGACTCCTGGTGTGGTTAAGGCCTTGGTCGTCGGTGACTGTGAGTGTTAGGGTATAGCTGCCTGTAGCGGCATAATGGTGCTGAACCGATACTCCGTTCAGTAGAGTCCCGTCGCCCATGTCCCAAGAGTAGTCGACGATGGCATCATTATCGTCGCTGGAGCCTAGACCATCCAGGTTGCAACTTAAACCGCTGCAAGTGGCGTCAATTTGTGCCACGGGAGGCTGATTCTGAGTCGGTCCGGCATCACCATCGGGTACCACATCTCCGAAGTGAGCCGACACCTGAGGCCATATCTTGTCAATACGTACACCCTGATTCTCACAGCCGCCGAAGTGGTGTAATGCGATGACTTTGTTGGAGCTACGGGCGATGACGGGGGAACCCGACGAGCCACCGGTAGTGTCACAGAAATAACCAGTATCGGAACCCGCTGCCCGGCCATTGGCGCTGGCCAAATCTATCTGGCATAGGCCGCCTGCATTTTGATCACTTTCTATAGCCAGCTCTTTTGGGTTTCCGGCACCGTGTTGGGCGATGTAGATAGTCTCTCCGAGACTAGGAGCCCTAGGTTCAAGGCCAAAGTTGCCAAATTGGGTAATATCGGCAAAGTTATTAACCGTAAATAGGGAATAATCCAGATCATAGTCGGTCTGGAGTAGCTCCCGTCCCGTGATCTTGATGGTGGTGACATTACTCGATCCGCCACAGTTACTGCGCTGATAGTTAAACCATATCTCGGTATTTTCTAGCTTTCCTTGGGTTGAGAGACAATGGTTGTTGGTAAACATATGATTGTCGTTACCTACACGCCAGCCGGTACACAGTCCACTGCCGGCCATTAATAGTCTGGCAACTGGTCGACTGCGTTCATACTCTACCGAGTGAGTAGACTGCCAACAGGCCACGTCACGACGTTCATTGACGCCACAACTGGACTGAGGAGTGATGACATTGATGAGAGATCCGGATTGGTTCTGACCTTCATAAGTTTCACTATGACCGGCATTGAAGCTGTCAATTTTGATACCGTGATGTGACTCCCATATCTGGTCCGCTGGCATGACTAAGGTGATGATGGCGGTATCACCAAATACCGACATGGCTGAGAATTGATTGAGGCCATTCTCTCCTTTATTTCTGTCGAAGGTAGCGCTTTTATGTGCCAGTCCATCGTAGCGATAGCTTTCCTGCCCATCTGGGGTACTCACTGTCACATAGGCCCCCGTTGGCAGGCTGAAGAAACTGAAATGAACCTTGATAAAGGCCGCACCGCTTCGTTTGATACGGATCTCGTTAGGGGGATTTTCTGTTGTGAGTGAATTTATGTTGGGGCTGAGTGAAATGTTTTTTGTGACTGTATCTGCAATGGTAATCGGGGTTAGCTTGGTTTGTTGTGATTTGGCGTCGACTTGAGTTGTGACACATAGACTTGCGGCGAGTACGACTAATATATATTTAAACATGAATATATTTCCTTATATTTCATATTAATAGGCTACCTTTTGAAAACTCCTATTGTCGGAGTCAGGATAGCCAGACTAAAACGTCCCCTGTATTGTGTTGGTCGTAGAAAATTCTAGTACACAGATCTAAACTTGTAAGCCGCCACTTAAGTATTGAATTGGGTCATTGTAGAGTGATATCCATGGCGTAATAATAACTTATTGAATATTAAGTTATTATTCTTATGTTACTCGATTGGTGAAATAAAACTTTCACATAAGCGGGATCACAGCGACTGTTTTGGGAGACGGTAGAGCTTGTGTGCTGATTAGCGAACCCCATGCATGTATTTCTTCAAAATAGGAGAGATGAGTAGCATAAATACCCCAAAGCCTATGCCTGTCCACATTAAGAACTCGAATAGCTGAGTGTATATGGCGGCGGCCTGACTTATGTCCATGCTTTGGGGATCGGAGGTGTCTATGGCGGCCAGTTGGCCTAATCGCATGGCGACGGTTTCTGATAGAGCGGTGGCCAGAAACCAGACCCCCATAGACAGACCGACGACTCGATGGATGGCCAGTTTAGTCACGGCCGACAGGCCTACTGGTGATAGGCAAAGCTCACCTGTGGTATGGAGCAGGTATGCCAGCACCAGCCACCAGAGGCTGATTTGTCCGGCCTCGTTAGGATACGAAGCACCTATGACAAGGGCGCCAAAGCCCAAGCCAGCCTGAATGATACCCAGGCCAAATTTGACCGGAATATTGGGGTTTAACTTATGTTTATCCAGCCAAACCCATAATGCGGCGAAGGGGAGTGCCAGCAGCATTATAAAGCCTGCATTGAGGGAACCAAATTGCCCCGCGGCTATCTCTATGCCCCCCAGGTTTCTGTCTACCACGCGATCGGCGTACAGAGTCATGGAGCCTGCCGCTTGTTCAAACAAGGCCCAAAATACAATGGTTGAGCCGATAAGCACCATCAAGACAACCATCTGGTGCATTTCCTCCTTGGTGCCTCTTAAGACTGCATAGCCAATCAGGCCGACGCCAGAAACCAGTAGTAATATTTGTTGGGCGGCGAAGACCACTGGCTCATGTTGAATTATCAACCAGAACATCGACAAGCTGAGGAGGGCGGCAAGATAGATGAGGTGCTCTCGGCTTAGCATGCCTAGCACCTTTTCACTAAGGCGCTGTGGATTGTCCGGCTCTGCCAAGCCTCTGAGGTATTTCTGTCCCTTGAGGAAGGTAAATAAGCCTATCAACATACCGACTCCGGCAGCGCCGAAACCGTATCCCCAGCCGAAGGTTTCCCCCAGATAGACACAGATTATCGTCGCAGCGAAGGCGCCGATATTAATCCCCATATAAAAGATGGTGAAGCCGGATTCTCGACGAGGGTCGTCTTTATCATAGAGCTGACCGACTATGGTAGAGATATTTGGCTTGAGGAAGCCGACACCCACGACGATCAATGCCAGAGCCAGATAAAAGACATTGAGGGCTGCTAGATCCCGTATCTGGATAGTTTCGGATAGCACTGTGCCAGCGAGTATCACGCTACCATCATTGAGGGTGATATCGGCCAGTAGTTGGCTACCCGCCGAATACTGCATTGCTTGGTGTCCTTCTACCGCCATCAAAAAGTGCCCCATGCACAGGAGAATCCCGCCAAAGATAACCGCCTTGCGCATACCTAAGTATCTATCGGCCAACAGGCCACCTATGACAGGCAGTGAATAGACCAGGCCCGCATAGGAGCCTAATACTTCGAGTCCGGCACCGTCGGAGAACAGATGATATTTAGTCAGATAAAGCAGCAGTAGATACTTCATGCCGTAGAAGGAGAATCGCTCCCACATCTCGGTAGCGAAGCAGACATATAGCCCCTTAGGGTGGCCTAAGAAATCATCATTGAATCCCTGTTCTTCGGTTGGCGAATTTTGAGCTGGGTTCATGAACTTACCTCACAAGCTTTGATATTTGCTTGGTATAAATACTAGTACATAGAGGGGATTAGTATTTTTAACTGAAGTGAAGTAAGTGAAGTAAGTGAAGTAGGGATGACATTGTATTATCTGCTCACCCCGATTGACGCTTGTATAATCCACAATCAAGGTATTCAAATCGATTAGACCTGAACCGCTCAGCATGGCTTGAATAAATTGCAGTTGAGTGAATTGAACATCGAAAGTAAGGGGATACCGCTGCGCCAACCAGAAGTAAACATGCAATACCTGAATTAACGAGGAAAAGTACTTGTTTTAGTGAGCGCTATTATAGAAATTAATGTAAAACTGGCGCGCGAATATGCAGGTTGATTTCGATAATCTGAAATAACAAAATCTCCAAAAAGTCTGAAATAATGTTAAGTGAAATCAATTGTCTACCCTCGGAATTAAATTGCAATGTCACATTAAGTTATTGAAATTAACTTTTAACTTTTCATTTCGTAAGTTTTCACAATGATTCAAGTTTATCCATTTGCTTGCCGATGTTGACTGTCCTAATATCGCCACGGAACTTTTAATAGCTTAGAGAACAGCTTAAGTAATGGCAGATCTTAACGTGCAAGCAATTCAGCCCTCAGTGCTTGAAGATACCTACAACAACATAGGTGAGGGGTTTCAAGAAATCATGGATGATTTACAGAAGATAAATGAAGGTGGAAACACTATTTCTTTACAAGACACTCTGGCCTTACAGCAATCTGTATTTCATTACAGCATGTACCAAGAGACAGTCACAAAAATAGCCTCTAAGTCTGCTACGGCAATTAATGATGTTATGAAGGCGCAGTAATGAAGAGACTGTTCTGGATAGTGCTTTTTATGCTTTGTGGATGTAATGATCAAGGTAATTTAGAGGTGGCAAGTTTCGAATCTGCTGATTTTGCCAATAAGGTTATTGTTTTACTTGGTCGATATCAGGTTTCCGCAACATTATCTGTTACTAAAGAGCATTATCTTGTCTCTGTCAGTAAAGAGAACTTAGTAAAGGCGAGGCAGGTACTAACCAAATTTAATTTTTATTTTGAACGAGAAGATCTAAATGATCTTTTAGAGTCTAAATTTGCCAGTTTAAGTAAGTTAGAAATGGTAAAGGGGAACTTACTTGAAAGTCGAGTCATATACAATAAGTTGAGTGTTATTCCCAACGTATTGCGTACGAGTGTGGTTGTTACTGGGGATAAAACTAAGCGAGTGTCAGTACTTATTTTGAGCTTCGATGAAATTGAACCGAGAAATAAATTGAATATTGAGCGTTTTTTGAATGGACTGGTTTCAGACTTAGATACATTAACTGTAAGTTATTTTTTTCAGAATATCGGAAATGAAGAAATATAAAAAGTTGTACCAAACCTATCTACATTATTTGTTGGTAAAACGTCGACTCAGTGAAGATGAATATCGAGTTCTTACATCTTTGACTGAGAGAGAGGTGAAAATTTGGTTTACACCAAGACGGTCTGATATTTCTAATGCTGCGAGTATTTTAGGCAATATTGTTATGTATCAAACATTAAAATATTACGCCAGTGATAGGTCTTGGCTATTGAGCAAGAAGAGTCTTGAACAGAGGCTATATCTTTGGTCTAACACTCTGGGAATTGGTCTGGATTCTAATCGTACTAGATCTATATGTTTAGAACAGTTAGGACTTATGTTACTGGCGGAACACAATCCACGTCACGCCATTATCTGGTCTATGAGACTCGGTGTGTCACTGCCTGACTCTGCGCTGGTTGTGCGATTTCCTGCCCGGTTGGGGGGATTAATTTCGCAAGTGACCAAGGGTGCCAATATAAATCTTAACGTGGGGTAACATTTTCGACTTAACTTGGATTGAGGAAACATGAAAAAAAAAGCTATAAAACCCGGTGAGGCTTGTGAGGATTTTTTTGAACTGCTTAAGGGTACTGTGATCGAGCAAGATATTGCGATGATGCGTAAGTCAAAGAAAATCACAATAACTCAAATAAAATCAATTTATGAATTAGGTGTGAGCTTCTACAATAACTTCCAATTTAAGGAAGCTGAAATTATATTCTCTGCCTATATTGGCTTGAATCCATATGATCATCGAGGGCCAGGTAGTCTGGCGGCGATTCTTTTAGAGAAAGGCCAGTTTAAAAAAGCATTGGAAATATTGAATATACTGAAAACATTTCCAACTAATGATTTGGATGAGACCATTCTTAATATTTCACTTTGTCATTATAAATTGAAAGAATATACACAGGCAAGTGTCACATTAATAATCGTCAAAGAAAATAATTTAAACGGTTTTTATTTGGACCGGTATGACTACCTTAAAAAACAGTTACATCCATATTTATAATAAGTGGAATGCAACTCAACAAGTTAAAAGTTTGTTTCAGTACTGTGGCTGTTATTAGAATGGTATTTACTTTAATTAGAGGTTCAACAAATGATACCAGTTCACTCATGGTCATTAGCAGGTGTAGATAATGTGGAAAAGGGGAGTTCAAATCAATTAGAGGTTGGAAAGGCTAAATTTGAGGAGAGTAATAAGCTTATTGAATTAGCCACTAAAGAAGAGGTCAATTTAGCTCAGATTCTTCCATTTACTCCAAATGATACGGAACCAACTCAGGTGCTTGCCGCTATTGCTACACATCAAAAGCAGTTAGTAGCAGCCATGGTCAGCCAAAACTCTGAGAGTGCAATAGCATTAGCTTTGGCTGGAAGTATCGAAGCTTATGGTAAACAACTTGAAGTGATACAGGGATGGACAAATGGTGGTGTTGCTATGTTTGAGTCTGCATTGTGGCTGATGCTGGCAGATCTCGAAGAAGGGGGAATACAGCCTGAAGAGCTAGAGGATGTATTCCAGATCGCTTTACTAGAGGTCATGATAAATCCCGAGAAATATGGTCTTACGGATTGGTATGAAAAGAATAAGGAAGATATTAGCCATATTTTGGAGAGTACGGGAAGTGGCAGTCATGGCTTACATGAAGCCAATTATGATACTCCAAAGGAGTTAGCCGATGTTACTCGTAAATTATATGAGGGTATCTTGTCGAACGGCAATATTCCGGAAGGGTCATTACTCGATCAAGCCATGGATGGTCTAGAAGCGGCTGGTGGTGCTAATGAACTGTGTGGACAAATTGAAAATAATTACTATCAAGATTATGGATGGTGGGATAGTGGTGCCAGTGATTTTAGCCCTATGCTGCGCCTCTTTATTCTGAGTGAATCTCTGAGTCAACATTCGACTATGACTCAGGAAGAGGTTGAACTTATTCTGAATGGATCCGTTGCCGATATAGATAATTACATCAATAAAACCTTTGGCCCGGGCTCATTGGGACCGTTGACAACATTATCGTGGTTTTGTGATTCAACCAATTGGCAGTTACAGGAGGGGTATAACTATCCTGGGGGGCATACAAGTCAAGTGGATTGGAAGGGAGATGGCATTAATATTAATGATCTTGTTAGCCTTTATACCAACTTCCCCCAACGAGCACTGACTGATGAAGAATTAAAAGAAGTAAATCGAATAGGCGATCAGGTGAAGATGCTTCAGCAGACCCTTAAATATTGGATTCAAATCTGTCGTGATGAACAAATGGCCATCGCTAGAAATATATAATTATTTGAAGGAGTGTTGCTATGAGTATGTCTGGAGTTTCGATAGCTCAGCCCCTGTGGCAAGTCCAGTCTGGTTTAGACAAATCAGACATAAAGTCAGCGGAGCAAATTGCCACAAATAAAGCGGGTTTGATGCTCGCTAAGGCAGATAAACCTCTTGCCACGTTTGAAGCCGAGCCAGTAGATGTTAGCACCTTGCTTATGGTTGCGGCGCAACAAAAGCAAGTGGTAATGGCTATGGTTAGCCAAAATGCTGAGAGTGCAATAGCGTTAGCTTTGGCTGGAAGTATCGAAGCCTATGGTAAGCAATTAGAGGTTATTCAAGGTTGGACTAATGGTGGCTTGCCTATGTTCGAGAGCGCTATGCGGGTGATGTTTGATGGTTTCATTAAAGATGGAGTCAGTGGTAGTGAACTAGAGGACTTATTTCAATTAGCAATCATGGATTACATCTCACACTCCTCGGAATACGCAGATCTACCTCCTGGTATGGAAGCTAAGATGATGCATTATTTGGAAAGCACAGGATCTGGCTCACATGGGTATCATGAAGGTTGGGACGGAACTCAGTTTGCAAATGAGACAGCTGACATTTTCAATTTTATGTTAGCGAGTGCACCAGATGGGAGCCTATGTCATGACATTTTAACTTATATGAAAGTTGAACAAGGGGCACCAGCGTCCCTGGAACAGCAATATAGGAATAATTTCGATAAGCAAGGTGGTTTTGTTGGTGATGCTAATTATCCAAACAGTGCAGGCCTATCTCCTATGTTACGTATGGCATTGATGGCCGCGTATTTGGACCAGTATCCAGACGTTACACAAGATACCATCGAGATGTTTTTAACGGCGTCAGTGGGTGAATTAGATGCCTACATCATCAATAATACTCCGGGTACTGACTATACAGATGCGATGGACTTTTTATTTAAAAATGATGGTGAAGCGGATAATGAAGGTTGGCGTGAAGTCACTCAAAATGGTCACACTGTGATTGATTGGTTTGGTACCGGGTTGGATGCAGCTTACTTTAAAAATATGTATACCGATTTTCCACCACGTGAACTGACTGACGATGACATAAAGGAAGTTAATCGTATTGGCGATCAGGTAAAGATGATTCAGCAAACTCTTAAGTACTGGATTCAAATCAGTCGTGATGAACAGATGGCCATAGCCCGCAACATCTAAATAGCCCCAGATTTAAGATCTCGGGACAAAATAGAAGGGCATGGTAACGCTGGGGGCCATGCCGCTCGCGTCGCGAGAGTTATGGTGTATCAATAATATGAGTGCACCAATTCCCAGTATTATCACATGAAAGGAAATTAAGATGAGTACATTCATGAGTGCCATTACTGTGCCAAGCATTGTCAGCACAGCCGAAGACCCGAGCCTGAGCGTTCTGCGTCAAAGTAATGAAGCCCAAGCTGAACAACAGCCCAAGCCGAATCAACCGCTACCTGGTAGTGCGGTAGGAGTGTCCAACAGTCAGCTCTGGCGTATGGTGCAAGAGAGTATGAAATTGGCGGCAAGCGCATTTTCAGGTACAGGAAAAGAGAACTCTGAAGCTAAAAAAACGCTGATTGAACTCCAAAAAAACACACAAATTGATTCGCTTAATGAACGAATGGCGCAAATCGAAGAGCAGAAACAAGCCCAAAAAAGTCAGGGGATTTGGGGCAAGATTGCCATGGCATTTGGCTTTCTTGCTGCGATAGTAATGGCACCGTTTAACCCTGTGATGGCTGCAGTGATGATAGGCGTTATGATTGCTGCGATTGTGCTCCCTAAAATCGTCGATAAGATTCTGCAAGCTGCCGGTGTTTCAGAAGAAATTCGAGGATATGTGTCTATGGGGTTGGAGATTGCCATCGGCATTATCGGTATGGTGGTCAGTTTTAATCCAGGGAACTTCCTGGCAAGTGCCAGTAAAGCTGCGGCAAGTGGTGCTGCTAAAGTGGCTAATTTGGTTGATAAAGCTGTTGATGCCCTTAATACATTCAAATCATTTACCACATTATCGACCAAAATTCAAAATACGGTCAATAAGATCATGAAGTTCATTGAGCCATTACTCGATAAACTAAAATCCTTTGCTGTCGGTGGCGAAAAGCTGACAGCTCAAATCGGTCAGGCAAGCTCAGTTGGCTCAAATTTGACTTCTGTTGTGAGTAGTGGCTACGGGATTAAGTCTGCAGATATCACCAAAGATCTTGAAATTGCGCAAGCGGAACAAGAAGAGTTAGCTACTCGAATCCAACAAATATTGATGATGCTTAGTCAAGCGTTGCGGGCAGTGAGTCATGCTTTTGAATCACTATTTAAAGTTAATAGTGACCAGCGTGAATTTAACGACAAGATTATATCAATCAATATGTAAGAGGAAGTAAATTTATGAACTCAATTTCAATAAATGCACAGTCATCTCAATCGATAATGACTGAAGAGACTGCCTCATTTTCTCAGTCTAATCCAGCAGATAAGAAAACATGGAACTCCTATGATAGTTCATTGACGGAGGTCAATAAAGGTACTGTATCAATGAGTGATTTGCTTGCGCTCTTGTCGCAAATTATCGCGTCGTCTAGGGAGATTCGTGCTCAAGTCATGAAAAACCGTATTGGTGAAGCCGTTGCCACATCGGCTCTTGCTACTATGCTAGCACAGGATAAATCTAATGATGCCAAGTTGCGTTTTGGTATTTCCTTAGCGTCATCTGTGGTTAATATGGCGATGACCACGGGAGCTACCGTGCGTATTGGACAAACTAAGACTCTGACAGATAAACATTTATCTAAAATGTCGGGTAATGGGGCGGCAGATACTGGAGGGGTTAAGTTATTAAAAGTGACTGATCTAGAATCAGGCAAAATCACTAACCTTGATAAGTCTCCAAAAGTGTCTGATTTAACGTCGAAAGAACTCAATAAATACACTGCAAGTCTCCAGCAGCAGCGTACCGCTAAATATAACTCTGTCACTCAGATGGGTGGAATGGCCGATGGTATGGTTGGCAATGCTAATGAGATTCAAAATGCTGAACAGGTGAAAGGGCAAGAAGAGTTGCAAGCCAGCAAAGACTTGAAAGAGAAGTTCGATGCACAGCTTGATCAATACATTCAAGATCTGACTGCTGAAGGTGTGAAGTTGAATGAGATCCTTGATGCTGTGGCAAGAGCTAGTCTGGTAACTAACCGATAAAACTAAGGGCAGAGCGAGCTTATCTCGCTCTGATTGACGATGCTGCGACCTATATCCTTGGCTATACCACAACGTACAGAAAGAGTGTCGGAGGTGACGCGGGGTCAGCAAACTCGTGAGGATTTTAAGCCTCGTCGTGTCAAAGAGGTAAGTCAACCGGATAAGCGAGCCAAAAAGTATCCTCGTCTGTTTCGTGTTGAACGTAAGCCTTTAACTTTTCAGCAGCAAGGTCAATTTGCTAAACAGCTAAACAGCTATCAACTCAAGGCATTGCGTAATTGGCAAGGTTTTTCTGACAGCTTACTCGACATAGAGTCATTGAATGATGCTCAACGTTGGATCCTGAACGCGGCCAGAGTTTGTGAGCATCTATACCCTAGGGCATTGCGAAAATTACTTAAAAAACACATTGATGAGTTTCAGTTGACAGAGGATATGAATGTCGATAGTCAGACAGTGCAACAGCTTCTTGCTTACGAGCATAATCTGGATGGCTTGTTGTCAATTTTGGTGTTATGCCGTCGTTACGATAAGCGAAAGTCAGCTAAACGAAAGTCAGATGAACAAGAGTTAGATAACAATGGCCACAAATAACCGATCGAGTCGCATTGCTCATTGTCATTTGCAGGGGCAATCACTGGATCCTTATCAATTATTGAAAGCAAAATCGGAACGCCTTAGCTGGAACCGATTGTCTGATGTAGAAATTTATGTCGACAAGCAAGCCGTCATTGATTGGTTTTCTATGTTACGAGATTATTCTGAGGCAACGGTTAAGGCGATCGTGGTGGAAGGCATATTGGATAGCCAATTTCATAAAATCACCTTTATTTTGACGCTAGTACAAAGTGCTGATTTCGAAGCTGTGACTTCGAAAGATGCTTATCAACAGCTCTATGATTTTGTTTGTCAGACGCCAGCCGGGGTACAGGATTGGATTGATGATGTAGATTTTCAGATGAGTAGAGATGTATTAGCACTTTTATCTAGAAATCGATGAGGGAACCATGAATAAACAGAGCATTATCTTTATTCCAAGATATGAGATTAGCGAGGAAATGAAGCTGATTATCAATGGATTGGCCGGGCAGTATTTTAATAATCAGGTTATTTCTATCGAAATGGGGGCTGTGCAATACAGGTCAAGTCGGCAGCAAGATTTCATCCAGTTAAGTTTAAGTCATTTGGGGGTTGAAGCTGAAGTTTATGTTCCCTTGGCTGAAGCTGAAAGATTGTTAGGTTTGAAAATAAAGCACCTTGATCATGATTACCTTTCATATGTGATAACTCAAGCGTTGGGTCAGTATGGCGTTGAGTTAAAGCAGCACCTTGATATGAACAAACAGGATCAACCTTTGTTGATAGCCTGCCAGATCCTTATGGGAGGGATTAGTGTAGCGGCCTTTTTGAAAATGGAGACATTAGAAATTGATTTCGATAGTTTACAGGCTCGTTCAACTTTATTGCCGCAAACCTTGGCATTGACATCGACTATTACCCCCTTCGAAACCATGCTTAGCCTTGATGAAATAAGAGGCTTGAGTGCAGATGAACTTGTTTTGGTTTTTCCAAAGTAGATGAAGCCCATATCATTAGATGGTGTTGAACGATTTCTGCAACGGCTTGAACAAAACGAAAAGGTTATTTTCAGAGACTACCCGGATCATCTGTTACTTCCTATTGTGCCTTTTTTTCAGCTAGTCCACCTCGGCAATTTAGAAACGGTAATAGAGATGATTTTACAGTTTGAAATTATGACAAAAGGCATGTTTATTCGCGTCGATGGATTTCTCACGTTCACTATTGTAGAGCAAGACTATTTAGAAGATGAAGTTAGGCACTTCGCCATTAATTTATTTGAAAATATGAGGTTTTAATATGGTATCTACTCCTGGATTAACTCGAAGTGTCTCCCTCCCCAGCCAATCGAGTTTAGGTAATGAAACTCCCCGAGGCAAGCTGACTCGGTCAGCTTCTTTGTTGGAGGCAACTACTCCAATATTAGGAGCTGTAGAACCACAATCTCCGGATGGGATAACCTCTGTTCCGACTATCTTAGGAACAGGAGGAACTGAATCAAGACAGAGTAAAAAAAGCAGTAAAAAATCCAATAGAGTAAGCAACGATAAGAAGGCAAAGGTTCACTTAGCGTCTATTGCCGGAGCGGTTACTCTTGGTGCCGTATTAGCCCCTTTTACTGGTGGGCTTAGCTTATTACCTACAGTATTTGTAATCATGTATGGCAATGCATCAGCGATAACTATGTATGGAGGCTCTGAGTTTGTTGTAGGGGATAAAGAAAAGAAAAAATCAGAGTCAGAGTCACCTAAACATGAAGATAAGCCAGTTTTGCCACCCAAACATTTATTTAATGCACCTGCGCCGACTGAACCAACACATGAATCGGAAGATGTGACTGATGTGACTGATGTAGGGGGGAGAGGAAATACATTTAATCATTGTTTTAATACCAACAATTATAACAGTTGGTATATCTTTCTAGACGATCAAGGTGGCGGACTCGCGAACTCTGAAACAGAGGACATGGTGAATACTCCAGCTGAGTCGAGGGCTGATGAAGGGACGCAAACAACCAATGTTTCATTGATTGATCGTGCGAGTAACTCTTTTACCGATATAAATCAGGTGAAGGTTGATAAGACGTTGCCACATGTCAGTGAAAAGCGATTGGAGGATCTGAGGTTAAAGCATCAAAACTCTTCCGATCCTAACTTAGCCGGTTTGTCTCATTTTCTTCGTGAAGGAGGGGGGACCGCTGATGTACAAATGGTGGATATCGTTGGAAGAGATGGTGTCACTGCTTATGCTTTGATCTCGACAGAGAGGCAAGCTGCCAAGGGTGTGACTGATACTGTAGCAACAGGTGTTCCGACAGAGACCCAAGCAGCTAAAGTTTATACTGGAAAAAAATGGAAAGTGCCGATACCTGTATCTGTTAGCCTGACTAATGGCGCACAAGCGGGCAGTAATTACAGTCCCGGGCCAAGATATAACCTTGACAGTACTCACAAGAGAAAAGTCAGCAATACGGAGCAGGCCATCGGTAATCAGGTTGAGACTGATACAGTAGTAACAGGTGTTCCGACAGAGACCCAAGCAATTAAAGTTTATACTGGGAAAAAATGGAAAGTGCCGATACCTGCATCTGTTAGCCTGACTAATGGTGCACAAACAGGCAGTAATTACAGTCCCGGGCCAAGATATAACCTTGACAGTACTCACAAGAGAAAAGGCAGCAATACGGAGCAGGCCATCGGCAGTCAGATTGATACTGATACTGTAGCAACAGTTGCTCCGACTGAGACTCAAGCTGCCAAGATTCAGACTGACATAAAACGGGGTGGGCCGATACCTGCTCCCGTTAGCCTGACTAATGGGGCACAAATGGGGAGTAATTACAGTCAAGGGCTAAGATATAATATTGGCAGTATGACTACGCATATGGGCGGACAAACTAATGTCGGCAATAGGGGGGCGACTAGACAGGTACAGACTGGTGAGCAGAGGAAGGTGACGCCAGACAATACTACTAAAAATGACATAACATCTGATAGTGGGCTCGCTGAAGGGAAGAATAAAGTTGACTTGGATAAAATAGGGTCTAGGTTTATAGGGAAGAATGGTGGGCATATTCAGTATAAAGTACCTAAGTTCCTAGATCGTCCCGAAGCAGGAACATTTATGGGCTCATGGCGACCTATACCAGAATGGCTTAGAGGAGAAACAGATTCGTTTGAATTTAAGGAGTGGCGGAAAAACGATCTTAACGCGTATCTGCAAAGTTTGAATACGAAGGTGCTATTGAGCCAAGGGGCGGTGAGCATGCGTGGTCAGAATTACTTGGTTGGTCCAATGAATAATGTCAGGGAGAGGGTAAAGGAACGTCTCCAGATTATACCTAAACATCGCCTGCCAAATTATAAGGAAATGGCAGGATTGGATTTCAAAACTAATAGTCATTTAAACAAACTAGCAAGGGATAATGGAAGTTTAATAATGTACGTCCCTCCAGTAAAAATAGATAACTTGGTTTCACTATCTTTTTCTTCATCATCCAGTCAGTAAGCCATTCAGTAAAAGATTCATAAATCATTGAAAAAAGACTAAATCATAAGAGTTCAGGTTTAGTCTTTTTTTTTCTTTTGTTGTGCCGTTTCAAGATTGAGTATGATTATTTCGAAACCAGAATGAGGTATGCCTTGTACATAGAAATTAATTCAGACCAGAGAACTATCCCACAGATTCTATTTAAGAAAGAGCGGCATTCAAATGTGATAAAGAAGTCTGATGTCCTCATTTACACCGAGGCTAAATCCTTGCTTTCGGCTTTGGAAGAGAGGGTTGAGCAATATCAACAGCTAGTTGAAGAACAAGTTGTGCATCTTATTGAAGAGAAGGAGCAAGCGCTCAACCTTCATGTGGCTGATTTGCATAATGAGATGGAAGATAAATTAATGGTCAATCAGGCTCTTTGGTTTGAAAAGGCAAATCAACAGCTCACTGAACTTGTTGCAGCGCAATACCATAGCTTAAATACGTTAAAAGATGAGTTGAAAAGTACGATAGCTACTAAGGTCAAATCACGCCTACCCTCACTTAGCTTAAATGAGGCAGTGATAGGTCATCTTATCGATTTACTCCATAAAGCAATAGATGACGAAGATAACACTTTGTCTGTTGAGCAAGTGTTTGAAAATGGGGGAGTCGTGCTAACGATTGAAAGTGAGGATAACCTGGTCAGCATAGATACTCTATCTATCGTCGAAGAGCTAGGTCGTAGTTTGGACAGCATATGATTAAGTATTTTCGTCGTAATCTGTTCATGTTTAATCCTAGCAGTATCATCATCGCACTTATGCTGCCAACGATTATTCTATTCACTCTACCAGGGGGGCTAATTGATATTTTTATATTAATGAGCTTTACTAGCTCGGTGTTGCTTTTAGTTATCATGTTAGAGAATGATCAGCCCCTTAAGGTGACATTCTTGCCAACGGTAGTCTTGCTGTTGACGACGTTCCGATTATTACTTTCTATTGCTACAACGCGAAATATCATTGCTAACGAGGATGTTGGTGACGTCATTGAGACTGTGGGTGAGTTCGTGATGGGTGGCAATCTTATTTCAGGCTTGTTGATCTTCATTATCATCACTATTGTTCAGTTTTTAGTTGTGACAAAAGGTGGTGAAAGGGTAGCGGAAGTGGGCGCTCGATTTTCTCTTGACGCCTTGCCTGGCAAGCAAATGAGTATAGATGGCGATCTGAAAAGCGGTTTGATAACAGGTGATCAGGCACAGAAAATGCGTGCAGACCTCAATACCGAGAATAAACTTTTTGGTTCACTCGATGGGGCGATGAAGTTTGTAAAAGGCGACTCTATAGCCGGTATTTTAATTAGTTTAGTAAATCTTTTTGGCGGTATTTATGTTGGGGTCAATCAGTTTGATCTCACTTTATCTGAGAGTATTAATCGTTTTTCCGTACTGACAATAGGCGATGGTTTGGTATCACAAATACCAAGTTTACTGCTTTCAATCGCTTGTGGCGTTTACTTAACACGCATCAAAGGAGAGGAGGATTCTGGCTCATTTATGGGACAGATGGCAAAGCAGGTTAGCAGCTTTTGGAAAAGCCTCTTGGTTATTGGTTGTTTTATATTCGTACTCGGTTTAGCCCGTCCTAGCCTATTGTTTGTGTGCGTGATTCTGTTTCTTATGTGTGCACTGATAGCATGTCTACTTTGGCGAATACACGGCCAGCCAAAGAAAGTGACGAGTACAGTGGCTGCAGGAAGTGGCCTTTATGAGTCCTTGAAAATGGTGTTACGAGAGCCTCAGCATCAAACCTTAGTTGATACTAGTCTTCATCGTATTGAGCAAACACTTTGGGGCCAAGCGTTAGGGACGCCTTCAATAATCATAGAGAGGGATCTGGAGTGTGACATTGAAGTGTATATCTCAGGTATTTGCATCTACTCCTTTTCTCAGGAAAGCTCTTTAGAATTGATCGAAGTACTAGGAGACGAAGTCTTTATTAGTGATGCGTCGACTCAAAGTATTGCCACAATAGTGGAATACTTTTTAAATAAGTGCCTTATTGAAAAGTATAACCTCCAATACACCAGCAATATTATTGACGGACTTGCGAGCCAAAGTGAAGTAATGAAGAACGAGATAGATGCTGCGCTCGGTTTGAATCGTGTACATGATGTCATTAAAGAGATGATACGTGCCAGAGAGTTTTATCTTGATAGAGTGACATTCTTTGAGGCTCTGATCTATTGGTCTCGAATAGATAACGAACCTAAAAACTGGCTGAATCGCATCAGGAACCAAGCTCGCTACGAGATCACATCACGATTGATGAACTGCGATGGACAAATTTATGTTGCACTGCTCACCCCTGAATTAACGGAGTGTATCGAAACTTTTGTGATGGGGGAAAATGAGGATTTGGATCGTTTGATTGAGTTGCAATCTTCATTGCGTAAGGAAATTATACGTATGACGACTCAGTACGGCTGTAAGCCAACTCTAGTGGTGAATGATACTGAAATTAATTCTGTTAAATCATTCTTTCAGCAAGTGGTGTCGACGATTTCTGTTTGTAGCCATGGTGATATAGCTGAACCGAGCTGTGTCGTTAGCTCTGAGCCACTGCAGGTTGTGATGTAATACTATGTCAAATGAATCTACTGAACCTAAAAAGTATCCACCGACAGAGAAGAAGCTCAAAGATTTAATGAAAAAGGGTCAGTTTCCTAAAACTGAATTGGCCGAGCCTACGATGGAATTAGTGGTATTTACAGTGGTATTTATCGGTGCAATTTATCTGGTGTTTCAATCGGCCAATGATTGGTTAGAGGTGATGTTATATGCCGATATATCAACTGGTTTTGGGATTCTTTATTCGGTTATTGCTTGGGGGATCTTCATCTTGTTTATGGTTAAGCTCATTATGGCGGCTATCAGTTGGGTCTTGATTAATAAAACTGTATTCAGTACTGAGTCTTTGGGCCTTAAAATGGAAAAAATAAGCCCAGTGACGGGGGCTAAAAATATTTTTGGGATTGAGGCTATATCCCGCTCTTTGCGTAAGGTCCTCGAACTAATCTTTTTATTGTTTCTCTTGAAGTATGTATCGGATGTCGGGGGGAGCGAGTTAAATACCTTGGCGCAAGTCAATAACACCTCCTATTTCATTTACAACTTAATGTTATATATCGGGCTGGTTTCAATGCTTTTTTTTGTGTACGGAGTCAGTCTTGGATGTATAGATTTGATGGTTGAGCGTTATCACTTTAACCGCAAAAATAGAATGACATTTACGGAAATGAAAAATGAGATGAAAGAAACCGAAGGTTCACCGGAAATGAAGTCGGAGCGAAAGCGGCAAATGCGTGAGGTCATGGACACTCCTATAACAAAAGGACGTAGTCCAACCTTTGCGATTGCGAATCCGACGCATATTTTGGTGCCAATTTGTTATGACCGTTTGATAGATAAAGTCCCTGTGGTGTTACAGATTAGTACGGAATCACTTGCACTGGAAGAGCGACGAAGATTGGAGGGGCTTAATATTCCGATTTTGGAGCATAAGGGACTTGCAAGGGCGTTTTATAAGAGCATGCGAACAGGAGAAGACTTTATACCTAAAGCATTTTATCGTGATATCGCATTTATTCTATTGGAATTGAATAGGCATAAAGATGCAAAGACTGTTTAAAGCAGGGCTGATTGTAGGAGTGTTTATGGGACTAGTTTCTTGTGCTCAGGATGTCCGAGAGGACTCAATAGTTTGGGATCATGAATGGAAGCAGGATATATATAATTTACTTTTCACCAATATCGATGATATTGACCATGTGCGTTATTGGGTGAAAAGGGAGCCTGAATATGTTGATGGTTCGCCACATCAGAATGCGTGTATTGAAGTAGCTGTACCGGCTATATCAAGTAAGTACTATCTTGCGAATATTAACACCTACGCTTTTAACGAAGTAAAAAGTTGCCAAGGTGACTATTGGCTCCACTCAAATTTAGTCAGTGCGACGACAGAAAAGGCATTTTCCGCAGAGCTGTGGAAATCAGATTCTGGAGTCTTGATCCACCACACTAATCAGGATCATGTACGTTTGGTGTTTCAGAGTTTATTTTTGGTCAATGAATCTGTGCTCACACCAGAAGGAAAGAATATCTTAATTCGCATGATTGAGGAGCTACGGGGTCAGCCAGTGGAAAGCCTACGGGTTTATGGTGTTGCTGATTCGTCAGGCTCTTATTCCAGTAATCGTCGTTTGGCTAATGCACGAGCCAATAGCGTTAAATACTATTTACAAACGGAAGGTATGGGAGATACCCCCATTATGTTACGAGGCAGTGTTGAAAATGGATTGCCAACAGCTACTCAGCGGATATCGCAGCGCCGATTTATTATTGAGATAAAGTTTAATTACGATGAAAAATAAAAAATTTACTCTGTTGATGATGGAGTTTACTCAGTTAGTACAAGGTTCGTCGCTATTGTTAGATGAAAACCATGCGCTCCTTTGTGATTTCGATGAGATGAGTTGTCGTATTGAGGATGGTGTTCGCGTGGGACTCAATGACTCCATTTTAATCATGATCTCGATGGGAGGGGGGCCATTTCAATCGGAAGTAGCGCTAAGAATAAATGCTGATTTTTCACTTAGTTCTGATGGTTATATTGCCCAGTTTCAGTCAGAAGAATATTTCTTTGTTCGTGGTATACCTCTGCCGGAACACCCGCAGGCGTTATTAAAAACTTTAAGTAACACTCTGGATATTGCGAAAACATTGAAACAAGAGCTGAGCTTACATGTGGCTAATTGAGTTTGTTGATGGGCATTTACATGGAGTTACCTTGCCTATAGAACCCAAATTAGTGATTACCGGAGCTAGTGAAAGTGATAAGCCTGACACGCTTTGTATTCCAGAGACAGTCCCTGCCAATACGCATTGGGAGCTTTCAAATGACGGAACTGACATTGTAATAAAAGGGGTTAAAAAGGGAGATAAATCGAAGAAACTTAGGCAGGGGCATGTCTATCGCCTACGAGGTGTTGCTTTTTTTGTCTACCTCGAAGGCAATCGTGCTCCTAAATTGATGAGCTATAGTGCTAAAAAATATCGTGCAGTCATTCTATTTACCTTAATACTTAATATTGGTTTAGGCGTAGGGATGTTTATAGCATTTAAAGTTAATCAACAAACTCAGATTGCGGAATACTTTACCCAGCTTAATGGCAGTTATATTAAAAATGGCAAAATTAAAGTATTAGACTCATCTGTACTTAATCTTTTGCCTCAGGCTTGGCAGGTCAATGCTGAAGTTGTGGATAAGACGAATTTTCAAGCTCTCACCCAATTGGTGGTGGAAGTCGTGTCAAGTTACTCAAAAAAAACTGTTCCGATAAAGGTGATAGAAAAATCTGGACGTGATCAAATTCAAGTTGAAACATTTGAATCTGATAACAGAGTCATGGCCGTTTTTGGTGAGAATGGATTGTCGTTTATTAAGCTTGATAATACCTGGTTTGTTAATAATAGGGCCAAAGCGGTGTTTTTACTAAAAGAGAACGGCCTGAAGGACGTCATCGCGCATATTGCAGCGCGAAACGATAGTTCCCAAGTGATAGACAGTGCCAATTTCCCATATTCGATTTTCTACTCGTCGGGAGCTGGACGTTATTTGTATGACGATAAATATCGATATTGGGTTGGAAGTAGCGTGCCAGGTCTAGGATTGATTCAATCTATTTCACGTGATAAAGCCATTTTTAAAGACGGTGATAAACTCCGAGTTTTTTTTATTCAACCATAACAGGAACAATTCTAATGTCAGAAATTCAAGTAACACCAATGCCTGCTTTTATGCCCATACAGGGAGCAGAGACAAAGATGCTAGATCAAGCGTTAAGCCAAAGTCCTATCGCAGCCAAAGCTATAAAATCACAGGGTACAGATACAACTTCATTATATTTGTTTTCATCAGGAAGCAGGGACCCTCTTGCGCTGATTGATAGTATCTTATCCAAATATATTACCGATCAAACAAAACTTGCTGAGACTAAGGCTGATGCTATTTCTAAAAAATCTGAGGCAATTGCAGAAATTAACAGACTTTGGGGGTTGATAATGAGTGACAGACTGCCAAACACTAAGCCTGGCGATAACAAAATAACTTCATTGAATGGAGGCAAGGCCAGTGATTATTTATTGGAAATAGATGTAATAATTAAGCAGCAGCTTGGTAATAGCGAAGGCATTAAAGAGATTGTTGGTTCTGGTGGTATGAGCCAGAATGTTACTTATGATCAGCTTCAATCAATGAATGCGACCATGACAGCTTATTGCGACACGATCCAGGTGGATTTGGATACAGAACAACAAGAGTTTAAAAACGTGATGACTGAAATCACCTCGGCCCAAGAAGAGATCCGTGATGTTCGTCGTTCTATTATCTCGATTTCTCAAGGAGGGTAATTGATGCGTATTGCGATAGATGTTGTTATTGCTAACTGCACTATGACCTTGGATGAGCTTAATCGACTGCAACATAGTCAACTTAAACCTGTCAACGATTTCGTTCAATCTGAAGTTTTACTTAAAAGCGGTAATGAGTTGATTGCTACCGGGATTCTAGTCAAAGTGGATGAGCAGTTTTATGTTTCCATCGATCAAGTTAATACACTTGAATAGTGAATGCGCAGATATGATTGTTGTTAACTTGTGTTTTTGGTGGTCATGTGAATCATTTGTACGCTTGGCGTGGTTTGTAGTTTCTACCATTTGATATTTTAGATTATTTTTACGACTTTAATATTACTTTGACTGAAAAATATTCTTTTTTAGATTATTTTTATGACTTTAATATTGCTTTGACTGAAAAATATTCTTTTTTAGATTGTTTTTACGACTTTAATATTACTTTTACTGAAAAAAACTTCATTATTCGGTTTGAGGAATATAAGTAATAACTTTAGGGAATAAGATATGACAAGAAATTACGCATTAGGAAACCAGATGATTTTCGATGTGCTTAAAAGGCAAATTAGTGCGGGTAAACAAATCATTAACATCGGTGGGCGAGAGGCAGCAATACTTAAATTGCTATGCGACAAAGAAAACCGAGTGATCAGTAAAGATGAAATCAATGACAAGGTGTGGGGTAAAGTGTTTGTCAATGAAACTTCCTTAACTAAAGCGATTTCAAACTTGCGTCGATCACTTGCTCAGTTCGACAGTTTGGCTTGTGAGATCAAAACGATCCCTAAAGAAGGCTATATGTTAATACTTGATGAAGGGCTTACCGGTATTTCTATAGCGGAAGAGCCTCTTGTGCTTGAAGTAAAAAATGTGATGAAGAGTAACAAGTTACATTTCAATACTCCCATGCAAGCACCACCTTCTATACACACCGTTGGAATACAGCGTACTGAACTCATGGTTATGATTTTATTGTGCTTTTTCTCTGCTTTGTTCGCAGCCATGTTAACTACTGGAGTTACTATGATTTTACGTTAAAAATCTTATCTAGTTAATCATATCTGAGTTTTTCTATCTGTGACCTACATCCAATTTAGAAGATGTATTAGATTATTTCACTTTACGAATTTAGCCGCTCACGCAAGATTTAGCGTCACTTATCAAGGCGTATAAGTTCTGTTACTTATTGAACATTGGCCGCAAAAAATAGAGGGGATGGACCCCCTCAGACATTATGCAGATAAAGAATATATTGGTTACCACGAAGTAATACCTTCAGTGTTAATTATGGATCTTCGTTCGACGCCTGTTAGTGTCGATTCCATTTCTCTCTTTTATCTATTACCACTTCCTTTGGCATGCTGTTACAGCTCTCTTACTTAGGTATTTTCTTTTAAAAGGCCTGGTATGGCGTGGTTTTAAGATTTTATTTGGCTTTGTGGTTGGGATATTAGTGTATTGGTCTGATGATAAATATTATTAAATGTAGCTGTATTGTTTTTAACCTCTTTTTATTTATTTATCATCATTCTGATTAGATTTCGATGCTGTTACGCAACCTTTGCAACATAGTGTAAACACTATCAGGGTAATTGTAACCCTTTGTATCTTATCGTATTTTATCATAATTTTTCACTGGTTCCCTGTAAGCCATCTCATTATATTTGTGGTTCTAAATGTCTATAAATACAAGAAAGGAGCTTTAAATGTCTGAATTATCTACAGGTTACATTAGTGGGGTTTTTGGTGGATTAGTCAATAATGCGGATGACGCTGTCAGCACCTTTATCACAGACCACACTGGTTCAACGGATGCTGATGGTAATTTCATCCCAAATAAAGATGGTACTCTTATTTTAAGTGCATCAGATTCTCTCTCATTACAACAGTTAATGGCGGATCAAAGTATTACTGCTCAAACGTCAACGTCGACTTTAAAATCGATTAAAGACTCAATTTCTGCGGCAGCTCGAAATATATAATTTTTGTTAAGGAGGTTTTAATTAATCTCCTTATGAAGCTGTTTATAGAGAGTGTCATTGATGTTGCAACTATTGAACCCGGATAACGCATTTTCAGGAGCTAATTTAATACTGCTCTTGACTCTGGTCTTGTTATCAACGGTCTTTTTCATCTGTTTTTCCGGCTATGTTAAGTACAATATTGTACTTAACATAATTAAAAATGCGGTAGGTACGCAGCAAATTCCACCCACAATAGTTGTTAATTTGCTGGCTGCCTTAATGGCACTTAATAGTATTTGGCCGGATATAAAACCGGGGTTAGAGCGAATAAAACCCTATTTCAGCGAGACGGTGGAAACATCTGGTGTACTAGGCGATATGCAGATGCCGCCTATGTTGCTAGAAAGAAAATCAGAAAATATTACGATGTATTATTTGATCAGTAATGTGTTTGAATTCTTCCCTGAATTATTGGCTCGGGCGGAACGTAAAACTGATGAATTAACTAGCATTATGGATATACCGATTAATTTTGACTCTGATAATGATACGTTAAAATTTTTTCTAGGTAATCTGATCTTAGATTTATATCAAGGGTTTGAGTTTGGTCTTAAGTTGTACATGATATTTGTCAGTATAGATTTTTTAATCGCCGTGATTCTGAGTGGTGTTGGTATGACCATGTTATCGCCGACTGTAATATCTACACCTGTAAAACTCGCTGTGTTTTATTTCTCTGATAGTTGGACTATTTTATTTAAGGCACTGCAGTGATATGGACTCGCTTCTTTTCCCTAATTGGCTGCTATTTGCAGGATTGTTTTTATTCTTAAAAATTTATAATCCAACACGTCTATATTTGGATAATTCTACATCACTTGCCATCGCTATTGCTCTTGCAATTGGACTTGAACTAAGTGATTTAGGTGAAGTACCCACACTCATATGGGTATTAAGCGTCATTATCTTTGCTATGTTTTCATCGGTGCCTTATTGGCTCAGCGGTATGGTTGGTAGTGTCATACAGCAGCTTTTGTTGCTTAACGAACAGTCTGTGCAGGATAAACGTTTTACCGATGAATCAGAAGCCTTATCTAAGATTAGCTCTTTGGTTTTTTTAATGTATGCCGTGGATTCAGGCGTTGTGTTTAGACCGCTACTATCGGTGATTCTGGAGAATGTAGACCAAGTCAGTAATGTGGGTTTTGACACCTTGTATTTTTACATCACGGACAGTTTAGTAATGATGGCTATGGTCACGGGGAAATACATTATTTTAATGCTGTGCATTACGATCTGTTGTGGATATGTAGATCTTTTCTTTAAAAAGGCTTCTTTATCCGTTAGCACAACAGCGGATATTAAAGCTATTGCTGTGATCATTATTCTCAATTTATGGTTTTTACAAGATCAATTCTATGTGTTCACACAACTAATGAAAAAGGCAGGATATGAATAACGTTAATTTTACCAATTCAGTGTTTAGTAGCCAGCAGGTCAATTTATCTTCTGAAAAAGAGGCTAAAGACTTTGAGTCCGAACTAAAAACTGCTGCGAGCAAAGTACAATTGAATAGAAATATGACCGATAACCCAATTCAGATTAACGGTTCCAAAGCTACTACTGATGTAACGGAGGATGAGATAGTAGAAATGATTGTTGAACAAACCATCATCAATGAAAGCATAAGGCAGATGAAGGCAAATCAAGAACGTATGGAGGACATTCTTGATGAAGCCTAGCATCTGGTTATTATTGTTTTTGTGTACCACTTTTACATGTCAGGCAAAGGTATTTATTAAACAATCTGATATCGATCTGAGAGGCGCATTGGGGGCTATTGCAAAAGATATGCAAGTTAAATTGGTCGATGAGCTTGAGGAAAAGCCTGCCAAACAAGCTATCACCCAAACGTTGTCCGGCGAGGGCTTGGATTTGTTAGCTCAATTGTCAGAGGTCTACGACTTTGACTGGTATGTTTATGGCGGTTCTCTTACTGTGCACACTGGGCAAGCGTACATAAATTATGCATTTCAACCACGCAACATCTCATCTGCCAGTCTTATTAAAGAATTAAAAAGTACTTTTAGAACTGACGATACGACGAAAATTAAATTAGTTTCACGTGGTAACTCAATTTTATTTTCTGGTACCCGACAATTCGTCAATGATGCAGTTAGCTATTCGAATATGATCGACAAAAATGAATTTTTAGAAAATGGAAATAATTTGGAGTTGGCGAGAATAGAGTTTCATTATTTATCTGTTATCGATCGTGACATTAGTACCTATGATGGCAATGTGACCTTTCCGGGGGCTCAATCTTTAATATCGTCTGCAATAGAAAGAATTGGTCAGTTTGAAAATATTAGCGACGGTGAAATGGTGAAGCGTGCCTATAAGCTTAAGCTCAGTCAAAGTGATAAGCAGCAGCTTGAGGAGGATGAGTTAACCTCCAAAGTTCAATCGTTGCCAGGGAGTAATGCGCTGCTTATACGCGGTACTCCAGAAGAGGTTAAGTTAGCAAAACATATCGCCACTTTGATCGATATTAAACGTAAACAATTACTTTTTTCTCTTCATGTTTATGATGTTTCTGTAGAGCGTACTGAAGCATTAGGTGTTAATAGTTCCTGGCTTAACGGCAGTCGTGGAATTTACGATATCGTCGTTCCTCCATTTACTGATACGGTAGATTTTGTCAAAAACTTCCAAGCCTTGTATACCAATAATATGGCGAGGGGAGTGTATGAGACCAACTTACTGGTGTTAGAAAATCAGCAAGGCCACTTTGGAAAAAAAGAAACCGCGACTATTGTACTTATTTCTGATAAACAGGTTTCAACTCAGACTATTGAAGCTGAAAATGGCTTATATGTGACGGGACGTCTTCTACCATCGGGTAAAGTACAAGCAAAATTTAGCTATATAGAAGAGTCTCTTGATGGTGACGATACCGATGACGCCGGTACGACTCAGGCCCCGAAGGTTAACTCACAATCTTTGGCATCAGAAGTTTATATTGATCCTAACCAGACAGTTATTCTCGGTGGATTTGATAATACAGTGACTGAGATTACAGAAAGTGGTGTGCCTATTCTATCGAGTATTCCATGGTTAGGAGAATTGTTTAAGAGTAAGAAAGAAATCAAGCGTAAATACAAGCGCTATATCTCTGTGTCTTTTAAGGTTATTTAGGCATGCTCAAGAATTTTTTTAAGGTTAAAGAATCTTATCAAGATACGGTTATTTGTCATGTCAACGTGAATACCTTTGTGGGACAGGAATGTTTTATTAGTTCTGTCACTAATGAGCGTATTCGTGGTGAGGTGATGAAAATAACTGGTTTAAGAGTGGAAATAAAGCTCTTACAACCAGGTGCGATTCAGCGAGGCAGTAAAGTCGAAATTACATCCAAGCGATTCTGCTTTCCACTGAATGAAACTGCCATCGTAGGAAAAGTGATCAATTGCTATGGAGAGTCACTATATGGTGATGACTACCTTAGTTTGGATGGTGAGTACCTTGATTTGCCCATCATTGAGAAGCCGATTCCTCTAAATATTCGTGCACCAATTGACACTGTATTTCCTACTAAACTCAAAATAATTGACGGATTATTCACTATTGGTGTCGGTCAACGCCTAGGGTTGTTTGCTCCTGCGGGAGCAGGGAAAACCACTACCGTGTCTATTATGGCTAATAACATGGATGCGGATGTAGTGATTTTTGCCATGATTGGAGAGCGCGCTCGAGAAGTGGTTGAGTTTCTTGAGGGGGAAATAGGCCCTGAAGTTATTCAAAAGTCTATCACTATTGTTTCCACTTCCGAGGCGAACCCGCTCGAGAAGGTGAGGTCAGGTCTGGTGGCGGTATCAATTGCCAGGCATTTTATGGATCAAGGGAAAAAAGTAGTCCTTTATTTCGACTCATTGACTCGTTTTGCCCGTGCCCAAGCCATGTTAGATGGCACCCCTATTCATGGCGGTATTCCTATCGGCGTTTCTTTGGCGCTCTCACGCCTTGTTGAAAATTGTGGAAACTCTATCCATGGTTCCGTGACGGGGATTTTCACTGTCTTGATTGAAAAAGAGATAGATGAGGATCCAATTGCACATGAAGTTAAATCACTAATAGATGGTCACCTAGTGTATGCAACGACTATAGCATCTACTGGACGATATCCAGCTATCGATGTACTCAAAAGTAAAAGCCGACTTCAAAGTAAAGTTCAAGATTATCAATATGTTATCATGTCAGAAAAGTTTAAAGATATGGTTTATCGTTATTTTAACGTAGAACTTTTAATTCGAGTTGGGGAGTATGAGAAAGGCAATGATCTCGCAACCGATGAAGCGATAGAGCTGTATCCGCATATTATGGAATTTCTGAAACAAGGATACGATGGGGTTGAATATGAAGAAACCCTCCAAAAAATGGCTGGAATTTCATCAGCTTATTGAAATAATTGATATTAGAATCGGAAAGAAACAACGTGAATTAGTAAAATTAAAACATAGGTTTCAAGGACTAATCGATTCAATTGATGAAAAGTGGGAATTGATAACCCATGAACAGCAAAGGTTAAAAAGTCTAGTGGTTAAGGATGAATTTAACGGCCTATCTCGACTATTTCAACGCAGAGAGAGTGTGAAATCATGTATAGAATCCTTGTTCTTCGATGTGTCTGTTGCTCGGCAAAATGCAGATGAACTGGAACTTGAGATTGAACAAGTTGTAGTCGAAAAACGAAGGCTGGAAAAGAGAAAAGACGCATTAGGCGAGATTCAAGAGCAGCTAAGAGATGAACAATAAGATGATAAAATTAGAAAAACCAGCTTCCATTACTAAGAAATATAGTGCTAGCAATAATGAAAGTGAGTTTGAACAGCTGTTGAACATGCCCGAACGCAAGCCTTCTTCTCATAATGCATCTTCAACGTACGAAGGTATAAAAAAGGCTACTGAAAATGATGAAGCAGACCATAAGGAGGGGGGTGAATATCTTGTTTCGATTACAATCTATTCTCCCCCTCTTCAGCATGAATTATTAAACAGTATATCTAGTAATAAAAATAAATCTGCATCAATTGCTTTAGTTGAACTGTGTGTTGATGGGCCTGCGCTTAATGCTAAGCAGCCATCAGCTTTGTTAGACAATGGTAGGATAAAACAGAATGCTGACAGCCCTGTTTCAGTCGATGCCAAAATGAATCACCTTGCTTCAATAGCGAGTAAATCGCTCTCTTCATTGATGGGGAGGCCTGAGTTAAGTGTTAGGGTGCCACCAATCTTATTGGATAGTGTTTGCGATCGGCAAGCAGCTATTTCAGGTGACGTAAAAATGAATCAACTTGCTGCAATAGCGGGTAATTTGCGCTCGTCTGTGATGATGCCAGAGTCGGATATCAAAGTGCAATCGACTTCGGTGAATAATGTTCACGATCGGCAAGCTGCTATTTCAGGTAACGAAAAAATGAATCAACTTGCTGCAATAGCGGGTAATTCGCACTCATCTGTGATGATGTCTGGGCCGAGTACCAAAGTGCAATCGACTTCAATGAATAATGTTTGCGATCGGCAAGCTGCTGTTTCAGATGATGTAAAAATGAATCATCTTGCTGCAATAGCGGGTAATTCGCACTCGTCAGTGATGATGCCTGGGGCGGGTATCAAAGTGCAATCGACTTCGGTGAATAATGTTCACGATCGGCAAGCTGCTATTTCAGGTAACGAAAAAATGAATCAACTTGCTGCAATAGCGGGTAATTCGCACTCGTCTGTGATGACGCCAGA
Source organism: Shewanella sp. YLB-07 (assembly GCF_009377275.1). Taxonomy (NCBI): domain Bacteria; kingdom Pseudomonadati; phylum Pseudomonadota; class Gammaproteobacteria; order Alteromonadales; family Shewanellaceae; genus Shewanella; species Shewanella sp. YLB-07. The sequence goes on along the minus strand of NZ_VOQB01000005.1, from coordinate 61,337 downwards.
GCCGAGTGCCAAAGTGCCACAGACTTCATTGAATAACGTTTATGATCAGCAAGCTGCTGCTTCAGGTAATGTAAAAATGAATCATCTTGTTGCAATAGCGGGTAATTCGCGCTCGTCTGTGATGACGCCAGAGCCGAGTGCCAAAGTGCCACCGGCTTCAGAGAATATGTTGAGTTCCAGTGTTTCACAGCCGCAAGGAGCAGAAATAAAGAGTGGTATTTCTAGTAAACCAGAAAATTTAGTTTCGACGAACATGAATCAATCGAGTGCCGACCAATTGGTTAATTTTCAGAAAAAGGTAGTTTATGCTTCACCTGTATCTGAAATGACATCATCGTCTGTTTCGATAGGGACTGATGTTTTATCCGAGGGAAAAACGTTAATTCCTGCTTCTTCGACTTCAAAAGGGGAAGCTCCATTAATGACAAGTATTGTTGGTTTCGGAGAAGCGACCCCTGCATCAGGAATTAAAATGGAACGCTTGGGGTTAGAAGGAGTTAAGCTCACTCGGATTGCCACGATTAATGTGTCAACGGTTGTTCAGCCGGTATTGTCCTCTCAGATGTTCCATTACCAATTAGCTCCTGAGTTTTTTACTCAGTATGCAGAGGTGAATACTTACCGTGTTTATTTTCGTAATAAGTACTTCTTTTTCCAATTTGTCGGTCATGAAGTGACTGATTTTCTCGAGGAGCATTATGACCGTCATTGACGTTACTGCGGCGTGTTTAGAGATAGTTAAGGACGCTATTATTATTTTTTCTCTGAGCTTTGTTGTCACGGGAGTTATTGTCGGTCTACTGCAAACAGTATTCAGTGTTCAAGATCCTGGCTTACCTATGGCAGCTAAATTAGTGGTCTTTATTGTATTACTTACACAAGTCGGTGGAGGGATATATGACCAATTCCACTTATTATTTTGGCAACTTTAACGACCAGACGTTTACTCACAATTGTTGTATTTTTAAAATGGATACCATCATGAAAAAGCTTAGAGAAATTGTTTATAAAACACTCGTGGATAATTTTAATATATCACCCAGCTTACTGTCGCGTATAGAGGGGGATGAACCTATTGCTATTGAATTAAAAGGAGGAGAAGAAATTTTTGTATACCTTCAAAAAGGGGCGCTGCAAACATTTATTGAAATTCCATTGTGTGATCAACGTATGCTCAGAAATAAATCACCTAAAATAATAGAAAGCCTTATGTCTGACGATGAGGTTTTTTTTAGTATAAAAAAGGAGAAGTTGATATTTTTGACGGAGTTTTCGGCTGATGTAACCGATGTGGAGCGAAAACTTGCTGATAAACTTATACTGTTCAATAATATGGTTTCCTATATAAAAAGTTAACAAACGACTAAATGTTAATAGAGTCTGACTACATAATTGGGCTCTTGTTATTCTCACGATGTGGGAGGATAAATAATTAATTATCGAATTTTTAAATATCTATAAAATCACATCTTCACTATTGTTGTTCCCCATTTTTATTCTAAGTATATTATGCGATAACTAAAGTTAATCCAATTTAAATAAATAGGTTCGCTAGTGTTCCTATGAATATCATAATCATATTTTGATATTCATAGCCTGAATGTGATCAGGATATTTCACCATTTATCTCGTGATTATGATGTTCATAGCTGCAACCATAAATTAGTTGAACTCATAATATCCAAGGTGGCGGGCCGACCAACCAACGGTATCATCAACTCAGTTGTTATTTCCTGGTAGCATTAAACTGTTCATAAAAGCGTTAAAAATTTAAATCATGCTGGCAACCTGCTGCTTACAAGAGATTATGAACCCTTTTTTGAGCGCTTACATTAGGAAAAGTCAAGATTCTAATCTTATTCTTTACTCTACGTAGCGCTCGTACAAATTTTTAATATGGCTAAATCCGCAATAAGCTCTATGTTAAATGTTATCTTAGTGCTAATTGGGCCTTAAGTTTTTCGATTGTGGTTTGTTGTTCTTTGATTATCGTTTGGTTTCCAGTGTAAGTAAAATCTCCAAACTGGTTGTGCATGTGTTTGATGATGAATGTATTGATGCTTGTTTGCAGTGCATTTGCGCAGTTAATGTGAGCTTTAAAGCTCTTTTCCAAGGCTAATACAGCATTATTATCCATGCTTTTTGTCATGTGTTCGACAAATGGAAAAGCGTTAAATGATTTAAGAAGCGATGATCGGTACTGATCGCCGATGATCTCGACTTTTAGTTCTGGAGTTATACCATTATTTGCTATTTTACTGGCTTTCGTCATTATTTCTAAAGGGCTATTTTTATCGCCAGAATCAGAAGTTAATGTGGTTCTTGGTGATTGAAGTTGTAATCTTTTTATTGCATCCGTGAACGATAGAGGCTGGGTTGTGGTTGCTGATGTTTGAGTACTGTTGCCACTCCATTTTATTTCTTCTGCTGCATTGGTTGGTATATATTTAGAGTTTGCCTCTAGTGGAATGAACAACACAGGATAACGTTTTATCTCATTAACAAACGCTTGAATATGTTCCTGTCCTTTGTCTGATATATTGGATCGTGTGTTTTTAGCGGCTTTGGGCCAGTCGATTGTCATACCCGCGACAACTCCCTTACTAAGCTGGTTTGCTAAGGCACTTTGTTGCTCCCGGGGGAGTGAAAAAAACTCCTGATGCAAGGTTTCTGACAAGATAAGCTCAGGCTTGAAAGATAAGGCGGTATTTTCTTGCTTAATCTTGTGTGTTTGTGGTGTTAGTAGCTTAGCAGAGGAATCTTGGGCTACTGACTGTTTTGATTGACTGCTTTGTTTTAGCTTGCCATCGAAAGGCGCTGACTGTGAAGTTTTAGGCTGCGGTGTTTGTTTTGTTTCAATTTTCTTCAGGGCCTTGTGATTTATAATCTCTTGCAGTAAGTTCTCTCTGCTTGATGTCGACTGTTTTTCTGTTGGGAGCGGTATAATCACCTGTGCTTTACTTGGCATTGGTGGCATTGGTGGCATTGGTGGCATTGGTGGGGGAGGTGGAGTTAATGTCTGTTTACTTGACTGCTCTTGTGTTTGTTTTATTTCAATCTTCTTAAGAGGCATGGGCTTTATAGTCTCTGCCGGTAGGTTTTCTCTGCTTGATGTCGCTTGCTTTTCTGTTGGGAGCTGTGCTGTCACCAGTGCTTTGCTTAGCGGTGGTGGATTTAGTGTCAGTTTACTTAACCGCTGTTGTGTTTGCTTTGTTATTTGTGATTTATTTTGAGGTGGAGTGTTGAAAAACTCGAATTTTTTAACAAAGTCAAAAGACTTGCTTGTGATTTTACGAACAGTGAAATTAGTGTTTGGCTTTATTATTGCCGATGAAGCAATGGCTTGTTGGGTTAACGGGCTAATGGGACGCATACTTTTGTTCCTTGTAAAAATATTATTGCGACTATAAATAAAACCCTTCCAAGGGTCACGAGAATTCATTGGAAATAATTTCACTGAATGTGATGTTTAATATATATTTTTTATAAAAATAAATTGCTATGTGGGTATTTTTTTTGAGGGAACAAGGGTGGGTTAGCAATCTTAAAGCTAATAATCACAAAGTTTCATATTATTTCCTTGGCGTAAGTTTATATGCGTATGATTGTTTTTAATGTTTTCTTTTTTGGTTCGAAAAGATGTCTTGATATTTATCAAGTCATATAATTAAGAAACTTTTGATTGGAGGGTTTTCCCGGATATTTCGTAAGTTATCATGTGATGTTCAATCTTTGGTGGGTTGATAATGAGGCTATCTAAATTAAAATTTATTTCCCAATATTAAGCATTGGTAATTATTGAAAAGTCATAGAACTTATCCGTAAATACAATAGTCAAGCCGAGCTTTGGCTGCAAAACCAGTTGAGGTGTTGAATACTTCAGCTACTAAGCTACTAGAGCTTACGCAGCAAGGAAAAGACAAGGTGCGACTAAGGTAATCAGAGATACCTTTAAAGCGTATAAGCAACGAAAAAATGCTCAAGTCGAGTATTTAATTGGTTTTAAAACGTGGATAAATTCAAAGGCATGCCGAAGCTACTATTTATAATAAAGAAGGCCAGTTCTTGGTCGAATTCCTGATAACTTTTAAAAGGAGAGAAGGGCTTATTTAAACAACTTGTACACAAGGATAGAGAATGTGTTGAACTAGTATATTCATGAATTAGATATCGAGATTAACCAAGGACGTTACAATGAGCTTGTTGAGCGCACTTCGAAAGACTATGACTCCATTTGTAAGGCGTAATGTTAATCCGACAACGATAATAGCTAGAATGGGGGAAGGAAGTTGCTTCTCTTATTCAAGAGGGGGAATTAGCTAGAATTTCAGTATTTAATACCTTGATAAGTGAGCTAAAGTTTTGCATAAACACGGTTTTTTGTACACGCTATTAAACCAGTAACCTAACGTTTGATGATGGGATAGTCAGACATATTGATGGCAATAATCTTATTGGTCCAAACTATATTGAGATGAAAGTTAGGATTGTATGTCCCCCATACTATTCGATCAAATACCTCTTAAGAGGTATTTTTGAAGGTCGGTATATAGGCATGTTTAGTCTGTGTCATGATAATTATGTTTAAAAATATTTCATCAAACTCAAAGTGGCTGAATTTGTAAGCCAGATAAGAAGGGCTTACATGATGATGTTTACAGCAATACTAAGACTATACGCCTTATTTAATCAATAAAAATTACCGGGAGTAAGGCCAGCATTATACTGAAGTGATTATTTTCAATTTAGGTTCGGTATTGCACCAAGGTAATTATTTTAATTTTAGTGTCGTATTTTTATTTGAGTTATTACTTTAAATTTATGTTGGTATTATATATTAAGTAATATCTTTAAATAGTTTCTCATTCATAGAACCCTTCTTCACTAATAATCCAAACTAATCCATCTCTATCATGATCTAGGTAGTAATTTCCTTGATTAGTGGTAAATAATTCTAATCTACTACGACTTTGTGTAAAAGCATAGTCAGATAAAAAGTACTCATTTTTAAGGAATACACTGGGAGGAATAGTTCCTTGAGGGGCTCTCTGACAAGTAAAATCTTCTAATGATATCGAATTTGAAAAATGTCTTCTTAACCCTTTTAAGCCAAACTTGAAGCTGTAAAAGTTTGAACCATTCGGATAAAGTTCAACTCCTCTAATTTGTATATGGTCTACTCGAACCACTATCTTTCCCTGTTCATGTATTTTAACCCCTTTTTTATTCAGGTGAAAAAGGTGGTAACCTCCTTCATATAATATTGTCTCAGAGATAAACATTTTACTGACGAAAAAACCACAAAGTGTAGAAATTAATGCACCTACTAGGAAAAGGATATAAAATCTCAACTGTTCAGCTCCTCTATATATAGATTGATAGCTTGAGTAAAAGCGGGGGTTAAACCTATAGTTCTATTAATGCCTATGCTTATAGGTGCTTTCTCAATATCATCAAATATAAAGGTGTAATAAGTTTTACCTGCTGAAATGTATACATCTGGAGTAGATCCTGCTATCAATTCAAGGTTTTTAGGTATTTCCAATTGCTCGCTTGAAAAACCATTTAAAAAGTTTATGTTGATATTTCCAGTTTTAGAAGTGACAGTGAGAGTATTCTGAACTCTTGTCTTCTTTAGATTGTTTAGAAAGTATTCACTTTCGAATACAGGTCTCTCTAAGGCTATACCAAAAAAGAAACAAGCAATTAAAATTACCACTGCAATAGGATTCTTCCATTGTCGAGAGTGACTAGTGAGTTTGGATTCTGAATATAGGATAACTTCTGCAGGGATTATATAGCCTATTTTGGCAATGGTTTTTAAAACAGTTTGTTTTTTCCCGTCATCTCCGAGAGCTAATCGGATATTAAAAATTGATTGCGTTAGGCTTGCTTCTGTTACTACTCTCCCTTTCCAGGCATGGGATATCAGCTCTTCTCGTGAGATCACTTCACCATGTTTTTTCAGAAGTAAGTCTAATACTTGCCAGTCCCCACTGCCTAGCTTTGTCTTATGTTCTCCCATTAAAATTGCTTGCTCATCGAAAAGTACTGTGCGGCCATTTACCGTACTAATTTTCAAAAATATTCCTCCAAACATTTACCAAGTGCTAATCACCAATGGCCTTAAGGCATTAATTTAAGCATCTATGGCAATAGAACACAACACAATACAATACAATACAACATTCAGCCTGCTAGCCGTCAGACACCCTTTTGTTGTGCTTTTGTTGGTGATTTAACAAAATACAAACCTTCCTTATTATTTAGCCAAAACACTTAACTGACACGTAGAGGAGGCTGGACTGTGCTAGTCCTGCTATGGTTCAGTCTAAAAACATTATTAATTTGCTTTGATTATTCATTTTCAATGCGAATGGTTAATATTTGAACCGTTGAGAACCCTTCATCAATACTCAGGGATATGCTGTCTAGAGTGTTTTTTTCAGTTTCTAGTTAATTTAAAAGAAAGTAAATAAGTTATGAGTTACATATATGATTTCTGTCCCAAGGCAAGCTCACTAAGAGCTGAATTTAATGAAGCATTAAGCTTATTTCCATATGACCATGTGGAAGTCGTTAATATTAAATCACGCTTATTGAATGCGGAGAGAAACGCTAATAAGTGTGATCTAGTTAAGTTGAGGGAGTATAGAGCAACTTTTTGTTGCGCTGGGAGGCTTTAAATGTGCTGAATGATTTACTTATCAGGTGACCACTAATAATGAGGAGTGTTCATAAATTAAGTTATTTCTTCATATGCTACAGTCCAGAGGAAGCTTAAAATAAAAGCATAGTGATGAGGTTTTCCTGGCAAAATTGATGTTGGCGAGTGAAATAATCTGAAATCTTGTCTGAACCCTCGCTAATTTTCCTTGAGTCGACTGTCGTTTAGCATGTTGTTGGCATGTTCGGAGCTAGCTGATGCATTTCTGTGTCACCTTATCTTGTCGATAATTTGGATAATATCGAGTTGTTACGGAGAGACGATGACTCTACTAAAGACACGCAATACAATGCTTCTTCTCATCAGATTGCTCCCTTTAACCATTTCTGGACTGGAATACGCTAGAGTTTCTATGGTGATAAGGATGTGAAGCTCGGTTTCGATTGAGTCCTATAATCATAAACAGCATATATTCAGGTAATCAAAGGCGAATGCTGACAGTATTAATGCCGCGGCATTACGCCACGGTTCATTGCTTTATCAAAAATGCCAAAGTTACTTTTTCATGGTGAGTCTTACTTAAGTCAGAATCATTAATTGAACAATATTATCAACTGCTTGCTAATAGTAAATCCACAGCCTTTAATGTTTATGTCGGCTCCATCTGCTGATCGAACAAGGGGAACGGGTAATCGCTAGACCAAGCTTTCGTTGAGATCTATGTAGCTTAATAATAACGAAGGTACCAGTGATAGCCTGCTTATACCAAATAATCTCACCAACAACTAATTATTATTAAACCTAAAACCGAGTTATTTAAAAGCGATTAAAACATTAACTCGGAAATCAACAGGACATTTCATGAAAATTCTGGTGAAAATGAGGGTGTATTGAGGCACTAATAATGAAGAGTCAAATTATTTAAGAGGTTTAAATCGATATGTTTTCAGCTGCGAATAATAAAGTTTTTCAATTGTTGGTTCCAACACCAGTGACACAATTAGCTTCCGAGTTACAGCAAACTAACCATGTGCTTCAGGTCAAATCGGTTATCAATGTAGATCTAAATACAAAAAAACTTACTGGACTTGACTCATCACGACGATCACCTACGTGTGTTAACGATAGATTGCAATCCCATCACGGCGTGGCTAAGTTCCGCCAAGTGGCTGAATTTGTAACTGGGTTAATGCCTAAAAAGAGTAATGGAGAAGTGGCTGCTCACCCGAAATATTGGCTGGAAATTAAAGATTCGGACCATCGTGATCGAGTTTCGTTGAACGGCTTTGATTTGAAGTCCGGTGCATTAGGCGCATGGCAGGCGGACGGTAACACCAAGTTTGGGCTATTCCAGTGGATTGAGTTGAATCCAGATGTTGAAATAGACATTCTTGAAGGTGGAGTAAAACACCCGCTGAGTCAGAAACTTGATTATATTAACTATTTGGATCCCAATCAGTCACTTAACTACCGTATTGATATTTCACAGGGAGAATGGAAGCAAGGAGGTACCTTGTTAGATACAACACAGTTTCAAGGAAAGGAAGGGATGAGCGGCCACGCTGCTATTGTCATCCACCGTGACGGAAATATCTTTGTTCACCCGTACGAAAAAGGAAAATGGCAACACACCTCCACGACAGATGGCAAGCCGGTTTTATCGGCGGGCATGATTAAAATTAAGCTGGGCAAAGCTAAATCCTTTCACCTAGATTCAGGGCACTATATGCCTCAGCTCCCGCAACTTGAACATTTTCTAGAACGAACTGTGGCGAAAGGAGTGGATATTAGCCAGCTCGAGATACACGCTAAACATATCGCTAGGGACAAAATCGATGGATTAATTCGTCAATACACTCGATAGCTATCCCACTTATCGGGGGAAAGTCGTTCTAAGTCAAATAAATCCAGTAAAATTTTTAAAGGTTAAATTATATGAACTCCATACAAACATTACAGTGTTCAATTTCTACCATGACGGTCGGTGCTATCCCAGACCTAAATCAAAGCATTAATGTGAGTAAAGTGCGTAATATTCACACCGATTTGGAGAAAAGCAGACATTCTCAGTTCCGTCGGACATTGGATTCTTATGGGATTGATGACAATCGAAATACACTGAGTCATTTAAATCGAGAAAAATACAATGTGTTTGTTAAGAAAGATAAATCAGGCACTGCAGATTTAAGTCATGGTGCCTATATCTCTAAAAAAGGAGAAGATATCTATGGCAGTTTTAAATGGTTGAACCCTAAAGGTCTCACTAAATATCAAACTGAAAAAGTCGCTGTCGTTACTTTTCGCAATCAAGCTGAATTAACCCAGCTTAGCCGTACCTATTCAGAAAAGCCATTACCGGACTTTCTTATCCAGATCCTTAATGGAGAGGAATGCCGAGATACAGTTCTTTATAGTAAGAAACCTCAACTAGCTAAGTTTATTCCACCAGTTAACCAAGCGCAGCATGGGTATCTTATTCGCCCCAACTCCCCGTATAGCAGTGATGCCTTGTTGGAAACCTATATCGATTCTCCCGAAAAGCTCAAAGACAGTAAAGAGGGGATCATCCTGTGTACCTACGCGATTCATCCTGGTATACAGTCGGACTTTTTGGGTGGTCAACACAATCAACCGGATCTGGAGCGGCTTGAAGTGAACCTGCCAACACCACAAAAAGCAATTGATGAAAAAACAAAAATGGATTCTCTAACCAGTATTCTGAGCTTGAAACTAGCACATTTGCCACAGTTGGAAAAGTTGAGGGAGGGGACATTGCAACATCTTCAGGACGTTTATCATACAAATGAAAATGACAATATACGAATGTTCTTTCACTTTCCGGTTGCAGAAAAAACCGCCACCCTCCACCTACATACTTGGGTTAACAAAGGCGATCACCCGTTGAATGAGCCAAGGTCTTTCGATTTAGACACCATAATTGAACATCTTCAACAGGGCAAAGATATCAATGAATTGGTACTCAATCGAAACGAGGGATCATTCTTTTTACCCACCTCGGATTCCATTAAGGATATCGTTGGCATTCCTTTTAAAGGGGTTGTTCATAACTCGCTAACTCTTCCACTTTAAACTACTGATGGGAAATATGTTATGAATACCATTCAAACGTTACAGCGCGCATCTTCGACCATGACGGTCGGTGCTACCCCCAACCTCAATCAAAGCATTGATGTGTGTAAAGTGCGTAATATTCACACTGACTTGGAGAAAAACGGCCATTCTCAGCTCCGTCGGACATTAGATGCTTATGGGATTGATGACAATCGAAATACGCTGAGTCATTTAAATCAAGACAAATACAATGTGTTTGTAAAGAAAGATAAATCAGGCACACTTGAGTTAAGTCATGGTGCTTATATATCTAAAGTAGGCGTAGATGAATATGGGGCTTTTCGCTGGTTAAACCCAAGAGGCTTGAAAAAATATCAGACTAACGATCTGGCTCAGGTGACTCTGTCAATGGAAAACCTAAAGCAACTTCAAGCGACCTATAAAGATGAAAATACCACTGAGTTTTTGGTTAATCTGTTACGTGGAGATAGCGCCGAATCTCTCGATAATGTGTATACCTCTCTGTATAAGAAGCAACCGGATGTATTCCACTACTCTGGGTCATTGAACCAAGGTAATGGATTCCTCATTTACCCTAATATCCCCTACATGTCAGAGACCTATACCAATGGACACCACAAAGATTTGGCCGATAGACGAGAAGGCGTCCAGCTGACTGCTTGGGCTGTTCATCCTGCACTCCCACTGAGTTTAATTCAAGAAATAACCGATGATCATCCAATAGGAAAACCGTCAGTAACCCAGGGGGAAGAGCTAAATCAAAGGAAAGCTGAGTCCAAATGGACTGTGAAATCCCTGACATCCATACTTGATTTGGAGCCAAAAGATCTAAAGATGTTGGAAAAACTAAAGTCTGATATTATTGGGCACTTGTCTGACACTTATGGTGTTTCAGCTGAAAAAGACAATGTTGATCTATTTTTTCACTTTCCGGTTGCTCCCTCAACCGCTACCTTGCATCTACATATTTGGGTCAATAAAGGTGACCATCCACTGAATGAGTCTAGAGCATTTGGACTTAATGAGGTTATTGAGCACCTGAGGAACGACGAAAATATAAACAGTCTTATACTTTCCAGAAATGAAGGTCTGTTTACGTTACCCAAAAAAGACGCATTGCACCTCATTAAAGGAATGCCAGGCAGCTATGCACCGACTATTGAGGTCCGTGAAAAATTCAGTCTCCCGATAACAGGGCGCTAAACGAAGTTGGCTGTGAAGGCATTGATGCAGACCGAGCCTGTGGTTGAAGTAATCACATCATGGTTTGAAATACTCTTAATCTGCCATGTCCTGTAATACGTTGATGATTTTTATAAAGGTCAGCCGCTAACTGTTGCTGGCTTTTTCATTATGCACTGGGTGAAGGGGCATTTCACAACTTTAAATACAGACGCATCTCATTACTCTCACGATAGGTTCAGTAGCGAGTTTATCATGATAAGTATGAGCATTAATAATTAAAGAGTTAACGTGGAGTGTTTGAAATCATGTTGTCTATATTCAAGAATTCGCTGTCACTTTCTATCCATCTTCTATTAATGCTATCTACAAATAGACTAAAATTATCAATATCACCTTATTCAATTATATTTTATAAAATGATAAACAGCTAGCTTTCTCCGCTAGGATGAACAATAGGTCAACAATAAACAACTCATCTAACAGGCTGTTTACGAAGTTGGGATTTAATATGTTTAAGTGAAAAGGTCTATCTGTAGTCAAGAGATTGCAGTCTACTGAACATAGGTTTAATACTGCAGATATTAAATGAGTAATATGTTTATCTGAGTTCGTCGAGTATCACCTCATTTGGAGTATAGGAGAGCCCCATTAAACTTGATAGATAAGTTAAAACTGCATTACTGGCATAAGGCTAATAATTCCATTCACTACTAAAATTTAGGGGTTACATACCCATTAAGTATGCAATATATATTGTACTTTTCTTGGCATAACACACAAGGTTAACCGTGCCATATTTAAACGTTTCTGGTAGGGCTAATAACGTGACCAAACAAATCTAGCTTTAAATTAATTTGATATTATCAAGTGATTTTTTAGGTTGCTCACGTCATCATAGCCAATGTTAGTGCGGCTTTCTCAACACGCTGTGTGGTTGATTCTAATAATCTACATGCTTTTTGTACCCTAATCTTTTTAATATAGTGTATAGGTTTCAAGGTTGTGGTATTGGTAAATTGACGGAGAAACGTTCGTTCGCTCATGCCTGCTAAAGCTGCTAGCATCGACACATTCAGGGACTGATTATAATTGGCTTGTATGTGTCGTCACTGCTCGATTCTCTAGTAAACTTACTTTAGGAAGTTCAAATGTACCTGTATAGGTAGAGATTAATATTGAGCCCATCCGATGGGAATTATTGAGAAACTGTAATGATTCCGGTTGAGGCGAAAGGTAATAACAACCATCAAAGTTGGGAAGAATAATGTCACTTTGACTAACACAAGCTAACTGACTATCAGGCTGAACAATTGTAACAACAAAGCGCTTCTCAAGCTGACTATCGATGATTATTTTATAGTAAAAAGTTCTTTTAATTTTAAAATTACACTCTTTAGCACATTAGGGGAGTCATTAATTTGTATCTTGTATCGTTACTTCAACGAAACACTGAAACAATACAAGAATGATTATTATAGTTAATATAGCCTTGTTATTAATTGACTTTCAAAATGATGATTATTCTACATACCAAGATGCTCAGTGGGCTTTATCAGGTACAGAAGCCGCAGCATGGAAAGCTGCCACTTTACTAACTGCATTTCGTCAACAAGGATTGCCCGTTATTCATGTGCGTCATGAGTTCGTTTTAAATGATGCTCCTTTTTTCCTATTAGGATCTGAAGTGGAAAAAGCTCATTATAGCGTTGCCCCAATAAATGGGGAACTGTAAGGTTGAAGCTGCAAATAAACAGTTTTCGTAGTACTGAATTACACTTTTTTTTGAAGGCACTTAATGTTGAAAAACTGGTTATAGTTGGTGTCATGAGCCATATGTGCATTGATGCGGTGACTCAGGCTGTTATGGATTTGGGTTATTACCATGTTGAGGATGATGCTTGCTCCACGCTAGAGCTTGAATTTAATGGGGTGACAGTACCTGTTAATCATGCGTTTATGACCGCCTCACAATTTGGTTGTTGTAATGTGGGTAGTACTGAAAATCACTCGGCTTAGTTGGTTAGATATATTTTACCACGTGATTTTTTAAACTTGAGAGAGGTTATTTTTCTGAGTTTAGTCACTTCCATTATTCGTAGAACACTTGGGAATAGTTTAAAAGTAACTAGTTATTAACGATTAATGATCTTTATCTCCTATTAATATGTGGAAAACACACAATGACTAAAATGACAATATTTGAAATTCAATCAAAGGAAGGAATGTCTGAAAAGCTTGTTTCTTTTTTTAAAAGTATTCTACCAGGAACAAGAGATTTTCCTGGTAATAAAGGCACTGAATTTTCACGTTTATCTGACAATAAGTTCATCATTGTTACTTACTGGCAGCATGAAAGTGATTTAGGCCATTATCTTAATTGGAGGGAAAATACAGGTGAATTCTCCCTCCTGCTCAGCTTCCTTATTCAGGCTCCTAATATTGTAACCTATGAAGCACTTGAAGATATTTAACCTAAGTTGATGTATTGATGAACACACATCTTAGTTCACTCCTTTTCCTCAGCCAAATTTTCAGTGGAATCTGATGGTTCTCATTCTAGTAAGTATTTATTGCCAGTAAATAAAATCACTTCCAGACTGCCATAGCTTAAATTACGTTATGGCTGTTCAACGCGAAGGTATAGCTAATAAGGGTAGGCTGCGGCTATCCTTATTAGCATAGATAATAACTAATTTATTTGGGTAAAGTCGACCCAGAAACTTAAGCCTTCGATTTAGTAGAACGATACACTTATGGTTCCTCCATTGAGAGACCGATAACTAACGTGAGCATCATGTAGAGGTCCAAGTAGGAACCTCGAATAGTTTTCTTTATTATTTATTGTAAAAGGTAGTATTACCGAAATCTGATAAATCGAATGACAAAGATTTATGTTGCTGTTTTAATTCGTTAATAGTTCCAGTATGTACTTGCTTGTAAGATGAAATATTCTGTTCTGTTATAGGAGGAAGGTACTTTCTAGCATGAGACTGAACACGGTCATAAAGTTCAGTTTTATTGCGTTCGGTTCTGTTTGATGGAACAAATGGCTTTCCACTGCTCATCGCTTCTCCGATCGGTAATACTTCGTTGAAAGTATGATATCCACCATAATTCATGAATGCTGCTGCTCCCAAAGTTAATGGCATGACTTCTTTAGGGTTACTATACAGAGAGTTACCGGAAAGTACCGTTGCAGCAAGCAAAATATCACATGTTCCCCCAGATTGAGCGCCAGCAAAAGGGAGACCTTGTTGTGTACTCTCAAGTGCATATACCCCATAAGGTTGCCAGCGGTTAACACCTGTACCGTGATTGAGCTCGTGGGCTTTGATGCCTTGTTCAATTCCTAGATCTTTGTAGCCTTGAGGAATAGACTTTATTTCGTCTTCTGACATCATATAAGGTCGATTCAGATCCTGAATAGGAGCATTTTCACGAGGAATTCCATTGATGTTTTTATTGTCATTCAGAGCCGCAGACAATTTTTTTTGTTCTAATGAGTTCTTATCATGAACTCGTTGAACGACCTGACCAAAGCCCAAACCATATTTTGCGGCATCTTCATATTTACCTTCTACTGGTTTTAGTTGACCTTTTTCGTCTTCTACCATGGGCATGCGCTCTGAACGTGCACGGGTAAGAGGATCATCAAACGCTTTTGTACGTGTTTTTTGAGTAAATTCTTTATACAGAGGAGCAACATCTGAACACACTCCCCTCAGTACTGAATTAAGAGCCTTGATATTTTTATCGCGATTTGCACTAAAATCCGCAGCGTTTTTCGCTTTATTTTCTATTGGATCGCTGGATTTTGTTGGCCGGTTACCTTCTGGCGGGGTCATTAGCTGCCAAACTGTTGTGCCAAAGACACTCAGTGATTTTATTTTTGTTAGCATTCCTGAGTGATTTAACTCACCAATTGGTGTTTTTAACTCTTTAGTTAGCCATTCAATCAATGGTTTATCTGAAGTTTTTGACTGACGTCCAATCTGGTCTGAGTCACTACTCATCTGGCCAAACTGCTTATGGAATAACTCTTTAATTGTCATCTCTTTATTATTAAAGACGACTTTATGTTGGTCTCCTTTTTTATCAATGTTTTCAATAGTTTTTTCCAGTGTTTTTGCATACTTGTCAATAACTAAGCCTGCAGAACCTGGTTTATTTAAAATATTCATACTAGTGCCGGCTTCGAACATTCGGGCACTTGTTAAAGCTTGTTGTTTCGCTTCATCGATGGATATGCCTTTAGCTGAGCTGATGGTTTTGGACTCATCTGCTTGTGAGATAGAAATACTATCCAACTGATTGTCACTTTTATAAATAGTAAGCATATAGATTATTCCTTTTAACTGTTATATCTGTTTTTGGTTGGAAGTTATTATAAGTAAGAGAAAACTATTTAATTAAATGAATACTTTGTACTTTTTTTGAATTTATATTCTGATCCAATCAATCTGAGTAACTTGATTATGGATGGTGAAATCAATAATCGAGAAATATCCCACTTCCAACAATCAGCGTCACGAGACTAATCCTGAAAAAAACTGCCAAACTTAGCCATTCCGTTATTCTCTTCGTTGGACTCAAGCCCTAAAACCTGGTTATTCGGTTAAGGAATGCGGGAGAGCTAGTTTGATGGATAACACATTGGTTAATATGTAGTAATTAGATACTCTACTAGAGTATTTTTAGTCTACTGCCAATTATATAGCAGAGCTTGAATAATGAACAATCGAGCTTCTCAAGTCATGAGTATTCTGATGAATCATTTAACCCTTGTGTCAACTGACTTTTAGGTTAGTTGTTCATTATGACTCTATCTCTTATTCTAGTGGGGAGGAAAGGTATTAAGCATGCATTTTTAGGTTACTCATTTGCAATCATTACAGTGTTTTATCCAGAGTGCAGAACAGTTTTAGCGTGCTTGAGTCTATGAAAAGTCGCATCTTGCTTCAATTGATTAAACCGTTTCTAAACCCATTCACAGTAACTCTGAAAAGTCATGCCTGTTTTCAAACTCTGCTCTCCGAAGGGGGGGGCCAGTAAATTTCACCACATACCGCTCAAGCCTCTCAAAGGAGATTTGTTGTAAATAGTGTCATCTTGGATATCATAAGGTATATAGATTAATTAATTACTTCCTTCCTTTAATAGTTTCTCAGTCAAAACATTAAAATTAGTTTTAATAACTAGCATCTCTGTTTTATAGTTCAGCAGCACTCATTATTTTTTGTATATGTAAGTTATTATAATGTAGTAGGTTTTCAACCTTGACCCGTTAAATTTCCGTTTCCAAATCTAATGCGGGTTATATTCCATCATCTTTGTTCTGGTCGGGTGGCTTGTTTAGTGTATAAGTTAAACTGTGGCGTACATAAAAAACTGCTAAGTATGTATTATTAAGTGAACTCATAGGGTCGCGGATAGTTAACCTTTACTGGCTGTCGAATGAGTTGAATGCATCATCATACCAATTATGAGTCTGAACTATCTATCTGAGAAAGCCACATTGAAGTGAATGTTGAAATTAGGTATACGACAGTAAAAATATTTTTATACATGGGATAGGTATATTGATATGTTCCTCCCGTAAACACATGAAATAAATATAAGAATAAATCATGTTAATTCAAAAGGGTCATATATATGTTGATTGCGTGCTTAAATAAAACTTTATCTTTTATTATTCAAGTTTTGACTAGTGGTTTCACCTAGCTGTGAGCTAATCGGGGCAGGGTAGACTTCTAGAATTCAAACTCCTTTCATACCCAACTTTACAGGAGTTTTCAGCATTAATCACGTGACGTCGTAATGCTAAGTGCGTGATAATATAAGCTTAAAACAGAATGAATGCAGAACGGAGCCATTTAAATACAGAGATCCTTCCTAAAATAAGGGGAGTTCGAGAATATATTTCTAATAGTTTTAGGTAACAAGCATTCTATTTACTATTCTCTTAAACAAGCCGTTTTTAACAGGCTGATAGCGTTATTTATTGCTCGTTCTGTATGTAATTGGGGGAAGTCATAATTCCCCCTGTTTATAATGTAACTTAACCTTAGGTTTTAACTATATGAATTTTAATATAAGAAGTATTCTTAATCAGAGAAAAGATGAAAGCCATGTTACAAATAAACAAATTAACAAGTTGAATAAATCAATTAAATCTGTAAGGCAAGTCCCTAAATATATGTCTGGCGATCAACTTATTCAGACTTTTAAAAATTTTACAAAATTACAGGGAGAGATAAAAAATCTAAAAAATAAAGATGTAAACATGTCTGAATCCAAGTGCATCAAGTTGAAGGAACTATCTGAAAAAATGGGTGAAATATTTCAAGAAGTAGAAATCAGGAATTCTGATAAATGCCTGGGGAAACCAATAAAACAAACTAACTATTTAATCCTAGAAGATAAATTTAAGGCTAGATATTGGTCTGCCTCACACAAAGCAAACTCCACTAAAATTAAGACTGACAAAGGATAAGAATAATCCCCTTTTTTAATAGTGGTGCGAAGTTTTACCTTGGAATTAATGATTTAAGATATCTCCATATTCCATATTCCGGATCACACAAGTGTTAACTAGTAGAGAGTCTGATTGGCTCTCTCTTTTTTTCGTCATCATTCTCATGTCGTTAATTTCAACCATATGGAGCCAACCTGCATGGTCTGGTATGTAATAAAGTTCATGTTTAAAGAGTATTGCCGAGCTTCTCAAGGGGACAGTCTTTGTACTGAGTACTATTTAAGGACGTTGTTGCTCAACCCCTCACTATAGATGCAGCAACACCAAGGATGTGAGCTAACTAGGTAGTCTGTTTCTTAACTGGCATTCCTAGTCTTATGACTTTGTTTATTGCCTTTACACCTGCTACGACTTCATGCGTATTCGCATCTACTACGAGGTGTAACTTACGCCAGATATGACGCTTTTCTTTACCATGCTTCCTAGTTTTCCATTCCCCATGTGCCACTGAGTCACGACTCGGTGAGCGATATTTGATATTTACGGTCTTGTTCCGTTTGCTTATGCAGCTCTAGCTTAGTGAGGTTAGTGGTATATCCTTAAGTTTCTATTTAGTGTCCGTGATGATGACCTTATCCATTATTGTCATCTCATTGCTATAAACAACTTCTTTATCCCGGAGTGGCTTTCTATTATGAACCTTTTGTACTTCGTCCCAGACTGGTTTCCTTAAAATGCATTAAATCCCCCTAACAAGGCCACCTGAACCGGGGGAGTCCGGTAAATGTCGATCTGAAACACGTTCACTGATGGGATGAAAGGGGATCTCAATGATGGGGAATACGGATGAAGGGAAAGAAAAACCAAACTGTGCAGAACAGAACTTAATAGGGCTAAAGCTAAGACTAAGGCATATGGCCGTTTAATCTATTGAACCGCTAGTTGATCGGCCATAGTTTGATAATCCATCAGATCTTGGTGTTCCTCGACCCTGTGATTATCCATATCGAGTTTAATTGTCGTGACCCCTGGGATTGCCAAGTCAATAATCTTACCGGGTTTACCAAACTGAGCACCAGGTCCCTTATAGTGGTAGCTGCCTATCATCACAACCAAGGAGCCTGAGTTAAACATATGTTCGATATTAAAGCCGTATTCGAGTACGCCCTGATGGGCACGTCTCAGAAAGCTAATGATGTGCCTACGGCCTGTATAGGTCTTGCTTGCGGTTCTGTCTTTGAAGACGCTATCTCTGTCATAGAAGGCATTTAATGCCTTGTAATCGTGATCTGTGACGGCCTGAATATACTTCACCGCTAGCTGCTGTTCGAGTGGCATCTCTCCGGTGTTGGCCACCGAAGGTAAGCAGATAAAAGCAAAAACAAGGCAAAGAGAGCGTGAGATCATCATAATTAATTCTTTAAGTTTTTCTTCAAATCGAATGCGGGCAGAGACAGGTGCCATTTAATGGCAGCGAGTCTGATGCAAAGCGCCACAGTCATGGAGACTAGCATCGCATGCATATTCTCCACACCTAAGTGGATGCTGACGCTGTAACATATCCCACCTAAGATAGATGCGGTAGCATAGATCTCGGTTCTCAATATCATGGGGACCTGACGGCATAATAAGTCTCGAATCATGCCTCCTCCCACGCCAGTTATCAAGCCCATGACTACGGCTATCATGCCACCTAGCTCGAGACTCAGTGCTTTCTCTGCGCCAATAACGGTAAACAGAGCCAATCCCAGAGCATCGGCTATGGGCAACGTATGTTGGGGGACCTTCTTAGGTCTTCGCACTAGAATCAAGGTCAATAGCACAGTGATCAAGATGACGACGATATAATTGGGATCACGGATCCAAAATACCGGAGTCGTTCCCAGAAGGGCATCCCGAATGCTACCGCCACCGACGGCGGTTACCGAAGCGAGTACTATGACTCCGAAAGGGTCCATGCGGTGTCGCCCCGCGGCTAGCGCCCCCGAAAGGGCAAAAACGGCGGTGCCACAGAGATCGAAGAAGTAGATCCACTCAATCATTCGTCCATCTCTTTCAGGTGAAGGTTGAGGGCATCGACAGAGATGCGGATCTCAATCACTGAGAGCAGCAGTGAATAAAGTAGTAAGAGTAAACTAGAGCCGAAGATAAAAGAGCCGGTTTTATTGAGTCCAACATAGATGAAGATCATGCAGAGCACACACAGGGCGAAACTCATGACTCCGGCCTCTTGCATGCGCCTGATGATACTGATGCGCCGACGTAAGTTTCTTAACTGCTCACTATGAACTGGCTTGCCGTCACTGCTCAGGCTTCTGATCAGGGCCGCTAGGGCAAAGAATCGATTGGTGTAGGCCAGCAGCAACAAGGAAATTGCCGGGAATAGCAAAGCGGGAGTCGTTAAAGATACATGAATATTGTCGAACAAATCTTATAGCCTATGTCGAAGTGTGTTGAGCCGATAATGAGAATGATACCTATGGAGAAGCATATGTCTAGACTGAAGAGCCCCCTAAGTCTGTAAATAGCGTAGTGCCGCCCAGATGAGTGGGATCAGGATAAGAAAACTGAGCCAAAGTGTATAGCCTGTGCTGGCTAGTTTTATCGCTGCTGAGATAGCCTGGCTATCAGGCTTAGGGCCATAAATCAGCTTGGTGACTTCGACGCGGTGATTGTTAAATTTCATCGGCCCACCCAGCTCAACTTTGAGTACGGATGCGGCTATTGCACAGGTGTTAATGCCGTTATAGAGGGGGCCTTTATTAGATAAGGGCTTAAAAAGCAAAAGTATGCTTTTAGGACCACCTTGAATCGCCAGTGTGAAATTCCACAGCCAGCTAGGGACGATAAATAAGGCGGCGCTCAGCAGGTTAATCGGTTGACCAAAATGCTTAAATTTAGGGTTAATCGCCGGCCAGCATAGTTCAAGTTTCTTTATCATTCGAGTGGCGAGTACCAGAGGTGCACCACCGAGACTAAAAAATAAAATCGTTGAAACTGTGCCGTAAACCGGTGTTGTGACCAATTTTTCTATGGTCGCCTTGCTTATGCCAACACTGCTTAATTGTTTTGTATCCCGATATAACCACAGAGAGAGCAGCTGTCTGGCGAGGGGTTTATCTTCTCTACTCAATGCTTGCCTCACCTCGCCAGCGACCTGTTTAAAATTATCATCATTTAAGCAGAGATATAGAATGATAAATTCGAAAAACCAGGGGAAAGCGGCGAGTTGTAACAAGAAGTAGATGATGGCCCAGAAAGGCAATATCAATAGTATCGCCGCCATAGAACCAGCTATGATTTGTTGAGAGGGTGACCGGTTACTGTGGGCCACTTTTTTGGCCAACTCTTTAGCAAGCAAGCCGAACCAGACTATGGGCTGAAACTCTCTAGGCAGTGACGCTAGGCGGGAGAGTAATAAGCTGACAAGAAGGATCATGGTTCCTTGATAAAACACACTGTCGTTGAGCAGCTGCTGGGCAAACTCTGGAACCATGATAATGACCTTGCTAGATTTTTGTAATGACTAAACTCTAAAAAACATTAGTAATAAACAGTAGTATTTATAAGTGTTTAAGTAAAGCCATCACCATTAAAGCTGACTGGTGGCCGGCTTTAACTAAATAAGCGTCAAAATCTACCGGAGAGTCATTATTGGCATTATCTGACAGTGAGCGAATGACGACAAAAGGCACCTTAAACTGGTGGCAGACTTGAGCTATAGCAGCACCTTCCATTTCGCAAGCTGCCATGGTCGGAAAATGGCTGAGCATGGTCTTAGTACGCTCAGGATCGCAGATGAAGCTGTCACCAGTACAGATTAAACCTTGGATGGCTTTTACATCGTCAAGACTGGCAACCGCCTTGTTAGCGGCGATTATTAATTTCTCATCGGCAACAAAAGCGGCGGGTTGGCTGGCCATCTGGCCTATCTCATAGCCAAATGCGGTGACATCGACATCATGGTGTCTGACTTCTGTGGAGATAACAATATCACCGATAGCCAGTTCATCGACGAAACCACCGGCTGAGCCAGTATTGATCACGGCATCGGGAGCATATTTTTCGATAAGTAAGGTTGTGGCAATACTGGCGGCGACTTTTCCTATGCCGGAGCGGGTGACTATCACCTCGGTACCATCTAGTGTACCTGCGATGAACTCGATGCCCGCGATCGTCTGTGATTCTGTAGACGACATAGCAGCGATAAGATGAACAACTTCTGGCTCCATAGCGCCGATAATACCGATTTTCATTGAGTAACCTTAAATATGTGTTAAGCAAAATTTGATGGAGGCTAACTAATACCGATTTTCATTGAGTAACCGTAAATGTATTAAGCCGAATTTGATGGCGCCAATATAACATAACTTGTTAACCGGAATTACTTTTTGATGGGCAAAAAAAAGCACATCAATCGATGTGCAAATCACAAGTAAAGCGTTTCTGATCCCTATCGGCATAAAACCAATAAGGATCAGATCATTGACCTATATTGTTTGTCATCACTCAAAGGTATTGAGAATACCCAGTGCCGCATCTCGCCCTTCGGCGATCGCTGTCACGACTAAGTCTGAACCGCGCACCATATCACCACCGGCGAACACCTTAGGGTTTGTCGTTTGGAATGGATTATCGGCAGCTTTCGGTGCCACTACGCGTCCCCACTGGTCAAGGTCAACATTATGATCTTTGAGCCAGCTAGCAGGACTGGGTTGGAAACCAAAGGCGATGATGATGGCATCGGCTTCGAGTAAGGCTTCACTGCCCTCCATCACCTTGGCGCGGCGGCGTCCACTGGCATCGGCTGCACCCATCTGGGTTTCAGCGCAGGTGATGCCGATCACTTGTCCATCTTGGGTTTCGATAGATACAGGCTGTCTGTTGAAGAGGAAGTTGACGCCTTCCTCTTTAGCATTTTGCACCTCGCGGCGAGAACCCGGCATGTTGGCTTCATCACGGCGATAGGCACAAGTGACCTCTTTGGCCCCCTGACGAATAGCGGTGCGGACACAATCCATGGCGGTGTCGCCACCGCCTAGTACCACGACCCTCTTGCCTTCGAGGCTCAGGTAAGGTGACTCGGTATCTTGGGTACCCATGATGTGATGGGTATTGCCGATCAGGTAAGGCAGCGCCTGATGAACGCCTTGGGCATCTTCACCGGGCAAACCCGCCTTCATGGCTGTGTAGGTTCCCATACCTATAAATACGGCGTCATAGTCATTGATTAAGTCGTCGAATGGCAGGTCCTTGCCTATGGTTACACCCAGTTTGAATTCGATCCCCATGCCTTGCATTACTGTGCGGCGAGTCGCCATCACAGCTTTATCCAGCTTAAATGCCGGGATACCATAGGTGAGCAGGCCGCCAATCTCAGGGTTCTTGTCGAATACTACAGCTTGAACACCGTTACGGGCGAGAATGTCGGCGCAGCCAAGTCCTGCCGGTCCGGCTCCGACAATGGCGACTCGCTCTTTTCTGGCCACGACTTTACTCAAGTCGGGGCGCCAGCCCTGTCCGATTGCGGTATCTGTGATGTACTTTTCTACGTTGCCGATAGTCACGGCGCCAAACTCTTCGTTGAGCGTACAGGCGCCCTCACATAATCTGTCCTGTGGGCAGACTCGACCACAAATCTCAGGCAAGGTATTAGTCTCATGCACCAGATCTGCCGCTTCCATTATGCGTCCCTCTTTAGCCAGTTTCAGCCAGTTTGGGATATAGTTGTGCAGCGGACATTTCCATTCACAATAAGGGTTACCACAATCGAGACAACGGTCCGATTGCTCTTTTACCTGGCTCTGAGCGAACGGCTGATAAATCTCAATAAATTGAGTGGCACGCTTCTTTACAGGGTGCTTTACCGGATCGATACGATCGACTTCGATAAATTGAAAATCATTGCTCATAGCGTTATTTCCCCCGCTGTACCTTCAACGTCTAATTCTGTTTTCTCATGCATAATCACGATAAATTTAAAGTTATTGTTCATCTTATTATTTACCCCGCGATCACTTTTAGTTCAGGTTGTTGCTGCTCGAGTCTCAATAGATCCGAGACAAGGACATTCTTAGGTTTGACTAACACGAAGCAGTCGAGCCAATTTTCGAAATCATTCAACAGCATTTTCGCGTGTTCACTGCCCGTTTCTGCCAGGTGTTCTTCAATTAGCCCCTTCAGATGCTGCTGATGTATGGGTGAGTCGAGTTTTTGAGTATCGACCGACTCGGTATTCACTCTTCGGTTAAAACGGCCAAAACGGTCGAATACATAGGCGAAACCACCAGTCATTCCGGCGCCAAAGTTAACCCCTGTTTTACCCAATACCAGGACAATTCCGCCAGTCATATATTCACAACCGTTATCGCCCAGACCTTCAACGACTGCAAGTGCTCCTGAGTTTCTGACCGCGAAACGTTCCCCTGCAATTCCAGACGCAAATAACTTGCCGCCAGAAGCGCCATAGAGACAAGTGTTACCTATGATAGATGAGCGCTCGCTCTGGAAGTTGCTACCCAGAGGGGGATGTATGGTGATCTTACCGCCTGACATGCCTTTACCGACATAGTCGTTGGCATCACCACAGATAGTTAACTCTATGCCCGGGCTGTTCCAAACACCGAAGCTCTGACCCGCGCTGCCATGAAACTGCAGGTTAATGGGGGATTTTGTTCCCTCTTTACCCACAGTAGTGGCCACGAATCCCGACAATGCAGCACCAACGGAGCGGTCGATATTGCCAATCTCGAAGCGAGCGGATATTGACTCGCCTTGCTCAACGGCGTCTTTGCATTTGGCTAAGATCTCTTGGTTTAGCTTACCGATATCTGAGGTCGGGTTGAGCTCTTTCCAGGTAACAGCGCTGCCCTCAGGGACCTCAGGTGTGTACAAGATGGCGCTTAAGTCGAGACCATTTTGCTTAGGAGTGTCACCGCTCAGTGCATATAACCAGTCGCTACGACCCACGAGTTGTTCAAACTCGGTGACGCCTAAGGCCGCCATCTCTTCGCGAATTTCTCTGGCAACGAACTCAAAATAGGTCATCACACGCTCGGGAAGGCCATGATAATGCTCGTTTCTGAGTTGCTTATTCTGGGTTGCTATGCCTGTTGCACAATTGTTGAGGTGACAAATACGCAGGTATTTACATCCCAGGGCTATCATAGGCACAGTACCGAAACCGAAGCTTTCCGCTCCTAATAAGGCTGCCTTGATGACGTCTCTGCCCGACTTTAAGCCCCCATCGACCTGAAGGCGGATCTTATGACGCAAGCCGTTCTTCACCAGAGACTGATGCACTTCGGCAAGTCCTAGTTCCCACGGGCTGCCCGCATATTTAACTGAGGTTATTGGGCTGGCACCGGTACCGCCATCGTAACCTGAGATGGTGATCATATCGGCGTAAGCCTTGGCCACGCCAGTGGCTATGGTGCCAACACCAGGCTCTGAAACCAACTTAACCGAGATCAGCGCCGTAGGATTAATCTGTTTAAGATCGAAAATTAGCTGGGCTAAGTCTTCAATCGAGTAAATATCATGATGCGGTGGTGGCGATATTAATGTCACTCCGGGTTTGGCATTACGCAGACCCGCGATCTCAACACTCACCTTATCACCGGGTAGCTGACCGCCTTCACCGGGTTTTGCCCCTTGGGCTACCTTGATCTGTAACACTTCGGCATTAACCAAATAATGGGCGGTGACACCGAAGCGCCCCGACGCTATTTGCTTGATCTTGGAGTTACCTTCGGTGTTGAAGCGGCGTGGATCTTCTCCGCCTTCACCCGAGTTAGAACGACCGCCGAGTCGATTCATCGCTACGGCGAGCGCTTCGTGTGCCTCAGGGCTGAGTGCGCCAATGCTCATGGCCGCACTGTCAAATCTTGTATATAAGTTAGTGGCCGACTCGACACTGTCTAATGCCACCGCTGGCAGCTCTCCCTTAACTTCGATGAGATCTCTCAGTGTCGCTACCGGACGCTTGTCTACTAGCTCAGTGAAGCGCTTATAAGTGGGGTAATCTTTGTCTTTCAAGCAAGCCTGAAGCGTGTTGACTACATCCGGGTTGAAGCTGTGATACTCGCCCCCTTCGACATACTTCAATAATCCACCTTGGCTGAGTGGTTGGTGTGCCTGGAAAGCAACTTTATGAAGCTTGACCTGATCTTGCTCAAGTAGGTCAAAGCTGGCCCCTTCGATACGGCTAATCACCCCATTGAAACAGAGGTTAACAACATCGCTTGCCAGGCCTATGGCCTCAAATTGTTGACTACAACGGTATGAAGCCACTGTGCTGATGCCCATTTTCGACATGATCTTTCTCAGACCTTTATCGATACCCTGGCGGAAATTGAGCATCAATCTACGTGTGTCGGCAATATCGCTCTTCTTCGCTAGTGCGCAGATAGATTCATAGGCCAGATAGGGGTAGATGGCTGTGGCACCGAATCCGAGCAGCACGGCAAAATGATGCGGGTCTCTCGTCGTCGCTGTTTCAACCACGATATTGGTGTCACAACGTAGACTCTTGTTGACGAGTACATACTGTATGGCTCCTACGGCCATGGCAGCTGGAATAACCTGTTTAGACTTGTCGGTGGCTCTGTCGGATAAGATGAGTAGAGTGGTCCCTGTTCTGGCCAGTCTCTCGGATTCGTCACAGACTCGAGTGATGGCTTTCTCTAATCCTTCACTCAAGTCATAGTTTAGATCTATGGTGTTGGCACGATAATACATAGAGTCCAAGGCCATGAGCTGATTGAAATCACTGTAAAGTAAAACTGGTGAGTTAAACATGACACGATAGGCATGCCCCGTGGTCTCATTAAATAAGTTCTGCTCCCTGCCGACGCATGTGGTGAGAGACATCACGTGCTTTTCTCTCAATGGATCGATCGGAGGGTTAGTAACTTGGGCGAATTTTTGTCTGAAATAGTCGTATATAGTACGAGATTTCTTCGACAGCACGGCCATTGGCGTATCGTCACCCATAGAACCCGTGGCCTCTTCTCCTTTCTGTGCGAGTACCCAGATGACATCTTGCAACTCTTCCCGAGAATAGCCAAATTGCTTGTGGTATTGCAGCAGTTGATCATCGCTAAACTCACTCACTCCCTGTGCCTCATTGGGCAAATCTTCGGCAGGCGTTAGGGTCCGACTGTTTTTAGCCATCCATTCTTTGTATGGGTGGCGACGTTTAAGGTCGTTATCTATCTCGAATGAAGAATACAGCTGACCATTAAGTGTATCTAGCACCAGTAGCTCGCCAGGGCCGACTCGACCTTTTTCGACGACTTCGTCTGGAGCGTAGTCCCATATTCCGACCTCGGAGGCCAGAGTGAGTATTCTATCTTTGGTTATCACATAGCGTGATGGACGCAGGCCATTGCGATCGACCGCACAGGCCACATGTCTGCCGTTTGTCATCACTATCCCTGCTGGACCATCCCAAGGCTCCATATGCATGGAATTGAAGTCGTAGAAGGCTTTGAGCTCTTCATCCATTTCAGGGTTACTTTGCCATGCTGGTGGGATCAACAGGCGCATGGCTCTATATAGGTCCATACCGCCAGCGAGTAACATTTCGAGCATGTTATCCAGGGAAGATGAGTCTGATCCCGTTTCATTGACGAAAGGGGCCGCTTGCTGAAGATCAGGTAAGAGAGGCGCATTGAACTTGTAGGCACGTGCACGTGCCCATTGACGGTTACAGGTTATGGTATTGATTTCACCGTTATGGGCCAGGTATCTAAAAGGCTGAGCCAACGGCCATTTAGGTGAAGTATTAGTGGAAAATCTCTGGTGGAATAGACAGATAGAGCTTTGGAGGCGGATATCGGCTAAGTCGAGATAAAATTCGGGTAGATCCGCGGGCATCATCAAGCCTTTATAGACGATAACTTGACCGGAGAGGCTGGCAACATAAAATTCATCATCGTGAGTCAGTTGCTGCTCTAGGCGGCGTCTGGCCATATAAAGACGACGTTCTAAATCCTTCTCCCGCCAACCAATGGGAGAGTTAATCAATGCCTGGTAAATTTGTGGCTGACTCGTCTTACCGATAGGCCCTAACACCTCAGGGTTGACGGGGACTTTTCTCCAACCGGCAACACTTAAGGTTTCTTTTTCTAGCTCGCGCTCAAGAAGCTGTTGGGCTTGCTGGGCTAATTTGTCATCTTGATTGAGGAAGAACATGCCTACCGCAAATTTACGGCTCAGATGCCAATCATTTTCTGCGGCAACGGCTTCAAAAAACTTAACGGGCATTTGCATGAGTAACCCACAGCCATCACCAGTACGACCGTCAGATGCAACACCACCACGGTGTTTCATGCGATCCAACCCCTGGATTGCTGTTCTTACTATTCGGTGGCTGGGTTCACCGTCCATTTGGGCTATTAGGCCAAAACCACAATTGTCTCGCTCAAAACTGGGGTGATATAAGCTCATACACGACTCCATAAACTATAACTAAAATACTACTCGGGGAAATTCTTGTTATATATATGCACCCGAACCATTCAAATTAACCCTTGATAGTGCAAAGGTCAAACCAAATTATTGCATAAAATATGGTTGTTAACGCCTGTTAGATACAGGTTTAATAATGCGTTTACGTTTACGTTAACTGTTAAAGTTGCTGTATAACGTTATGAATAAAAAGAATTTTAGCTTTGTGTTGAATGTTAATTTACTAAGTGGTAACAAACTGAAGTTCACATATTATTTTATTAAAAGTGATTTTTTTTGCATCTGCAATGAATTATTCTTGAATCTTACGTGTGATTATTTATGCATGGCTAGTGATTTAAGTAACACTGTTTAGCCTGGTTTTGATCTGGATCTCATTAATCTGAGCCGAATTGAACGCCTGAGAGTAAAACTTTCGACTGTCAAGAGTTTGATATAACGCGATGTTTGCGATGGGAGGATGGATTAAAATATTGTGATTGTTTTCCTAGATAATTAGAGTAAAGAGTGGGACTGGATCATTACGTCAATACCTTTGGTGTTGCTTGCAAGAAGCAATATGGTGAAAAGCTTAAAAAATTAACCATAGATGCGAAATTTACTTGCCCTAATCGGGATGGCACCTTAGGCAAAGGCGGATGTACCTATTGTAATGTGGCTTCTTTTAGCTTTGAACATGGCACTGAGCTCTCCATACAGGAGCAACTCAAGCTAGGCCGTGAAAGGGCTAGGGGGAAAGCTTCGAAATATATCGCTTACTTTCAAGCTTATACCAGTACATATGATGAGTATCGAGTCCTGAAAGCTAAGTATGATGAAGCCATCAGGGATCCCGATATTGTGGGGCTTTGCGTAGGTACTCGACCAGATTGCGTGTCTGATGAAGTCATAGATTTACTCCTGGGTTATCAAAACCAAGGAATAGAGGTCTGGCTCGAACTCGGTTTGCAGTCGGCGAATGATAAGACCCTTAAGCGGATCAACAGAGGGCACACATATAATGACTACCGCGATACCGTACTAAGAGCCAGGGCAAAAGGGCTTAAAGTTTGCACCCACCTTATTCTTGGGCTACCCGGTGAAAGTCATCAAGACTACTTATCTTCTCTCGAAGCAGTGCTCAGTGCCGGCGTCGATGGCCTTAAATTACACCCTCTACATATTGTCGAAGGCAGTACTATGGCCAAAGCATGGCGAAATGATCGCATGTCACTGCTAACCATGGAAAAATATGCCTATAGTGTCGGAGAATTGATCCGGTATACACCCAAAAATATTATATTTCACCGTGTTACTGCTTACGCTAAGAAACCCATGTTATTAGCCCCTGACTGGTGTGCATTTCGTTGGGATGGCTTGGTCGCGATTGTGAATGATTTGAAAGCCAAGGGAGAGCAAGGGAGTTATTTGAATTTTAAGATAAACTCGTTCTAGAGCCAAAGATATTGCAGTTAAATAACAGATTCAATTAATAAACAGTTAATGAATGGTTAAAAAGTATCAGTTTTTACTGACATATCACTCAATTAGTTGCACCAGCAATTATAGCGGGTATTATGTGGTAAATAGTCTTTAATATAGTCAAAATTTTTGAGAGGTGCCTGAAGATGGCAACAGCTGAAATAGAATCAATTTTGGATCTTAATACACTAGAACAATACTGTAGCGCTATCGGTGCAGGTACCTTATTGAAAAGTGTCGTGTTATTTGAGCAACTAATGCCAGAGTATGTGGGCAACCTGGTTAATGCCAAAGAAGCGCAAGATAAAGATACATTATGCTCTGAAGCTCATAAATTTAAAGGGGCTGCGGGTTCTGTCGGTCTAAAGCGAATACAGCAATTTGCTCAGTTACTCCAGCACGGCGAAGAGGCTGCCTGGGCTACTGAACATGATGTCTGGTTACAAGCCATCGTCGATCATGCTAGCCAAGATTTGGCCGAGCTTAAGCAATACTTAGAATCTAAAGCTTAATTATTAAATAAGAATTCCTACCTCTTGCTAAAGCATGGGGTAAAGAAAGCCCCGATGACCCAAGATACAGCTTGGGTCATCGGGGCTTTTTATTTGTTCAGTTCAAACTACACAAGGCTCTTGATGAGTTATTGAGTGTATTCAGGCTTGCTCTTTAACGATGCAAGGCTTCAATGTTGCGAGTTCAAATCTATCACGACCTAAGCTTTTAGCTCGATACAGGGCTTTATCCGCTAAGCTCAATAGCTTCGTTTCTTCAAAATCTGTCTGGTGCGAAACGCTGGCTACACCTTGGCTTATGGTGACACCTATATTGCCCCTGGGCGTTAGAATGGGCTTGCTGCTTATGGCTATGCTGAGCTGATGGGCAACATGTGCCGCTCCCTGTATATGGGTATTAGGCATTAAGATAACGAACTCTTCACCACCATATCGACAGATGGCATCACATATTGGCCAATTTTTAATGGGTTAAGTAGATTTTGTTCACATATTAGAGGTGAAGCTTAGTCGCTTTACTTGGCCTATGTGGTAAAGTTAAATTGAATTTTTGGATAAATATTGTTGTTGGTAATCGATTTTATGAAACATTTACCCAGTTTGAAAAACCTATTCTATTTGGTTAATTTGCATCAAGAACAGAATTTCAATAGAGCTGCGAAGGTGTGTCATGTCAGCCAATCAACGCTTTCGAGTGGTATTCAAAATTTAGAAGAACAACTCGGTCATCAGTTGATTGAGCGTGATCATAAGTCATTTATCTTCACAGCCATTGGAGAGGAAGTCGTTCAGCGTTCGAGGAAATTACTGACCGATGTGGACGATCTGGTAGAACTTGTGAAACACCAGGGCGAGCCTATGACCGGAGATATCCGACTCGGGTGTATTCCAACCATAGCGCCCTTCTTGTTGAGTAAGGTGGTTAAGCATTGCCAGAGTACCTATGCTGATTTAACGTTATTCTTGAAAGAGGATACCACAGAGCGTTTATTGGATGCCTTGGGAAAGGGCGAGTTAGACCTGTTACTGCTGGCTCTACCTGTGGATACCAGTGGTTTTCATAGTATGAAGGTGGGGATAGACCCGTTTAAGCTTGTTGTTCACGAGGAGCTGACGGATGTCATACATGAACCCCTGGATTATGAATCTCTGCCCGATCAAAGCATTTTTTTGCTACAGGCTGAGCACTGTATTACCGGTCATGCCGTGAGCGCCTGTGAGCTTGCTAATAGTGCTAAGGTCAATCCGTTCGCCGCAACGAGTCTGCATACCTTAGTGCAGATGGTGAACAGTAAGCTTGGAACGACTTTTCTGCCTCAGATGGCAATCGATGCCGGGATATTAAATGATACTGAATTGAGAGTGATGCAGCCTCCGGGTGAAGCCCCATACAGAGAGATTGGTCTGGTTTGGCGTCAGACATCGAGTCGAATATTAACCTTTAGAACCTTGGGCTTGGCGATTCAAAATATATTAGAACAGAAAGATAACTAAACTATATCGCCATCTGGCAGGATTGCTTGATGGCGCTACTCTTGTTTATCCTTAAGCTTTATCGGATTTAGGTACGACGCTGAATACTTCTGTAGAGTGCTGTTTACCTTTGAGTTTGATGGGTCCTAAGCTGTTAATCTCATATTGGCTGGAATCCATATCTACTCGGGACGCGAGAGAGCCCGATATCAACATTCTTTGCCCTAAAGGATTACATTGATCTTGTAGTCTGGCCAGAGTATTTAATACATCACTGAAGAAACTTATCTCTTGCTTCTGTACGCCAACCACAGCAGCCACAACCTGACCACAATGAGCCGCAGCCTTAAATTTAGGCACGAATCCATATTGCTCTTCAAAATATTGTCGTTGCCATTTAAGCTGCTGGCTGAATTCATAGTAGATATTAAAGCTACGGTCTTTCTGAACTCCGTATTCTAAGGGCCAATGGATCAGGACTGCATCGCCCATATATCGGTAAATCTCGGCTTCATTGTTAACTACTGTGTCAGAAAGTAAGCTAAAGCTATCTTGAATCAAGCGGCTAAAACGATAGTCACCTAAAGACTCGGCATGAGTCGTTGAGGCAACCATGTCTAAATAAAGAAATAATCTCTGTTCATATCTGGGTTTATGGTATTTACCCAGGCCAATATTAAGCAATACTCTGGGGCCGACCAGAAGTGCCATCTGTTCGATAAAGGCTAAACTGACTCTGACGACAACGAGATAGACGATTAACGCTTGGAACGATGGGCTGTAAAGAATATGTGCAGTCAACATCTGCCTCAATGTCGACATATGGTTTTCTATGGCCCACATGTTCAAAAATTGGGTCATATAAGCAAGTGTCGTCGCACCAAGCAGCAGGAACAGGCCTTTAAAAATAACAGAGAATATGTATGGCAGTCTGTTGATTGCACTGAAGTCGGCAATCAGGTTCGACATCCAATGTAGGCTACCGAATATGATCCCCATATAAATAGCGAGTGTGGCGAGATCTGCAGTTCCTATCGCCCATTGAGGAAGGTCCGGAGCTTGGGCATACCTGAAAAACACAAAGGCCGCCATGGCTATTCCCCAGGCGGAAATCGCAAAAATAAGTTTTTTTGCTTGTATACGTGCTCTCACGGTATTTGAATGTTCCTAACGTAGGTCTATTGGTTCAGGAGGCGCTAGTCTATAGAAAATGACCCTATGATTTCCAGTAGTATTTGTGATCTTGGTCAAATGAAGATGATATCGGTTGATATTCAGTTAAAAAAACGCGAAAGGATCGATTGTGTGAAGGGAATTTTAAGATAAAAGCCTCTAGGGTTGGTCAATCTCTTTGACCCGTCTTTACCGATACTCTGGGTTACTGAGCGACTATTTGCTCCCTTTGGCCTAAGTTGTAGTACTTCGCCATGTCTGGCGGTGAGCTGTTGTACCTGTCCCATGGCAATGAACTCCATTATCTCTTCCCAATCTTGCTTCAGCAGGGCGAGTTCATCTGGTGTTGGAGACCATAAAATGGGAGTACCTATCTGTCTTTGGGCTACCGGAATGTTACGGCTTCCTTGTACGGGAACCCAGAGCACTGTCTGCAACTTATGATAGACAATACTTTTTTCCCAAGTCAGGCCTTGTATACCGACCAAGGGGGCAACAGTCACATAAGTGGTCTCTATCGGTTTACCCTTGTCATCGATGGGGATCGTTTTTAACTCTACACCTAGATGCAGAAAATCCTGCTCCGGTCTTGAACCTGCAAGTGCCCCGAGTTCATATTCGATCAGCTGACCCACCCAGCCCTTATCTCTTTTAAGATCGGTTGGAGTCGTGAATCCGTGAGAATCGGCAACTTGGCCTAGAGTCAGGCCAGCCATGCTGTTGGCTCGTTGCATCAGTTCTTCTATAGTTTGGGGGGAAGGAGGCGTTGTTTTCATTTAAAGGATTTTACCTAAGATATTAGATAATACCAGTTAGTTTAAATATCTGGTCATTAAATGTACCAATTGGGAGGTGTTAATAACTATTGTTCACCACCTTCACTTAAGTCACTAAAAAAAATGATATATTTCCCCGTGTTGACCGACGTAGTCAATCAATTTGAAGATTACATTATTCTTGCCCCTACTTTTCCAACATACTTATCCACAGATTCATTGGATAACTCAATTTTTTAGTCAACCAAGTCGGAGAATACTGCTTGCCAAACAATAAATTCATCTATTTTTCTCCATAATGAGCCGACTTTTACCATGGCCTGTGAATAAACTAATAAAATGTTCCTATGAGTTATTCAAAAACCTACTATGGTTAAAAAATAGACCGTTAAGGGGCTTGTATAGAGTTGGTTAGATTTTTTTGTGTTTAAGTGATTGATAGTTTTGTTTAAATTGCCTTTTGGTTAAATGGTAATACACATTTCAACCTGCTTTTTTTTTGACTGTTTAAGGCCTATATATAAGTTAAGAACAGAGATATCCACAGAATTTGTGGATATCATTGCTATTGGTTATCGGTTTCTGTTGATAAAAGTGGTTATTTAGCTTTTTTATCCAAAGTTAATCTGCTACATGTCATTTGCCGCAGCCTCGGCTTTGTGAAACAATCGTGAGATTGAAATTGTAAAATACGGAGTCCATGTGATTGATAGTGACGGCTTTCGCGCAAATGTGGGCATCATTATCTGTAATCGCTTTGGGCAGGTAATGTGGGCCAGAAGGTTTGGCCAACATTCCTGGCAATTTCCTCAAGGGGGAGTTGATGAAGGTGAAACTCCTGAAGAGGCGATGTATAGAGAGCTTTATGAAGAAGTGGGGTTAAAACCTGAACATGTTCAGATTTTAACGTCGACTCGCTCCTGGTTGCGTTACAGATTACCTAAACGTTTGATTCGACAAGATAGCAAACCTGTCTGCATTGGGCAGAAACAAAAGTGGTTTTTACTCCAGTTGAAAAGTGGTGAGAGTGCAATCAATCTCAATGCTTGTGGTCACCCCGAGTTCGATGACTGGCGTTGGGTGAGTTACTGGTACCCCGTTAGGCAAGTCGTGTCCTTTAAGCGGGATGTATATAGAAAAGCGATGAAGGAATTTGCGCCGACGGCACTGCCGTTTCAATCGCGAGAATCTCATTACGGTAATAATCACAGTAATAAAAGAAGAAACAGGCGGCGTTAACGCTTGTATAAACAATCTGGCCTTAAGCCTTAAATAGAATAGAAAATAATTGAGTTGTGTAATAGGGAGTGACTAATTGCTTAAGATGCTAAGAGATATCACACAAGCGGTGGCAGCGGCGCAAGATCTCCACTCAGCTTTAGATATGCTCGTTTCTCGTACTAAAACCGCGATGACAACTCAGTGCTGTTCTATATATCTGTTAGAGGATGAGCAACTGGTGCTCTCTGCAACAGATGGCTTATTGCAAAGTGCTGTAGGCCAAGTGAAAATGTCACTCTCAGAAGGTTTGGTTGGCCTGGTTGCCGAGCGAGAAGAGCCGATTAATCTAGCCGATGCACAGCAGCATCCTAGATTTAAGCAGTTTGAAGAAGCCGAGGAGGCAAGCTTTCGGGCATTCCTCGCAGCCCCTATCATCTATCAGAAACGAATTTTAGGTGTTTTGGTGGTTCAGCAAGCCGATACCCGTCTGTTCAGTGAGGGGGAAGAAGCGTTCTTAATGACATTGGCGGCTCAGCTCGCTATGGCGATAAGAAACCTGCGAAAGAAAGCCGAAGCACCAGACCTATTGCACTTTACGGGAACTTCTGCAGCAAACGGCATTGCTATAGCACATGCTTTGGTCATAGGCGGTCAGATAGAATTAGCCCAGCCTGAAGTAAAAGTGACCGACAGCAAGGCTGAAGTGGTTCGTTTGAACATTGCCATAGAAGCGTGTAAAGACACGCTTTCATCCTTGTCTCAGCGCTTCGAGCAAGAAGAAGATCATGAAGTTGTCTCTATATTTTCGGCTTTGCAGTTACTGCTCGATAACGCCAGTCTGGGTGGCGAATATATCAAGGAGGTAGGAGAGGGCTGGAGCGCCGTTTCCGCTGTGAGTCGGGTCTCTTTGCGTTATATAGAAGAGTTTACCCAAATGAAAGATCTCTATCTTAAGGAGCGAGCCGGAGATATTCGTGATCTTGGTCTACGGGTACTACGTCTGCTTATTGAGCCTGAAAGAATGGGTTTCGAGCCCGATGTGCCGGTGATATTAGTCACTAAAGAAGCCGATGCGACCATGTTAGCCGAGTTCCCGCGTCACAAGTTGGTCGGCATAGTGACAGAGCAGGGCGGTGTTAATTCCCATGCCGCGATTTTAGCTCGTGCATTAGGGGTCCCTGCCATCATAGGCGTAGAAGGGGTACTCACCGCAGGTATCGATAAGAAGTTATTGATCATCAATGCTAACCGAGGACAACTACTGGTTTCACCAGCCCCCGCTCTTATCGCCGAATACAGAAATCTGATCTCGGCTGAAAAAGCTTTACAGAACAGATATGCTCAAGAATTAAACCTGCCAGCTGAAACCATAGATGGTAAACGAATACATCTCTATCTAAATGCGGGTCTACTGAGCAGCTTAGAGTCTGAGATTGCAGAAGGATCTGACGGCGTCGGTTTATACAGAACCGAAATTCCGTTTATGTTGCACCAAAGGTTTCCCAGTGAATCCGAGCAGGTGAAAGTATATCGTCAGGTGCTTGAAATCGCATGCGGTAAGCCTGTCGTGATGAGGACACTCGATGTTGGCGGAGATAAGCCGTTAGCCTATTTTCCTATCAATGAGGAAAACCCATTTTTGGGCTGGCGGGGAATAAGATTATCTTTGGATCATCCCGAGCTTTTCTTAGTACAACTCAGAGCCATGATTCAAGCGGGAGCCGATAGTGACCAGTTACATATTCTCTTGCCCATGGTCAGTAGTTTAGATGAAATAGATCAGGCTATCACTTATCTGGAACAGGCGTACTTTGAGTTAAAAAGTGATCTGGGCAAAGATATTTTTAGACCTAAAATCGGCATCATGATTGAAGTTCCTGCCTTATTGTATCAACTGGCTGAAGTGGCCAGAAGGGTTGATTTTGTCTCTGTTGGCTCTAACGACCTGACTCAATATATGTTGGCTGTAGATAGAAATAACCCTAGGGTGAGCACTCTCTATGATTGTTATCACCCGGGGATCCTCAGGGCTCTGAAGCGGGCCAGATTCGATTGTTGGCAGTACCATCTTCCTGTGAGTGTTTGCGGTGAACTGGCGGGTGAGCCTATCGGAGTCATACTGCTGGTGGCTATGGGTTATGATCAGCTGAGTATGAATCAGGGCAGCCTGGCTCGGATTAACTATCTGCTGCGCCGTGTGTCTCATTCCGATCTGAGCGAGTTACTCGAGATGGCTTTGACGCTGAGTAGTGGTCAAGAGGTGAGGGAGTTGGTGAGAGAGTACTTTGAGTCCAGAGAGCTTGGCGCCATCCTTAACTAATGGATAGTCTATTGTTGCTTTTCTTAAGCTGTCTGCTTCTTGGTGGTGTGATAGGTTTCATGGCGGGTTTGTTAGGCATAGGTGGTGGCATAGTTGCCGTTCCTGTACTCCTGTATCTGTTGCCATCGGTTGGTTTCGATGGGGCCGTTCTTCCCCATGTTGCCATCGCGACCTCCTTAGCCGCCATTATCTTAACCTCCATGTCTTCGGCTCTCGCTCATCACAAGCAAGGTAATATTCCCTGGCCTCTGCTTAAGTCTGTATTGCCTGGACTCATTTTGGGCTCCTTAAGCGCAGGCTTTATTTCAAGTTACCTTAGCGCCAATCTATTGCAGACAAGTTTCGCCGTGTTTGTGATCTGTATGGCTGCTCAGATGATTTTTCCCTATCGAGTGAGCCTTGTTGACAAACAGATGCCTTCGATGCCGATATTATTTGCTGTATCGGCCGTTATTGCTATTATCGCGGCATTGATGGGGATCGGCGGTGGGGTTTTACTTATCCCCTTCCTGAGTTGGTGTGGATTACAGATGAGAAATGCCATAGGCTTCTCCTCCGCATCCGGGGTGTTTATCGCGCTCTTTGGCAGTGTCAGTTACGTACTTTCGGGCTGGAACGTGTCGGGTTTGCCGGAGTGGACCTTAGGTTATGTGTATCTGCCAGCCCTATTAGGTATCGTGATGATATCAGTCTTGATCGCTCCCTTAGGTGTGAAAGCGGCGAGCATCTGGCCGACTAAGATATTGAGGAGGATTTTTGCGCTCCTGCTAGTCGTGGTCGGATTGAAGCTAGCAATAGTTTGAGTTTAGCTTAGATATCACCGAGTAATACTCACAAGTCGTGGGGTGTTTTATCGGGGTGTTTAGTACCGATAATAAATTTTTTAGTGTGCCAGATTAAGGTCAATCGCAATGAAACAATATTTAGAACTTTGTAATCGGATCATCGATGAAGGCACCTGGATCGAAAATGAACGTACCGGTAAAAGGTGTCTCACTGTCATCAATGCCGATCTTGTTTATAACGTAGAGAAGAATGAGTTCCCTTTAATTACTACCCGTAAAAGTTTTTGGAAAGCGGCGATCGCCGAGATGCTGGGGTATATTCGTGGCTTTGATAATGCTGCCGACTTTCGTAAACTGGGTGCTAAGACCTGGGATGCTAATGCCAATGAGAACTTGGCCTGGTTGAATAATCCTCATCGTAAAGGAGAGGATGACATGGGTCGTGTATATGGCGTTCAGGGAAGGGCGTGGAGTAAACCTGATGGTGGCAGCATAGATCAGCTGAAGAAAATTGTCGATAACCTCAAGAAAGGGGTCGATGATCGCGGAGAGATCCTCAGTTTCTATAATCCTGGTGAATTTCATATGGGTTGTTTACGCCCGTGTATGCACACCCATAATTTTTCCCTGTTAGGGGACACATTATATCTCAATAGTTTTCAGCGTTCTTGTGATGTGCCTCTGGGATTGAATTTTAATCAGGTTCAGGTGTTCACTCTTCTGGTATTAATTGCGCAAATTACCGGTAAAAAACCGGGCCAGGCTTACCATAAAATTGTCAATGCTCACATTTATGAAGATCAATTGGATCTGATGCGCGATGTACAGTTGAAAAGAGAGCCCTTCGGGCCAGCTTCCTTGTCTATCAATCCAGACATCAAATCCCTCGAAGATCTTGAGACCTGGGTGACCATGGATGACTTCGAAGTATCAAATTATCAACACCATGATGCCATCAAGTACCCTTTCTCAGTGTAATAGGCCGCTTGGCTTAATTTAGTCTTAATTCACTGAATTTTCAGAGTTAACGAGTGTAGATTCATCCTCTGTTCTGTACTCGTTATACGTTTTCTATGCATAAATCCTCAGCATATTCTTGCGCTGATGCAGATGTCATTAGCATCACTACATTGTTTCTCTTGTGTATTTTTTAACGCCGATTAATTGCACTCTTGATAACTAGTCATTCACTGGTTACACTCGAAAGCTCGGAATTTCCGATGTATATAGCAGATGGAAGCGAATATTCAATGTAAATGTATTCGGCTACACTCAAGTCATTAAGTTTTATTGGAGCGTATTATGGAAAAGGCGATAAAGAATTTTTTAAGCCAAGAATCGGCGGGTGGGATCCTGCTCATGGTAGCGGTTTTGCTGGCCATGCTGATGGCAAACTCGCCTCTGTCTGGTATATATCAAGGTTTTTTAGATACCGAGATGCAGATCAGAGTCGGTAGCCTGGATATTGATAAGACGCTGATACATTGGATTAATGATGGCTTGATGGCGATCTTCTTCATGTTGATTGGCTTAGAAGTCAAACGCGAGTTGCTCGAAGGGGCCCTCTCGAGCAGGGCGCAGGCATCTCTGCCAACGTTCGCCGCTATTGGTGGTATGGCCTTTCCAGCCGGTGTTTATCTGCTATTTAACTATGGCGACCCTATCACTCAAGCCGGTTGGGCGATTCCTGCCGCGACAGATATCGCTTTTGCATTGGGGATCATGGCGCTATTAGGCAGCCGAGTCCCTGTGGCGTTGAAAGTTTTCCTACTCGCGTTAGCGATTATCGATGACCTGGGTGTTGTGGTGATTATTGCACTCTTCTATAGCACTGACTTGTCTATGGTGAGTTTGGTGGTTGCTGCTATCGCGATATTAGGTTTAATCGGTTTAAATCAACGAGGGGTCACAGCTTTAGGCCCATATGGAGTCCTGGGTATGATCCTCTGGATAGCCGTACTAAAGTCAGGTGTACACGCGACACTGGCGGGTGTGATCATCGCTTTCTGTATCCCGCTCAGGGCGAAAGATGGCAGCTCTCCATCCGAGAGTCTGGAGCATAGCCTACACCCTTGGAGTACCTTCATCATCTTGCCAATCTTTGCCTTCGCCAATGCGGGTGTAAATTTAGGTGGGATGAGTTTAGATGCGCTATTTTCTCCGGTGCCAGTAGGTATTGCCTTAGGCCTGCTGTTAGGTAAGCCTCTGGGTGTCCTGTTTTTCAGCTATATTGCGGTAAAGCTTAAATGGGCTGTTCTTCCTGAAGGTATGGGCTGGAGACATATTGCCCCAGTTGCCGTGATGTGTGGTATCGGTTTTACCATGTCTATGTTTATCTCATCTCTGGCATTTGTAGGAGAGGGGGCCGCTTATGGTGATTTTGCCAGGTTGGGCATCTTAGTCGGGTCACTGCTGTCTGCTGTCATAGGTTATTTCTGGTTAGATAAAGTGTTACCCAAAACAGCAGCGAATAACGCTAAATAATAAGATAATTGGTTATGGAGAACACATTATGAGAGTCATCTTTCTAGCATCTGTACTTAGTCTAGGTTTCGCAGCTACAGCTCAGGCCGAGCAATTACAGGCCTGTAACCAGGATATCGCGAGTGTTACATGTCAGCACTATCTCGAAGGCGTCGTCGATGGCGCCATGATGTATAAGCCTAATGCAACCGGGGCGCGTCTTGAAACTGATAGCTACGAGTCCAGGGCACTCAAATATAGAAGCGGTAAACGCTTTCAAGAGGCTAACCGTACTTATTGTGAGAGCCGTATTCCGGATAGACATGTGTTAGTCAATGGACTAGCAGAAGCCTTCTCCGCCGGAACGATTCAGAATGTCGAGTCACTGAAGACCGTGATGTATAGCCTGATGGATTGTCAGAGACTCAAGTAAGTATATTTGGAGTAATCACTATTAACGGGTCCGACTTCGGGTTAGATGATATATGTCACATCTGAACTATAACCATCTCTACTATTTTTGGATGGTACATAAAAAGGGTTCGGTAGCTAAGGCTGCCGAGGCTTTGTGCCTCGCGCCGCAAACTGTGACGGGGCAGATAAGGGTTCTGGAAACACGTTTTAAGGGGAGTCTATTTAAACGAGTCGGTCGCTCCCTCGAGCCTACCGAGCTTGGAGAATTGGTATTTCGTTATGCCGATAAGATGTTTAGTCTTAGCTATGAGATGCTGGATCTACTCAACTACCAAAAAGATGAGAATATTCTGTTTGAGGTGGGCATTGCAGATGCCTTATCTAAAGCCTTGGCGAGTAGAGTCTTACTCTCTGTTGTACCCAGTGATGGCTCCATGCATCTGGCCTGCTTCGAGGCGACACACGAAAGCCTGATGACACGCTTAAGAGAGCATAAGCTGGATATGATCTTATCTGATTGTGCAGGTGAGTCGCTTAAATATCCTGAGATCTTATCTAAGAAATTAGGCGAGTGTGGCATAGCTTTCTTCTCCGCTGAGAAGTATGACAAGCCGTTTCCCGAGTGTTTAGAGCAAGGTAAGTTACTCATTCCTGGGAAGCGAACTTCCCTCGGCCAACAACTGCACCACTGGTTCGATGAAAATGGACTCAACGTCAATATTCTTGGCGAGTTCGATGACGCGGCCATGATGAAGGCCTTCGGATATTTCAAGCAGGGGATCTTCGTGGCTCCTTCTATCTACAAACAAGATATCTTGTCCCATGATATGCATCTGTTAGGTGAAACCACCGACATCAAAGAGGTATATCATGTGATGTTTGCCGAGCGTATGATCCAACATCCGGCGGTGAAACGCCTGTTAGAAACGGATTTCACCGATCTGTTTGAAGGCCGGGACGCCCAAGTTCAGCACTTGTTATAGCATGAGGTTGAACTTTAGCAAACTGGTTCTATCTGATTTATGGGATATCGATGTGGGATAGACGCACCTATTTTATATCCGAGTGGCAGCGGGTGATTTCATCGACTCAAGCCACAACTAAGGTTACACTAGCCCCATAACGAGATCTAGGAGCAAGATGCGTGTCTGAACCAATGAAAATATCGAGAGTGAGATGGGCATGCCGACGGGGGATGCTTGAATTGGACGTTATTTTCCAACCTTTTGTCGAGCGCTATTACGAGCAGTTATCGGTTAAAAACAAAGGGATTTTTGTCAGACTTCTCGAAGGCGAAGACCCTGAGTTATTTGCCTGGTTTATGGGTCATGAACAGTGTCCCGATCCTGAGTTGGCCGAAATGGTCGTACTTGTCCGTGGCAGACCAGCGGCTTAGCTTCAGACTAGCTTCATCCTTCGACCAGCGTCTCGCGTTGGTCGTCCTGGCGAGTGTTTGCTTATGCTCATTTCTCGCCTGGCCTTCTTTAGATAATCTTATCTACCTGATCATTAAATACTGCGCAGCCGGCTTTACTCTAGTGTTTTTTTCTTATCAGTTCTGGCTATTAACATATTGGCACTGTCGATTTAGCTTGAGTCGTGACGGCGAAGGTCAGATAGCTTTTTCGTGCAGGAATCATCTCGCTGCTGTGGATGAAATCGCGACGGAAAAATTCACCTTAGTCATGAGTCCCATCGTCACACCATTAGTGATCTTTTTTTATGTCCACACCCAAGATATGAATGTTGGGCACAGGCGTTTAGTGATCATTTGGGCGGATATGTTAGACGACACAAGTTATCGGCACTTGTGTCGTCTGCTTCTCACGGATCGCAGAAGCTAGCTATCAGGCTGAATTATGGTTGGAATTGGATTATCAGATTGCTCTGGATGATCTATGTTGTAGTGAAGACCGACGCTCTCTTTTCTCTCCATGGCGCAGCGTATGATAAGCTCAGCGACTTGCACTAAGTTTCTCAGTTCCAATAGATTATTACTCACTCTGAAGTTGCTGTAATATTCCTGGATCTCTTGCTGCAGCATGGCGCAGCGACGGCGGGCTCTCTCTAAGCGTTTGTCTGAGCGAACGATGCCGACGTAATCCCACATGAATAGACGCAGTTCATGCCAGTTATGGGCGATGACAACTTCCTCATCCGAGTTCGATACCTTACTTTCATCCCATGCAGGCAATGTTCCCGGCATAGGTATATTATGCAGTTGCCCTTCAATATCTTCACCGGCGGCCCTGGCGAAGACTAAGCATTCGAGCAAGGAGTTACTGGCTAGACGGTTGGCACCATGCAGGCCCGTGTATGCGACTTCGCCGATGGCATATAAGCCGTTAAGGTCGGTTTGTCCGCGAAGGTCTGTCATCACGCCGCCACAGGTATAGTGGGCGGCAGGTACGACCGGGATCGGGTCTGTGGTGATATCGATACCAAATTCCAAGCAACGCTTATGGATCGTTGGAAAGTGCTTAATGACAAAATCTGCCGGCTTATGGGTGATATCTAAATACACACAATCTGATCCTAGCCTCTTCATCTCAAAGTCTATGGCTCGTGCGACTATGTCTCTTGGTGCTAGCTCGGCACGTTCGTCAAAATCTGGCATAAAACGTGTGCCATCTGGGCGTCTAAGATAGGCGCCCTCACCTCGTAGTGCCTCTGTAAGTAGAAAGTTTCTGGCATCGGCATGATAAAGACAAGTAGGGTGAAACTGGTTGAATTCCATGTTGGCAATTCTGCAACCAGCGCGCCAGGCCATGGCAATACCGTCACCCGAAGCTATGTCAGGGTTTGAGGTATATTGATAAACTTTAGAGCTTCCACCAGTTGCCAGGGCGACAAATCTAGCCTTGATGGTCTCAACTTGCTCGACATCTCTATTCCAAACATAAGCCCCTAAGACTCGGTTCCCCGATAAGTTTAATTTGCGAGAAGTGATGAGATCGATGGCGTTGTAACGTTCTAATACCTGGATATTGGGATGGGACTTGGCCCTGTCCTGTAGCGTGACCTGGACCTCTTTTCCCGTGGCGTCGGCCGCATGCAGTATACGTCTGTGACTGTGTCCGCCTTCACGAGTTAAGTGATAGGGGGCATTAGCCGTATCACCGTCACTGGTTTCTTCCTTATCGAAAGCCACACCGCATTCGATTAACCACTCCATTGCGCCCTTGGCGTTTTCGGCGGTAAATTTAACGACGGCTTCATCGCAAAGCCCGGCGCCGGCGACCAAAGTATCGGCCACATGGGACTCTATGGTGTCATCTTTATCGAAGACTGACGCTATGCCACCTTGGGCATAGTAGGTCGAACCTTCACTCAGTGGACCTTTTGAGAGTAAGATAACTTTCGATTTTTCAGCAAGATGCAGTGCTAATGTTAAACCTGCAGCGCCGCTGCCGATAACCAAAACGTCAGATTGGTGTTCAACTACTTGTTTCATCAGGTATCATGGTAAGTTCTGTGAGGTTTAGCTATGGTAAACCAAGCGGGCTTTTTTGGAAAGATTGTTAGTTAACTGAAAATAAATTCATTTCGATGTTATTTTTTTAGAACTTTTTCGAAGTTCGTTAGTCTACATATGTGCATATGATTCGAGCGACTGAGAAATCAGCATTTTAGATTTAGGAGTAGTCGGCTCGAATGAGTGGACAAATAAGTGATCAACAACTAGTTGAGCGTGTTCAGCAGGGTGATAAAAATGCATTTAATCTCTTGGTACTCAAGTATCAGAACAAGGTAATGAACCTGATTGCACGTTATGTGCGAAATCAGGCCGACGTTGCCGATGTTGCTCAGGAAGCATTTATTA
Source organism: Shewanella sp. YLB-07 (assembly GCF_009377275.1). Taxonomy (NCBI): domain Bacteria; kingdom Pseudomonadati; phylum Pseudomonadota; class Gammaproteobacteria; order Alteromonadales; family Shewanellaceae; genus Shewanella; species Shewanella sp. YLB-07. Next base: position 17,023 of record NZ_VOQB01000005.1, on the reverse strand, counting down.
AAGCTTATCGAGCATTACCAAACTTTCGAGGCGAAAGTGCTTTTTATACCTGGTTGTACCGAATTGCGGTAAATACCGCCAAGAACCATCTGGTTGCTCAGGGGCGACGCGCTCCTGCAAATGATGTCGATGCAGAGGAAGCCGAATATTACGATGGTAGTGATGCGTTAAAGGAGTTTGCTTCTCCTGAACGTCTATTAATGGCCGATGATATTCAAAAAGTGGTTTTCGATGCGCTAGACTCATTACCAGAAGAATTAAAAATGGCTATCTCATTACGAGAGCTCGATGGTATGAGCTACGAGGAGATAGCGAATGTTATGGATTGCCCCGTAGGCACAGTAAGGTCTCGCATCTTCAGAGCCCGGGAAGCGATCGATAAAAAACTTCAGCCTTTGCTGGAAGAATAGTAGCCTTTTACTAATACAAGTATTCATGTGAGTACTAATACAGGTGATAAATGGATAAATTAGGTCAGGAATGGGTATCCGCTGCCGTCGATGGAGAAACCGACGAGCATGCATTGGCTGAATTGTCAGCCGATGAGGGTTCGCATCAGCAGTGGCGTGATTATCATATGATAGGCGACGCTATGCGTGGTGAGCTGCCTAAGTCAATTAACTTAGATCTCAGTGCCAGTATTGCAGATGCTATCGATAAAGAGCCAACAATTATAGCTCCGGTGCAGCGCGTCGATAGCAAAAAGCCAGAACTTGCCATAGGCGGATTCGCGAATGTGCTCCCTATGTTTAAGCAGTTTGGCCAATATGCCATCGCAGCCAGTGTCGCCTTAGTGGCAGTCGTCGGAGTACAAAATTACAGTCAACAGAGCGCCATAGATATATCGCCGTTACCTGTGCTTAATACTCGTCCACTGGTTGGTAGCGTGACTCCTGTGAGCCTACAAACAGGACCGGTACAAGCGAGCCAAAGCTTCTCTAACGTCCAGGTGATGGAGCAACGTCAACGCATCAATGCCTATATTCAAGATCATATGTTGCAACAAAGATTGAATAATGGCACTAAAATAGATGACAATGGCAAACTTGATTCGAACTCTGCGGATCAATAGTTTTCTAAGCTATATACGTTAAGGAGTTAGCTTGCGTCTTATTTTGTTGGCCCTGTTAGTTTTTAATTTCCCTGTGTATGCACAGGAAGATATGTCCGCTAAGGCTTGGCTCGAAAATATGAGTCAAGCCTTACGGGAACAAGAATTCAAGATGTCTCTGATCCAGCTACAAGCGGATCACATTCGTCCTTTAGTCTATATTCATGGCAAGATTGAAGATCAAGAAGTCGCCTTTCTAGAACACCTCAACGGCCCACCCAAAAATGCGGTAAGAGTTGGTAATACAGTGACTTTTATCGAGCATGATCAACCTGCCTATAGCGTAAGTGCTAGTCGCATTCAGGGGATACTACCACCGGCATTTGCAGCAGATATCTCTAAACTGGAATCTGGTTACCAATTCGTCTTGGGGGGGCGTAGTCGTTTAGCGGGCCGCCCTGGCCAGTTGGTGCGCATCATTCCTAACGATGATTTTCGCTACGGTTATCAAGTCTGGTTGGATATGGAGTCTTACCTTCCTCTGCGCTATGACATGTTGACTCAAGATAAGCAGTTACTCGAGCAGATTTTAGTGGTCGAATTATTAGTATTAGATGAAGCTCCTGCTATCTTAACCGAAGCTTATAAACAGGAGTGGCCTGCAGTAGCCTCCCAGTCTAAACGTGATGCCGGTGATAACTGGACATTTAACTGGTTACCTGAGGGTTTTGAAATTTTGGTTAAAGACAGCCATAGACTCATGGGCAGTCATGAGGCGGTAGAGTATATTGCGCTCAGTGATGGTATGGCTAACATCTCTGTTTATGTCGCTCGCGCCGGGGACACTAAGATGCCCGAAGAGCTAGTGACTAGAAACGGCCTATCATTGGCGACGGAAGTCGTCGGTAATTTCGAAGTCGTGGCGGTTGGTAAGGTCCCGACAGAAACCTTAACTCGCGTCGCTAAGAGCATCAGTATTCAATAATGATGCGCCAACGGCATGGATACTTGTTTTATTTTTCTAAGGGTATTCTTCTATGATGGAAGAGATGGCGAAAGTCATACAGTGTGACGATAAAGGCTGGGTAACCGTAGAGGTTCAAGTTAAAAATGCCTGTAGCCATTGTGATAACAGTGACTCTTGTGGTACCTCAGCCGTGGCGTCTGCCTTCTCCCCTAAGGTGCAAGTATTCTCTATCCCGTCTGACAATCAATATGAACCGGGGCAACTTCTCAGGTTAGGTTTGCCCGAGAGTGTGATTCTTAAGGCGGCGGCCCTCATCTACTTGCTTCCCTTGCTTGGACTCTTTCTGGGTGCAGGCCTAGCGACGCTTATCTTGTCTCAATTTGAGGTGGAAGTCAGTGATCTGCAAGTGATTCCAGTTGCACTTATGGGCGCCTTCCTAGCTTGGCTATATGCCAGAAGAGCGGCAAAGAAGATGGAGCATACCAGTCAACCTGTCATCCTTGCCCATTTGGGCCATACACTATAATACCAATACCAATTGGTATTATATACTCATGGGTATTCGGTTTACTCCCCCCTGTTTTTCACTGTCTTGATGACGATGAAGAGCGGTTTAGATTGGTATTGGGGAGCCGATCGGGTACAATTCCGCACTTTTAGATAATTCCAACTTTGAGTCAGTCATTTCGCATCATGAAGCACATTAGAAACTTTTCGATTATTGCCCATATTGATCATGGCAAATCAACACTCTCAGACCGCTTAATTCAGTTTTGTGGTGGTCTTTCAGATCGTGAGATGGCGTCCCAAGTATTGGACTCGATGGATATTGAGCGCGAGCGTGGTATTACCATCAAGGCTCAGAGTGTTACGCTAAATTATACGGCCAAAGACGGTGAGACCTATCAGTTAAACTTCATCGATACGCCGGGTCACGTGGATTTCTCCTATGAAGTCTCCCGTTCTCTAGCGGCCTGTGAAGGTGCTTTGCTGGTTGTTGATGCCGGACAAGGTGTAGAGGCTCAGACTCTGGCGAACTGTTACACGGCGCTCGAGATGGATATGGAGGTCGTACCTGTTCTGAACAAGATCGATCTGCCTCAGGCCGATCCTGAGCGTGTTGCTGAAGAGATCGAAGACATAGTCGGCATCGAAGCGGCCGATGCGGTGCGCTGTTCAGCAAAGACAGGTATAGGTATCGAGGACGTACTCGAAGTCATCGTAGCGCAAGTTCCTCCTCCTGAAGGAAATGAAGAGGGGCCATTGCAGGCCTTGATCATAGATTCCTGGTTCGATAGCTATCTGGGTGTCGTCTCCCTGGTTCGAGTCAAGCATGGTGTGCTCAAGAAGGGTGACAAATTTAAGGTCATGTCTACTGGCGTGAATCACACTGCTGATAGAGTGGGTATCTTTACTCCTAAGCAGACCGATACCAAAGAAATTAGAACCGGTGAAGTGGGCTACGTTATCGCAGGTATTAAGGAGATCCACGGCGCGCCCGTAGGTGATACTTTAACTCATGCTAAAAATGGCGCTACCGAGCCATTAAGCGGTTTTAAGAAGGTTAAACCTCAGGTTTATGCCGGTGTATTCCCTATCTCTACCGACGATTACGAGAGTTTCCGTGATGCGCTAAACAAGCTTAGCCTCAACGATGCATCCTTGTTCTTCGAGCCTGAGACCTCATCGGCTCTGGGTTTCGGTTTCCGTATCGGTTTCCTAGGCCTGCTACACATGGAGATCATTCAGGAACGTCTGGAGCGTGAGTATAATCTGGATCTGATCACCACGGCGCCAACCGTTGTGTATGAAATCATCAAGACAGATGGTGAGACCATTTATGTTGATAATCCATCTGATCTGCCGGCAATCAATAATATTACCGAGATGCGAGAGCCCATCGTCGAGACGAATATCTTGGTACCGAAAGAGTATCTGGGTAACGTCATCACCTTGTGTGTCGAGAAGCGTGGTATGCAGACTAATATGGTCTATCACGGCAATCAGGTCGCGATCACCTATGACATGCCGATGGCTGAAGTGGTGATGGACTTCTTCGATCGCCTTAAATCCACCAGTCGTGGTTATGCGTCTCTGGAGTATAACTTTACTCGCTTCGAGCCTGCCGACATGGTACGTCTCGACATCCTCATCAATGGTGACAGAGTCGATGCCTTGGCAATGATCATCCATAAGGGGCTCATTCGTCATAAAGGTCTGGCCCTGGTGAATAAGATGAAAGAGCTTATTCCCAGACAGATGTTCGATATCGCCGTTCAGGCCGCAGTGGGGACTCAAGTCATTGCACGCTCTTCGATTAAGGCCATGCGTAAAGATGTGACCGCCAAGTGTTATGGCGGCGATGTCTCGCGTAAGAAGAAGCTACTGCAGAAGCAGAAAGAGGGTAAGAAGCGCATGAAGCAGGTGGGCAATGTGGAAGTACCGCAGGAAGCCTTCCTGGCAGTGCTTAAGCTCAACGACTAAATCGTTAAGAATTGTTAATAGTGAGCAATATCTAGCGCCGCAGTTTGCGGCGCTTTCGTTACTCACGTATAACTGACCTATGCATCACAGTCGACTATTCTGATTAGACTCGCAGTGATAATAGTATTTTTGTTTGCAAGCAGGAGTTCATAAAGTATGGCAGCTTATTTTTCCCTCATTTTGGTATTGGTGACCTTGTGTAGTGGTCTGGTGTGGATGGCTGATGCTCTGTTACTCGCGCCTAAGCGTCGAGAGAGACTCGCTATGGCCCAGGCCGTTGACGCGGATATCAGTGAGGAAAATGCTGAAAAAATCACCCGTGAGTCGGCGTTTGTCGAAACGTCTCGTTCTATCTTCCCGGTGATCGCATTCGTACTCATTTTACGTTCATTTATCTATGAGCCTTTTCAGATCCCATCGGGGTCCATGATGCCTACCTTGCTGGTTGGTGATTTCATCCTGGTGGAAAAGTTTAGCTATGGTTTGAAAGACCCTGTTTGGCGCAGTCAGTTAGTCGAAACAGGTAAGCCTGAGCGTGGTGATGTTGCCGTGTTTAAGTATCCCGAAAATCCACGCATCGATTACATCAAGCGTGTTGTTGGTTTGCCTGGTGACAGGATTGTCTACCGTAACAAGCAAGTCTATATTCAGCCAGCGTGTGCTGATGGCGAGATAACTTGCCCTGAGCTTAAGCAAGTGGCTCGCGCCGGGGTTAACCAAGGTGAATTTTCACAAAATGGTGTACCACTGAGTCGTTACACCGAGAAGCTAGGTGAAGTGAGCCATGACATCTTGATCAACCCTCAGCGCCCGGATCCTATCGGCTATTATTACCGTGAAGGTAAGTTACCTGTGGGTGAGTTTATTGTGCCTGAAGGTCATTACTTCATGATGGGCGACAACCGAGATAACAGTACCGACAGCCGCTTCTGGGGCTTCGTTCCCGAAGAGAATCTGGTCGGAAAAGCCGTTGCCATCTGGATAAGCTTCGAGTTTGACAGAACTAAGGCCGACTTCTTACCGGCATGGATCCCAACAGGTGTCCGTTTCAATCGCGTAGGTGGAATTACTTAAGATGGAACCGATTAAAAATATCCCGCGTCTGTGTCGGACGTTAGGCTATCAATTTAACCAGCAAGCGCATTTGGATCAGGCTCTGACCCATAGAAGTGCTTCTAGCAAGCATAATGAACGCCTGGAATTTCTGGGTGATTCGATCTTGTCTATTATTATATCAGATGCCTTATATCACCAATTTCCTAAGGTGACCGAAGGTGACCTTAGTCGCATGCGGGCCACCTTAGTGTGCGGTAAGATGCTGGCGGAAATTGGTTTCGAGTTCAAACTTGGGGACTATCTCAAGTTAGGCCCGGGTGAATTGAAAAGCGGTGGCTTCAGACGCGAGTCGATCATTGCCGATGGGGTAGAGGCCATCATAGGCGCTATCTATCTGGATGCCGATTTGGAGACCTGCCGTGCTCGAGTCCTGAGCTGGTATGAGTCTCGTTTGGCAATCATAGAGCCTATCAATCAGAAAGATCCAAAGACCTTGTTACAAGAGTTGTTACAAGGTTTTAAGAAGCCTCTGCCTGTTTATAAAGTGACAGACATCAAAGGTGAGGCCCATGCACAGACCTTTACGGTCGAGTGTTATGTAGAAGAGTTGAAGAAATCCCTTGTTGGGGTTGCGAGTTCCCGAAGAAAAGCTGAGCAGATTGCCGCTGCACAGGTTTTGGAGTTAATTAAAAAATGAGTAAGAAGAAAGCGCCTGCAGCCAATGAAGCGGCTTCAAGTAACGAGCCTAATTTAGACGACCTGTTAGCACAGATGAATAACCCTTCATCTGCAGCAAAATACGATGTCACCTATTGTGGCATGGTCGCCATCGTTGGCCGCCCGAATGTCGGTAAATCGACTCTGCTGAATAAGCTACTGGGTCAGAAGATCAGTATCACCTCGAAGAAGCCGCAGACTACACGCCATCGCATCATGGGGATCCATACTGTAGACGAGCGCCAAGTCGTGTTTATCGACACGCCGGGTCTGCATATGGAAGAGAAGCGCGCCATCAACCGTTTGATGAACCGCGCCGCAGCGAGCTCATTAGCCGAAGTCAGTTTGGTTGTCTTCGTTGTCGATGGCATGACCTGGACCGAAGATGATGACTTGGTTTTGCGTAAGCTACAGAGCCGTGATGACGGTCGTAAAACGGTACTTGCGGTAAACAAGGTCGATAACATCAAGAACAAAGAGGAGTTATTCCCTTATCTTGAGGCGTTATCGAAGAAGTTTCCTTTCGATGAGATCTTACCTATCTCGGCGACTAAGGGCACCAACGTACAGCGTATCTTAGACATGTCTATCGAGTCTCTACCCGAATCGGCGCATTTTTTCCCGGAAGACTATGTCACCGACAGATCACAGAAGTTTATGGCGTCAGAAATTGTCCGCGAGAAGCTGATGCGTTTCTTGGGTGATGAGCTGCCATACGACTGTACCGTTGAGATCGAGCAGTTTAAGATGATGGAAAACGGTGTCTATCAGATCAATGCCCTTGTGCTGGTTGAGCGTGAGACCCAGAAGCGCATGGTCATAGGCAACAAGGGCGATCGTATCAAGAAGATCAGCTCCGCCGCGCGTGTGGATATGGAAGTCATGTTCGATAACAAGGTCTTCCTCGAGATGTGGGTTAAGGTTAAGTCAGGTTGGGCCGATGATGAGCGTGCACTTCGCAGCTTAGGCTATGGCGAAGATTAATAAATTTGACCCATTCACTTGGCGAAGCTGCCAGCTTTATTGCAGCAGCTTCGTTGTATTTTATCTATAAATGATAAGTTGAGCTCTGAATCATGATCACAGTTAAACGAGTGTCGTTTATGTTGGAATGCTAGTGATGAGTAACAGCTTAGGTATAGATTAATGGAGCGCGGCTACGTGCTCCATACGCGTCCCTTCAAAGACTCCAGTGTGTTAGTCAATATGCTGGTCGATGGTCATGGACGAGTCGACTGCGTCGCTCGCCTAGGCAGCGGCAAGACCTCCATTAAAAGCATACTGCAACCTTTTCAACCTCTGGTTTTTCAACTATCCGGCCGCACATCGCTGAGAAATATGAACAGTGTAGAGGCGGGGAGTCCGGCCATTCCTCTCTCGGGCGACGTCAGTTTTGCCGGTTTTTATCTCAATGAATTATTGGTCCGCTGCATCGCCGTCGATCATGGCGCCGAGTCGCTGTTTTTTACCTACCACAAGACCTTAATGTCCATGGCGGCAGGTTTCTGTGAGAGCCAGTTACGATATTTTGAATTAAGTCTGCTCAAAGAGTTAGGGCTTATGCCGACGCTCAGAACCGACCTTTCCCAAGATCCCATAGAGCCTGATTACTATTATCGTTTATTGCCTGACGAAGGCTTCGTCAATGCCTTAGGTCCCAAGACATCACACTACAGCGGCGAGATGTTACTGGCATTGGATGAACATAGATTAGAGGCTTCACATCTAAGACAAGCCAAATACCTGATGCGTTTGATGTTGGCAGCTTGTTTGGGTGATAAGCCACTTAAGTCCAGGGCACTATTTAGATATAAAATGACATCCCCGCTGACTAAGTAGTTTGAGCGACTTAAATCAAAGCCACTAAAACCGCTTAATTTTCAAATTGTGAAAACGAAAATCAGTTAAATCCCTTATTATCTTGAATCTTAAGATGGTATTTATTAATACTATTTGTTGTTATACCATTCCGAGTAAGTATCTGAACATTCAGCGGGAGTTCAAAGCACTGTAGGCAAGGCGGGTGTTTGAAGCTAATTAGTTATTCTATATCGAAAACATTCAACGTAGCATAAAGGGCTTTGAAACCCGCACTGCGTGAGGCTCTCAGTGTTTCCACTTCTGTGTTGCATTGACTTAAAAGGGAATAACCATTTCCTCATCAATGCGCCTTGAATTGAAAAAACTGAGAGTCTCTGAACTGACCAGATACTTATATGGAATGGTATTACAAGTATTTTGCCGTTTCACCTTTCCATATAACCTGAGTACAATACTCCAATCCGTTTGACGACGCGTAAGCCGCCGCAAACTTACCCTATTTTTCAGAGGATACTCAATGAGCCGCATCTTACTTGGCGTTAATATCGATCACATTGCTACTCTACGTCAGGCCCGTGGGACCTCGTATCCCGATCCCGTTCATGCCGCAGCAGTAGCTGAGCATGCCGGCGCCGAAGGCATTACCGTGCACCTGCGAGAAGACCGACGTCATATCATTGACAGAGACATCTACCTGCTGGCGAAGACGCTCAATACTCGGATGAATTTCGAGATGGCGGTCACCGATGAAATGCTCGATATCGCCTGTGAAGTCAAACCGACATACGTGTGTCTCGTTCCCGAGAAACGTGAAGAGCTCACCACCGAAGGCGGACTCGATGTTGCGGGTCAGATGGGCAAGATTGCTGCTGCAATACAACGCCTGGATGATGTTGGGGTTAAGGTCTCGCTATTTATCGATGCCGATAAGGCTCAAATCGATGCTGCCGTTGCCGTGAAGGCACCTCTGATTGAGATCCACACAGGTTGCTACGCCGATGCCGAAAACGAAGTTGAAGAGGCTAAAGAGCTTGCACGCATCAAGGAGATGGCAACCTACGCCCACTCAAAGGGCTTAATCGTCAATGCAGGCCATGGACTTCACTATCACAACGTTAAGCCAATCGCCGCGATCCCTGAGCTGTATGAGCTGAACATAGGTCACGCCATCATAGCCCGCGCCGTCATCGATGGGTTAGATAAAGCGGTAAGAGACATGAAGCAACTGATGAACGAAGGTCGCAGAGGCGAATAAGTCATTAGGTTCTAGATACGAGTTCCTAGGTCCTAGGTTCAAACTCCTGGTAACTAGGAACTCGCTACTTCTTAGCTTTAAGGATATATATGATTGTTGGTCTAGGTACCGATATCGCCGAGATTGAACGTATCGAGAAAAAAGTGCCTGCCGTTGGTGATCTTGATGGCCTGGCTCAGTGCCGTTTAGCCAAACGCGTGCTTACCGAATCCGAAATGGCGATATTTATCGCCTCATCTATGCCCGGACGTTATCTGGCGAAGCGTTTCGCCGCCAAAGAAGCTGCCGCCAAAGCCTTAGGCACCGGCATAGGTCGCGGCGTCTCGTTTCAGCATATCGAAATTAGCAATGATGCCAATGGCGCACCACTGGTGAGTTTCAGCGGCGGCGCGGCTGAAAGGCTCGCGCTGCTTGGTGGCACAAGAGGGCATATCTCTATTGCCGATGAAAAGCACTACGCTACTGCAACAGTAATCCTTGAGTCATAAAGAGTTGAGTCTTAGGAATAAGACTATTTCAATTCTTTTTACTGTTACTTGGTAGTTGATTAAAGGTCGTACCTTCATTGTTATCTATCACCTGCAGTGAGCCAATGTGCAAGTAATCTCTCAGCACGCGGGTTCTTGATTTCATAAGAGTCATCCTTGGGTGCTCTGCGATTTCAAACAACGTCCATGTATAACGACGAGTTCGGCAAATATGTCCATATACAACAGCCAGTTCAGCTTCCATGCTTCTCGTTCATAGGCTCATGACTATGCCATATTTCACTGAGTGATACTTCGCCCTGAAACCGAAGTTCTCGAACTTACTTGCACCTGATTATTTACCTCTTAGATTTATTCTCTAGATTAAGGTAACTCCACTTCATAGGTTTATTCTTCTAGTCCTCAAAAACTTGTCCTTATTCGCAATATTGAGGTGTACTTTATTGCTACTTCTTTATTTTTAATTCTTTCGGGTGACTTGTTTTCGAGGAACATCGAGGTTGAGATCTGTATCACTTTACTATCAGTTGTTGGGGTAATGTTATTTTTAGTCTTTATAGTGCCATTAAGAAACATGTGTTGCGTGGTTTGTTGACGTAGTACAAAAGTATTGTTATTTTGTTTCTTGTTGTTAGAGAAATGGTTTTAGTGACCATTATTTTCTATAAGTATCATTTTCAAAATGATTTAAAGGATTAAGCAGTATAGACATGGATTCTGGTCTTCATTCACTTGTCGCGATCGCGCGATTTCATCAGTTGCCAGCCGAGCCTGAGCAGCTATCTCATGAGTTCGGTATATCGGGCACTTTATTTTCTGATACTGAAATATTGTTGGCGGCGAAAGCGCTGACACTAAAAGCTAAGCAGCTGACTTTATCTATCTCAGAGCTTAAAAACGGTGTCTTGCCTGCTATAGCTAAAGATAAGCAAGGTGGTTACTTTATAATCGCCAGGTTGTCATCAGATAATCTTTTAGAGTCAGCAGACCCCATTGATGGGCAACAAGACGCTAACCAGTCTAAGGCGAAACAAGATAATATCTTGATCCATGACCTTACTCAGGGCGCACCTCAATCTATATCCGTTGATGAGTTAAAGCAGCGTTGGTCGGGTGAACTTATTGCATTGGTCAGACGTCAAGGCTTTGGTGAGAGCCTGCAGCAAAAATTTGATATATCTTGGTTTATTCCCTCATTAGTTAAGTACCGTAAATTGTTTGGCGAAGTGTTGATCGCATCTTTCTTTTTACAAATATTTGCCCTAGTCATTCCACTCTTCTTTCAGGTGGTCATGGATAAGGTACTAGTACATCGCGGTTTTACCACTCTAGATGTGCTTGCGGTAGGTTTTTTTGTGGTGGTTGTATTTGAGGCCATATTAGGAGGAATACGTAATTACACTTTCAGTCATACGACTAATAGGATTGATGTTGAGCTAGGTTCCCGCCTTTTTCAGCATCTGTTGAATCTCCCTTTATCATATTTTGAGTCCAGGCAAGTCGGTCAGAATGTGGCTAGAGTCAGAGAACTGGATACCATACGTAACTTCATAACGGGGACGGCTCTTACGTTAGTGATAGATCTTCTGTTCGTCTTCGTTTTCTTAGGTGTGATGTGGTACTACAGCCCGACGTTGACCTGGATAGTGATGGGCAGTATTCCTTTCTATATTCTGCTATCTGTATTTATCACCCCGATTTTACGACGTCGTCTCGATGAGAAATTTAAGCATGGCGCTGCCAATACCGCTTTTTTGACCGAGGCTATAACCGGTATTGGTACTGTTAAGTCGATGGCGGTTGAACCCCAGATGCGACGTAAATTAGAAGATCACTTATCCAGTTATGTGCACGCTTCTTTTCGAAGCCAGAACCTTGGTAATGTCGCCGGGCAAATAGCGGGCCTTATTAATAAATTGGTCACCTTAGGTATTATTTGGGTGGGGGCGCATTTAGTCATTGATGGCCAAATAAGCGTAGGTCAGCTGGTTGCATTTAATATGCTTGCGGGGCGTGTCAGTGGTCCCATTCTCAAACTTGTGCAGCTTTGGCAAGACTTTCAGCAGGCAGGAATATCTATCGAGCGTTTGGGAGATATCTTGAATACACCAAAGGAACCTGGATTTAACCCTAACCGATCGCGTCTACCTTCATTGCAAGGTGCCATTACTTTTGAACATGTTCGTTTTCGCTATCGACCAGATGGTCCGGTTATTCTCAATGAGATAAATCTTCAGACTCGTCCAGGTGAGGTGATAGGTATTGTCGGGCGTTCAGGTTCAGGGAAAAGTACCATTACTAAGCTGGTGCAGCGACTCTATATTCCAGAATCTGGAAGAGTGCTTGTGGATGGTGTAGACCTTTCTATGATAGACACAGCTTGGCTTCGTAAACAGATTGGTGTGGTATTACAGGAGAATTTTCTGTTTAACCGTACGATACGGGAGAATATTGCCTTAACTGATCCTTCAATTTCTATGGAGCGTGTGGTTGCTGCGGCCAAAATGGCGGGTGCACATGAGTTTATTGTTGAACTGCCGGAAGGGTATGACAATATTGTTGGCGAGCAAGGCAGTAATCTATCAGGGGGGCAGAGGCAAAGATTGGCTATTGCCCGTGCACTTATCGGTAATCCCAGGATCTTAATTTTTGATGAAGCGACCAGTGCACTGGATTATGAGTCTGAACGCTTAGTGCAAGATAATATGGCGCGGATTTGTAAGGGGCGTACCGTGTTTATTATCGCCCACAGATTAACTACTGTTCGTCAGTGTAATCGTATTATCGTTATGGATAAGGGGCGTATTGTAGAACAGGGCAATCATGACAGCTTAATTGCTCACAATGGTTATTATGCCAAGTTGCACAGCTATCAAAGTTACACGCCTAACCTACATCCCGTAGAATCTAATCAAGCTAACTATTCCCAAGCTAGGCAGGTAAGAACAGCATCTAAAAATAACAGGGTCAACACATCGAGCCCTTCTGCTGCTCAGCATAGCACTGAGGAGAAGGTATGAGTGCCTGGGGAATACTAAAAGATGCATGGAAAAACCGTGACAAGTTGGGCGATGGCAATACTAGTCGAGACTTAGCCGCGTTTCTGCCAGCAGCGCTTGAAATTCAAGAAACACCACCAAACCCTCTAGCGCGTAAGTTAGGCTGGAGTTTGCTTGTTCTTCTGGTTATTGCAATTATTTGGGCCTGTTTAGGTGAGGTCAATATTGTCGCCTCGGCTGAAGGTAAAATTATCCCAAGTTCTAAAGTGAAGTTAATCCAGCCTTTAGAAAAATCGGTAGTGAAAAACATCTTAGTACGTGAAGGCCAATATGTGCACAAAGGTCAGCCATTAATCGAGCTTGACAGCACCTTAACAACCGCCGATGAGAAGCGCCTAAGTGGTGAACTGCACAGTGCTCGTCTGAGCCTCGCGGGTAGCCAAGCCTTGTTAGTCATGCTAACGCAAGATGTCAATGACACCAGTATAGCTTTAGCTTCACTGGCCTTCCCCCATGTGCCTAATGCGTCTCAAGTCGAACTCGATCTACATAAGCGGCTTCTGTGGCAGCAATGGCTGCAATTTCGCGCCCAATGGCAGATGCTGCAGAGTAATCTTTTGCAAAAACAAGCAGAGCAAGCTGCCAGTAATGAGGTGATAGCTAAGCTCGAACAAATATTGCCTATTATCACTAAGCGTGCCAACACCATGAAGGGCTTGCACAGTCAAAATTATGCTTCAGAAAATGATTATTTAGCACTCGAGCAAGAGCGCATTCAATACACTCACGACTTAGCCGCCGAGCGTCAGAGACTTAAGCAATTACAAGCATCAGAATCGGAAGTCAGACAGCAACTTAATACTTTAAAGGCGCAGACATCGGTCACCGAGTTGACCAAAATACCGCAGATCCAACAACAAATAGCCTCGCTGAAAGAGGAGTTGGCCAAGGCGGTCGATCGTAATAGTAAACAGGTTTTATATGCGCCGGTGTCAGGCCAAGTGCAGGAGTTAAGCATAGGGACTGTGGGTGGCGTGGTTACCGAAGCGCAGCAGCTCATGTTAATCGTACCAGATGAAGTGCAACTCGATGTCGAAGTGTTCTTAGAGAATAAAGACATTGGTTTCGTACGCGAGCAGATGCTAGTCGAGATAAAAATTCATACCTTCCCCTTTACTAAATACGGGATTATCGATGGTGAAGTGATCTCGGTATCAGATGACGCCACCGTCGATGAGCAGCGCGGCTTAATCTATGGTATGCGCCTCAAGATGAAGCAGAGCACCATAATGGTTGATGGCAAAGAAATAAAGCTGATGCCCGGTATGGCGGTGACCGCTGAGGTGCAAACGGGCAAGCGACGAATTATCGAGTTCTTTATGGCGCCGTTACTTAGGTATAGGCAAGAGAGTATTAGGGAACGTTAAATTTTGGCTTTATGCCAAGCAATATAATAAGGATGTTTTATGAGTTATCCATACCCTGAAGTTGTGAATGATAATACTGTTCACTGGGAAAATGAGCAAGGTGAGCAAATAGAAGCATCATCAGACGGTTCTATTAAAGTTACTGATTCAAACGGCAATACAGCAACTGTAACATTCGTTGGTGACGAGGCTGGTACAGTAGCTGTTGACTATGGCAATGGTCAAATTTCCTATTACGATGGTGAGTATGGCGTTTCAATCCCTCTTGCTGGAGGCATCCAATATAACTATGACTCCAAGACTGGAGATTATTCATTCGACTTGTCAGTAAAAACACCAGGAAGTAAATTCCTTGGCGCTGGTATGGATGCCAAGCTAAAAGGAAACTCAAGTACTGGTGTAACAGGGATGGATTTTTCGGCTAGCTTAACTGCCGGTATAGGTATTGCTAACGCAAAACTAACCGCTGGTATTTCTGTTGGAGAAAACGGGAAATTAACAGGTGTCACCTCTTTAGTCTTAGAAACACCATTAGGTGATATTCCTATAGCAGAAGGTGAAGTTGGTTTAGGCAGTCTAGACCCTAATGCTTGGTTAGAACATTCTGGAATATTTGGTGATACCTCACTCGGTAATGCAGCCCAGCTTCTGGCTAGCCGAGGTCTGTATCTCGATGGAATGATCAATGGCACTATCCCCGGTGGTATGTCCCATCAAGAATGGCTCGATCGATTAAATGCAGCGGCCGATCTCAAAATTGATTCCGATCTACAGCTCGATGCTAATGCAATTGAACAATCTATGGTTCGTCGTGATCCCCTAGTATTCGATCTCGATGGCGATGGAATCGAGACGGTATCATCTGATGCGGGGATCATCTTCGATCATGATGGTGACGGCATTAAGCAAGGTACAGGTTGGGTCGGTGCCGATGATGGTTTATTGGTATTAGATATCAATGGCAACGGTACGATTGATTCCGGTAAAGAGCTCTTTGGGGATAATACCGACTTAGCCAATGGTGAAAAGGCGTATAATGGGTTTGCTGCATTACGAGATTTAGACAGTAATGGCGATGGCATTATCGACAGTAATGATGCCGTATACAGTCAATTAAAAATTTGGCAAGACGCTAACCAAGATGGCATAAGCCAAGCGTCAGAAATGAAAACACTTTCTGAACTAGATATAGCCTCTATTAACCTAAATGATGCTGAGTATGTCAATCAAATCCAAGAGGACAATCTAATCAGCTTTACCTCTGAATACACAGACTCAGAGGGGAATGCTCACAGCTTTGGCACCCTAGATTTTGCCGTCAATGGGTTTCACCGTGAATTTGATGCCATTGCAATAAGCGAAGAGGCTCAGGGAGTCGTCGATTTTAAAGGCTCAGGTTATGTACGTGATCTCCGAGAAGCTGCCACTCAAAATGCCGACTTGTTAGCCATTTATAATCAGTTTTCTCAAGCCACATCAAGAGCTGAACAGGATACTTTGATCGATAAACTGCTAGCCGAGTGGGCTGGTTCTGAAGGGAATATAAATCTTTTCACAGCAGGGGAAAGATTATTACTTCAAGAGTTTGAAAGCCGCGGAGTTAATAATAATGGTGATGGTTCTGTTACGTTTAGATCCTTCTCTATTCCAGACTATATTCCTGAAGAGTATCACGCGCAATTAAAAGCCCTTGCGTATACGGATAATGGTTATCAATTTAGCCATACATACTTCTCTGAAGCTGCTAACTATCTATTAAAAAATGGTTTTAATGAAGTTGCATATGAGTCAACTAATATTGATAGCCCATATTCGCATGATCGGTTATCCAGAATGCTTTATGTTGTTGAAATGTTTTCAGGTCAATTTATCAGTGCGATTAGTGATATTGGTCTTGTAGGACAATCTGGTTGGTCTGTTGTATTGGGTCCAAGGGTTCAGGAGCCAATAGCAACAGCTTATGAAAACCTCCGAGCTAATATCTTTAATTCACTGATGTTCTCAACTCGTTTAGCGCATATTTCTGACTCTATAGAAATCGTATTTGATGTCGATGGCCTGTCTTATGATATGACGGCTTGGGAAGCTGAGCTGATTAAGTTGATAGAAGCCGATCCTGTAACTGGCGTGGCAGATGCTATGAGTGCATTAGACTTTTATGAGACTTATATAAGTCAAAGTGATTGGAGTCAGGGGGCATTTATGTCTCAGTTATTCAATGAGATTTTACCTCAGCTTGCACCTGATACTAACATTGCTGATTTCTTTCCAAGTGAGTTTGTCCAAGAGCTTACCGAGTCACAAGAGACGATAACCCTCGAAGCAAACACTCAGGTGGCAATTGGTAGTGATAGCTCTGATACCATAAGAGCTGTAACAGGATCCGATACCGATCTCATTATTTTGGGTAAAGATGGTGATGATAATCTTTATGGTGGTAACGGTAATGATCTGTTAGAAGGCGGCAGAGGTAATGATTATCTTTATGCTAGCCATGGTAGTGATTCACTGTTTGGCAATGAAGGTAAAGATACCTTAGTTGGCTACTACATGAGTAATAACCTACTTGACGGTGGCGAAGGCGATGATGTTCTCAAGCTGAATTCAGCGTCATCAAGTACTCGCAGTTATAGCAACAGCTTCCGCGGTGGACTGGGTGATGACATCATCAGTGGCTCTTACAGTCAGGACACTTACCATTATGACTTAGGCGATGGTCATGACCAGATAACCGACGTGGGTGACATCTCTTCATCGA